>MHGR01000001.1:0-12526 GCA_001805655.1 Omnitrophica WOR_2 bacterium RIFCSPHIGHO2_02_FULL_52_10
CGCTGAGCATCTTTTTTCTCCCGATCCCTGCGGGCCCATTTATACCAGAAATCCAGGCCGATTTCGCCGATGGCCGCCAGATCGCTTTTATGCGCCCGTATCAATTCAACACATTCGCCGACCTGCGCCGGATCGGCATCCGAAGGGTGCATGCCCATGGCCAAATGGATTTTCGGCTGTCTTTTGGACTTTTTGATTTCCAAATTTTTCCGGCAAGAAGCGGCATTGACGCTCACCGTCACAATGGCCTCAACACCCGCCCCGGCCGCATTGCTCAGGGCCTCATCAAGATTTTCAATATGATCCAAATGCGCGTGGGTGTCGATAATCGTCATGCTATGTGGTGGCTCGTCACCCGTGTCCCGTGCCTCGTGAACCATTTATTAAATCATACTGCGGGCCACGGGCCGCTGGTCACGAGCGACTATCCAAGATAAAAGTCACCGGCCCGTCATTGGTCAGCGCCACATCCATCATGGCACGGAACTTCCCCGTTTCCACCTTTATGTTTTGGCCGCGCAGCTCCTGAACAAAACGACTATAAAGCTTTTCCCCCTTTTGGGGTTCGGCCGCCCCGTCAAACGACGGGCGGCGGCCCTTGCGGCAATCGCCGTACAACGTGAACTGGGAAACAACGAGGATCTGCGCGCCGATCTCGGACAAAGACAGGTTCATTTTCCCGTTCGCATCCTCGAATATCCGTATTTGCGCGACCTTTTGCGCCAAATAAACGGCATCCTCCTCGGTGTCGCCCTTGCCTACACCGACGAAGACCAGCATGCCGCGGCCGATCCGGCCGACCACCTCCCCATCGACCCGGACCTCCGCCTGACTGACCCTCTGCACGACGACTTTCATGAGATCGGATGACCGTGTATTACGGGATTGATAATATTGACGTCCGTATAGATAATGGAACCTTTGCGGACGTCAATACTGCCACCGCTCCAACGAGTTGTGAAAGATGCACTGGTTCCATTACTAATGCGGTGGTCTGTAGTATGATTATAGAGGGTCTGCGCTCCGCGGTCAAACTGCGCTAAAGGTATTTCGTGGTCCGTATATTTCTCCCCAGATGGTACACTAAAAAACTATTCAGCAGGTATTTTAATTCCTTGCGCACGGAATGGGTCAAACCCAGCCGCAGGCTTTTCATCCAGTCGTTTTGCTCAATATGTAAAATGGACGCAACCGTCCCTTTGGAGATCACGGTGAAATCGGTTTCGCCGGAGGGACAATCCCCGCAGATCAGTCCCCCTGATTTGAGGCTGAAGCGCGCATCGCCGCGGACTTCCCGGCGGCATTTCAGGCAGGTGTCGATATGGGGCCGGAAGCCCGAAAGGGAAAGAACCTTGATCTGGAGAATATGGACAAGTTTATCGATGTCACCGGCCGTTTCCAGCGCCTGCAGATAATCCAGCATCAAAAGATAGATTTTTTTATTTGGCTGCTCGGACGGCATGACCGTGTCGACCAGCTCCAGCATGTAATTCGCGGCCATCGTGCGTCTGTAATCCTCGCGGATGGAAAAAAAGTATTGGACCAGGTCGCACTGGCTGACCAGATGCAGGTCCGACCGGCTGTACTGATAGTAGACGATGTCATTGACCGTGAACTTGTCCGCGCTGCTGCCGAACTTGCGGGGCTCCTTGCGGATGCCCTTCAGCACCCCTTTGACCTTGCCGTGGCTTTTGGTGTAAAAAGTCACAATGCGGCTGGTTTCGCGAAAATCAAAACTCTTGATTACGATTCCTTCGGTATGGATGATCATTGTCTCGCCCTGCGTGCCTCTTTCGCGCCGTAGCTCATGCTCGGCGCGCCGTGCTACAGCACACACTGCTTGATTTTCGCGCCTAGATAATCCAGCAAGGCCTGTTCCTTGCCTCTCATTTTCTTAATATCCTGAGGTTTATGGTCATCAAATCCCCGCAGGTGCAGGATGCCGTGGATCAAATACAGGACGATCTCCCGTGAACGCCCGGTGGAATAGATCTTTGCGTTTTGCACGGCCGCGTCCGTTGAGATGATAATGTCACCGCAGAGCGTCCTCTTGGTCTTGACGTGCCGCTCGTTTTGGGAAGAAGGCTCGTAGGCAAAGGCCAAAACATCTGTCGCGTGATCACGGCGCAGGTATTTCCTGTTGAGTCCCCTTATCCTTTGACGGGTGACAAAAACAACCGAAAGTTCCGCGCTGCGGATCCCCTCGCGGCGCAGAATGGCCTTTGCGATTTTGTGTATCTGGGGTGCATTCAGGGGTATGGTCTTCTGCAGGTCTTTGAGCGTGATATCCAGGGAAGGTCGCATGCTCAGGAAGACGAGCCGGCCGGACCGCCGTTTTTCTTCTCGGGGTATTTGATGCGCGCGTGGTACACGGCGCTCAAAATGCGTATGAACGTGGATGAGATCTTCTCGATTTCCTTAAGGGTCAGGTTGCATTCGTCCAGCTGGCCGTCAATGAACTTGTTGTTCACGATTTTCTTGACGGTTTCTTCTATCCTCGTCGGCGTCGGTTCGTCCAGCGAGCGCGTGGCCCCCTCCACGGAGTCCGCCAACAACACAATGGCCGTTTCCTTCGTCTGGGGCTTGGGCCCGGGATAGCGGAAGTTTTCCTCACTGATGTTTTCCCCCTCTTCCGCCCCTTCGATCGCTTTCTGGTAGAAATAATAAATCAGGCTGGTCCCGTGATGCTGGGGAATAAAATCAATGATGATCGGGTGCAGCTTATGCTTTTTGGCCAGTTCGATGCCCTCTTTAACATGATTCAGGATCACCAGCCGGCTCATGGACGGCTCGATGCGGTCGTGCTTGTTGTCCGAGTACATCTGATTTTCGGTAAAATAAACGGGTTTGACCACTTTCCCGATATCGTGATAATAGGCGCCCGCCCTGGTCAAGAGGGCATTGGCGCCGATGGCGTCGGCCGCCGCTTCCGCAAGCTGGCTGACGGTCAGGCTGTGCTGCCACGTCCCCGGCGCGTCCTGCTGCATGCGCTTGAGGACCGGGCGGTTGCTGTCGGCAATCTCCAATAGGCTGAAATTCGTCAGGACGTTAAAGAAATGCTCAAAGAGTTTAAGCGTGGCCACCACGAGGAAAGCGGAAATAAAACCGTTGGCCGTCAACGGATAGAGGTAATCCATATTGAATTTCCGGTCCATGAAGAGGGAAAAATCCGGATTCAAAAGCAGCAGACAGACCACATGGATCAGGCTGACAAACAGCCCCGCGCTGATCAATTGGTCGCGCGCGCGCGCGTCGCGTACCCCGTAGGCCCCGGTGAGGCTCCCCAGAAAAAAGGTCATCATCATGCCGAAATCACCTTTGAGAACGGTGCTGACCAGCACGCTGGCGGCCAGGCTCATGATGAACACCAGATTCAGATCGTTGAACAACAGCATCGTCAGCATGGCGATCCCGGCAACCGGAATGTAATACGGTGGCCACGATGTGTAGTGAGAAATGATATGTGTGGTAAACAGGAGCAGGGACAACAACAACCCCAAGTGCAGGATTCTCTGATAGGACCCTTTTTGGCAGCACTTTAAGTGAAGACACAGAAAAAGCAGAAAGAACGGTAAAATGAGCAGATAGTTTATGTAATAGCAAAAGGCCGTCAAAAGCGCGACAACGGCGAACGTTAAGAGGATGCCGGCGATATTTTTCTGAATGTTCTCGCTAAACTTTGCTATCATGCTCATAGGCTTCAATGATCCTCTGCACGAGCTCGTGCCGGACGACGTCTTCCCCGGTCAGGTGAACGAACTGGATCCCGCTGATCTCTTTCAGGACCCGCTCCGCGTCCGTAAGCCCGTTCTGCGTGCCTTTGGGCAAATCGCTTTGGGTGATATCCCCGGTAATGACCGTTTTTGAATCAAATCCTAAGCGCGTTAAAAACATTTTCATCTGGAAGGGCGTGCTGTTCTGCGCTTCATCCAGAACCACAAAAGCATCGTTAAGAGTCCGCCCGCGCATGAACGCCAGCGGCGCCACTTCAATGATCCCCTGTTCCGTGAGTGCCTCAACTTTTTCCCCCTCAATCATGTCGTAAAGCGCGTCATAGAGGGGCCGCAGGTACGGAAGGACTTTTTCGACCATATCCCCCGGGATATACCCGAGATTCTCTCCCGCCTCAATGGCCGGCCGTGTCAAAATGATACGGCGCACCAACCCCTTTTTTAACGCATTGACGGCCATGGCCATGGCCAGATAGGTCTTGCCGGTCCCGGCGGGACCTATGCCAAACACAATATCATGGTGCTTGATGGCTTCGACATATTCAATCTGGCCCTTGGTTTTCGGGGTGACCAGCATGCCCTTGACGGAAACATCGATCTTTTCCTTGGACAGCCTCTTGAAATCCACCCCTTCATCCGGCTGGGCGAGCTTCAGGGCATAAATCACATCACGCGTTTTGATATCCGACCCGGCGTCAATCAGGCCCTTCAAATAATCAAACAGCTCGCAGGCCTTGTCGACTTGCCGGCGCTGGCCGGAAACTTTCAGGCCGAGGTGGTGCTGGACAATCGTGATATCAAGTTCCTTTTCAATGAGCTTCAAATTCTGGTCGTATTTACCGACAAGGATTTGCAAGTCCCGATTATTTTCAAGGTTTATCGTGCGTTCCATACCCCTCCGTTTGGTTTATGGCAGGAATGATATTGGGACCATTTAGTCCATGGGGATTTGAATGACCGTTCCCGGTTTGATCTTGTCGGGGCTGTCGAGAACGTCCCTGTTGGCGTCATAAATCCTGGGCCACTTGCTGTAGGAGTCATAGAACTTCTTGGAGATCTTCTGCAGCGTGTCGTCCTTTTGGATGGTATATGGAGTGGCTGACGGTTGTGCCGCGCTGGGCTGGGATGCATAGCCGGCGGAAGGTTCTTCTTCGATGACTCTGGACTCCTTCGGGGGGACCATAAATTCCGGTTCTTCTTCATAATATTCGTCACCCGCGTCCGTGTCCTGAGCAGCCTCGGCATCGGATGGCTCAACCATGACCGATTCCTCGTCTTCCCCCGCCACTTTCGAAACCTCAAGCACGTAGATTTTGCGCGTCTTGCGGAAATCGCTGCGGTCCTCAGGCTGGGGCGTTCCGGCAAGGTAACCGGCGTTCCCCTCGCTCATGTCCTGGTCAACGCGGTCCCTGATTTCGGTGTACCTGCGCACTTCGACGTCCTTGGTCGAGGCACACCCATAAATTACCATGACTCCCATCGTTACACTCAATACCTTCCATACATTCTTAAGCATCCCTGTCTCCTTTGTTAACCATCATTAAACCTAATTCATTCAATTGCGCGGCGTCAATTTCAGACGGCGCATTGGTCATCAAGCAACTTCCCTTCTGCGTTTTCGGGAACGCAATCGTATCCCTGATGGAATCCGCTCCCGTCAGGATTGCCGCCAGCCGGTCGATCCCGTAAGCCGCGCCGGCATGCGGCGGGGCCCCATATTCAAAGGCCTTAAGGAGAAACCCGAACCGCTCTTCAGCCTCCTGCTTATTTAGGCCTATTATATCAAATATTTTCTTTTGCATATTTTTTTTATGGATGCGAATCGAACCGCTGCCGAGCTCGCTTCCGTTGAGCACCAGGTCATAGGAATTGGCCCGAACCTTGCCGTACTGCCCGCTTTCTAGAAAATGCATGTCCTCGGCCTTGATGGAAGTGAAGGGATGGTGCTCACTCTCCCAGCGTCTTTCCTCTTCATTATATTTAAACATCGGGAAGTCTATAATCCAGACAAAGGCGTAATCAACGCCGTCTACTCTCAGGTCCGGCTTGTCGCTCTTATACTTCTGCTGGGCCTCAGCGTAGGTCATGCGCCGAAACGGTGTCGGAATGTCGATGCCTTTGACTTCCTTAAAGACGGCTTTGAAGATATTTTCCGTGACGGCATAAACGTCCTCCTCGGTCACAAACGACATCTCCATGTCCAGCTGCGTGAATTCGGGCTGGCGGTCGGCGCGCAAATCCTCGTCCCGGAAACATTTGACGATTTGATAATAACGGTCGACTCCGGAAACCATCAATATCTGTTTGAATAACTGCGGCGATTGCGGCAGGGCAAAAAAATGGCCGAGATTCAGGCGCGCGGGAACGAGAAAATCCCTCGCCCCCTCTGGCGTTGATTTTGTCAGAACCGGCGTCTCGACTTCCAGAAACTGTTGACTGTCAAGATATCTGCGGATTACGGCGCACATTTTATGGCGCAATTCAAGCGCCTTGAATACCTTCCGGCGGCGCAGGTCGAGGTAACGGTAGGTCAGCCGCAATTCTTCCGCCGCTTCCACGGTGTCATCGATCTCGAAAACCGGAACCTCGCTGGGGTTGAGAATTTCAAGCTTTTCGGCGCAGACCTCGATGGCGCCGGTCGGGATGTCCTGGTTCACCATTTTCGCGGGGCGGACAGCAACCTTGCCGGTCACCTGAATCACGAATTCCGGCCCGAGCTTTTGCGCGGTATCATGCGCGCCCTTGCTGACCGAAGGGACAAAAACAACCTGGGTCATACCATACCGGTCGCGGACATCGATAAAGATCAACTTCCCGTGGTCGCGTCGGGCCGCAACCCACCCGCACAGGGTGACTTCCTTGTCCCCGTGCTCTTTTCTCAATTCCCCGCACGTATGCGTTCTCAGCATTTTCTATCTGCCTGCCTTTGCGCACAATGTTTCGATTTCATTGATTAATTCGTCCATCTGGACCTGCTTCTGATCCCCATGGGTCATATCCTTGAGGGTGATCATATCTTTCTTTTCTTCTTCTTCCCCCAGGATGATGGCCGTGAGCGCCCCACTTTTATTCGCCTGGCGCATCTGGCTCTTGACGGAAGTCACCTGAAAACTCATGTCGCCGGAAACCCCTCCGGCGCGCAGGATCTCAAGTATTTTAAACGCCTTGCCAAGATATTGCTCATCCAGCGCGATGACAAAAACCTGTAGAGGTTCTGCTTTTGCGGCAAATTCATTGGGAAGGGAGAGAATAACGCGCTCTATCCCTAACGCAAACCCGATGGCCGGAACGTCCGCTCCTCCCAGTTGATTTACCAAATGATTATATCTTCCCCCGGCGCTTAAGGCATCCTGGCTTCCCAGAGAATCCCCGCTGATTTCAAAGACGGTATGCGTGTAATAATCCAGCCCGCGGACAAGGTCATAGCAAATTTTATATGTAACGCCAAGGTTGTCCAGAGCCTGCGTCACCTTTGCGAAATAAGACCGGCTCTCGTCAGAAAGGTGAGAGTGGTCTATTCTAAGGCCAAGGATTACGTCCCGGCAAGATTTATTTTTGCAATCCAGGATGCGGAAAACATTGCGCGTGTACCGCTGGCGGCAATCCTCGCATAGGCCTCGGACCTTATTCTTGAGTTGCTCACGGAGAATCCGCGAGAAATGCTCTTTGTCCGCTAAAGTCCCCAGCGTATTCAGTTTTAAATCAAATTCCATCAAGCCAAAGGACTTCAATAAATAGACATTCAGCGCTATGACCTCGGCATCCAAATATGGGTGGCCGGCTCCGGGACCGATGACTTCAGCCCCGATCTGGTGGAATTGGCGTAATCTCCCTTTTTGGGGACGCTCCCCGCGCAACATCGGGCCGATGTAGAATAATTTGCTGATGTTTTCCTTTCTGTTTAGGCTATTTTCGACATAGGCGCGCACGATGGGCGCCGTCCCTTCCGGGCGCAGGGCAAAACCTTCCTCTTTATTCGCAGCTAATTCGAGCAATTGCTTATTAACGACATCGCTGGTCTGCCCCAAAGACCGCTGAAAAAGGCCGGTTTCCTCAAAGAGCGGCGTGCGGATTTCCGTATAATTATATTGCCGGAAAGCCTTGCGCGCCTTGCGCTCAATATTTTGCCACAGATGTGTTTCGGCTGGGAGAATGTCCGCTGTTCCTCTTGGCGCAGAAAATTTCTTCGACATAGGGCTCTAATAATTTATTACCCCGCTTTTCCATGGGAAACAGCGGGGCAAACAAAACTCTTTATAACTATAAGATATTTTTGAAGTTATGACAGGAACACAAAAAAGAGTAATGCCGGAGGCCAGCAATACTCTTTTTATTATCACTCACTTACTTAATTTTCTGCTTCATTTCCAAGCCAGGCTTGAAGACAACCACTTTTCGAGGGGGAACAGGCACGCTTTCACCTGTCCGGGGATTGCGCCCAAATCTTGCCCGACGCTCCTTGATTTTAAAAACCCCGAAATTACGTAATTCAACCTTTTCGGAGCGTATGAGGCTTTCGATTATAACATCAAACGTCTTTTGGACGACTTTTTTGACGTCAACCTGTTTGATTCCGGTCATGTCCGTGATCTTCAATACAATATCTTTTTTGGTCATTTGCCACCTCCTAATGCTAAGCATAGTAACAACAAGCTGTTACAGTGTCAAGAACAATTTATGAGGGCAAAGATATTTGATCTTTGTTTAATTTCCAGTTGGATTTTGCGCTAAAGCGTCACCTTAAATTTTTCCTCGCCAACAAATTCCTTAATTTCATTCATAAGCTGCTCATTTGGAGCAACATATAAATCTTCCCCTACAAGAATCTCAACACTTTTATGCGTTTTTGTGTTCAATCTCAAATACACAGGAACTTTTCCAGGGAAACTCGCCAATTTCTTTTTCAAATCGCTTAAATCACGTTCTCCCACTTCGGTCAGGTCCAAATTAATGGCCTTAATTGTCCCATAGACGTCGTGGATTTGCTTCATGTCTTCCACTATGATTTTCGGATCATTGTCCCTAAAGCTGACCTTGCCGCTTAGGAATACCACTTCCCCCTCATGAATATAATTTGCTAATTTTTCATAACTCGATGGAAACACGACCGCTTCCACTTCTCCATCCATATCCTCGACCCGCAGAATCGCCATGCGCTCATTTGTCTTGCGCGTATTCGTTAGCTTAACGTGCTCAATCAAGCCGACCAGGCGCACATTTTCCCCTTCCACGGACTGTTTTAAGTTTTTAGTCGATATCTCCGTAAATTCCTTGATTTCGTTGTGATAATGCGCCAGCGGGTGGCCGCTGATATAAAAACCTAAAATTTCTTTTTCAAACGAGAGAATCTGCGTTTTGTGCCATTCCTTAACGGCCGGTAAAGCTTCCGTATCCTTATTGAAGCCGCTGTCCTCTCCGGTCAGGTCAAAAAAAGATACCTGCCCCGAGGCCTTTTCCTTTTGTTTCTTCGCCCCCAATTCGAAAGCCTTATCCAAAACCATCATCAGTTGCGCGCGAAAGGCCCCGAAGCAGTCCAGCGCGCCGCACTTAATCAAACTTTCTAGGACTTTCCTGTTCACCAGCCGCAGGTCAACCCGCTCGCAGACATCAAAAAGTGACGCATACGGCTTTGCCCCTCTCTGCTTAACGAGGGAATCAATTGCCGATTCACCGACATTTTTGATGGCCAACATCCCGAACCGGATGGTCTTGGCATCCACGACTTTGAATTCCAATAAACTTTCATTGATATCGGGCGGCTGGATGGTGATGCCCATCGCCGCGGACTCCTTGACATATTCCACCACTTTATCCGTATTATTTCTCTCACAGTTCAGCAGGGCGCACATGAATTCCACCGGGTAATTCACCTTTAAATAAGCCGTCTGGTAAGTAATCAGGGCGTACGCGGCCGAGTGGCTGCGGTTAAAGCCGTAGCCGGAAAAATAATCAATGAGGTCAAAAAGCCGGTTGGCCTTGCCTTCCATGATCTGGCTTGTTTTCCAGCACCCCGCGACAAAGTCCTTGCGCATCTGCTCCATCACCGCCGGAATCTTCTTGCTCATCGCCCAGCGCAGGTGATCGGCTTGCGTCAGAGAAAAACCAGCCAGGGCCACGGCAATCTTCATGACCTGTTCCTGATAAAGGATGATCCCGTACGTATCCTTTAAGATCGGCTCCAGCTTGGGGTGATCGTACTGGAACTTGACCTCGCCGCGCTTGCGCTTGATGAAATCGTCGAGCATGCCGCTGCCCATCGGGCCGGGACGGTAAAGAGCCAGGATGGAAATCAGGTCCTCGAACTCCGAGGGCTGGATTTTCTTCAACAGCTCGCGCATGCCGCCGCTTTCCAGCTGAAAAATGCCGAAACTGTTCGCCTTGCTTAAGTTGTCATAGGTCTTTTGGTCATCCAGGGGGATCGCGCCGATGTCGATTTTCTTGCCGTGGATCGCATTGGTTAATTTGACGGCTTCGCTGATCACGGTCAGCGTGCGCAGTCCCAGAAAATCCATTTTGAGCAGCCCGATCTTCGCGATGGCGTTCATCGCGTACCCCGTCATGACCTGGTCATCGCTGCTCTTATAAAGCGGCACGTATTCATTCAGCGGCTTGTCGGCGATCACCACCCCCGCCGCATGCGTAGAGGCGTGGCGGGTCAACCCCTCCAGCACCTTGGCCGTGGCAATGATCTCCCTGGCCGTCTTGTCTTCCTTGCATAATTTTTCCAACTGGGGCTCTTTGGACATGGCTTCATCGAGCGTGATGCCCAGCTCCGCGGGCACGAGCTTCGCGATGCGGTCCACGTCGCCGTACGACGCGCCCATGACCCGCCCGACGTCCCGAATGGCCGCCCGCGCCTGCATGGTGCCGAAGGTGATGATCTGGGCGACATTTTCCTTGCCGTACTTCTGAGTGACATAATCAATGACCTCGCCCCGGCGCTCATAACAGAAATCGATGTCGATGTCCGGCATCCCGGCGCGGTCGGCGTTGAGGAAGCGCTCAAAGAGCAGTCCGTATTTCAGCGGATCAAGGTCGGTGATCCCCAGAAGATAGCTCACCAGGCTGCCGGCGGCCGAACCCCTGCCGGGCCCAACGGGGATGCCCCTCTGCTTGGCAAATTGGATGAAATCCCCGACAATCAGGAAATAGCTGGTGAACCCCGTCTTCTCGATGACGTTCAGCTCGTATTCCAGCCGATCCCTGATTTCCGTCGTCACGTTCGCGTAACGTTGTTTAAGCCCTTGCGCGCACAACTCGCGCAAAAATTGCTCCTTTGTTTTATGCTCCGGGGGATTGAACTTGGGCAGATGAACCGTTTCAAAATCAAGTTCCAGGTTGCATTGTTCGGCAATCGCCACCGTATTTGCCGTGGCCTCGGGGATCCATCTGAACTCACGGATCATCTCCTCGGGGGCTTTAAAATAAAACTGGTCATTATGCAGTTTCATGCGTTTGGGGTCGCTGAGGACCGTTTGCGTCTGGATGCACAACAGCGCGTCATGCGCCGGGGACTGGGATTGCTCAAGATAATGGACATCGTTGGTCGCGACCAGAGGGAGATTAAGATCCGCGGCAATCTTCACCAGCCCTTCGTTCACCGTTTTCTGCTCCTTCATGCCGTGGTCCATGATTTCCAGATAGAAATTTCCCTTGCCAAAAATCTGTGCCAGGTCGTCGGCGGCTTTTAAAGCGGCATTGTAATTCCCTTCTTTTAAATGCCAGGCCACCTCCCCCTTCAAGCAGGCGGACGTGGCCAAAAGCCCCTCGGCATGCCTGGACAGGATCTCTTTATCCATGCGCGGAAAATAATAAAATCCGTCGAGATATGCCGTGGAAACGAGTTTGAGCAAATTGCGGTAGCCTTCTTGATTACGGGCAAACAGGCACAGGTGGGCAACGCTCCCCTTCTGGCGGGGGGTCCTTTCGAAACGGCTGCCGGAGGTAACCACGTACGCCTCGCATCCGATGATCGGCTTGATGCCCCTGGATTTGGCGGTCTGATAAAAATCAACGGCCCCGAACACGTTGCCGTGGTCGGTCATGCCGAGGGCGGGCATATGATAATCCGCGGCTTTATCGACGAGTTCCTTGATGCGGCAGGCCCCGTCAAGCAGGCTGTATTGCGTGTGAACGTGAAGATGGACGAAATCGGAATGGCTCATGATGAAATCGTGAAGCGTATTGCGTGCGGCGTGAAGCGGAATACTCTTCACGCAGCGAAGCAGTACCCGAAGGGTATTTCACGCTTCACAGAATTGAAATTACTCCCATTCAATCGTCGCCGGCGGCTTGGAGCTGATATCGTAGACGACACGGTTAACCCCGTGGACCTCATTGATGATGCGGTTGGCTATCTTACCCAAAAGTTCGTGTGGAAGGTGCACCCAGTCGGCCGTCATCCCGTCGACGCTGCTGACACAGCGGACGGCGATCACGTTCTCATAAGTCCTTTGGTCCCCCATGACCCCCACGGTCTTGATGGGGAGCAGGATGGCGAAGGACTGCCAGACTTCATGATAAAGCCCGGCCTTCTTGATCTCATCCAGCACCCGCTCGTCGGCCTCACGCAGGATCTCCAGGCGCTCCTTGGTCACCGGCCCGATGATGCGGATCGCCAGGCCCGGCCCCGGAAAGGGTTGGCGCTTGAGGATGGCTTCGGGCAATTCCAGGCGCTTGCCGATGGCGCGTACCTCGTCCTTGAAAAGCTCCCGGAACGGCTCAATCAGCTCCAGCTTGAGGTTTTTCGGCAAACCGCCGACATTATGATGGCTTTTAATGACGTCCGAAGGCCC
>MHGR01000001.1:12580-18799 GCA_001805655.1 Omnitrophica WOR_2 bacterium RIFCSPHIGHO2_02_FULL_52_10
AATAATTTTGCGCTTTTGCTCAGGGTCCTCAACGTCTTTCAGTCTGCTGAGAAATCCCTTTTCGGCGTTTAAACTGGTCAAGTTCATGTTAAAATTCCCCTTGAACGTCTTCTGGACGGAATTGACTTCGTTCTTGCGCAGCAGGCCGTTGTCGACAAAAATACAATGCAATTTGCTCCCCAAGGCCTTGTGCAGAAGGACCGCCGCCACGGATGAGTCCACCCCCCCGCTTAATCCGAGCACGACTTTCTTGTTGCCGACCCTCTCCTTGATTTGGCTGACCGTGGAGGAGATAAACTTGTCCATGGTCCAGCGCGGCAGACACCCACAGATGCTGAACATGAAATTCGTCAGCACCTGTGTTCCTCGTTGGGTATGGACGACCTCCGGGTGAAACTGCACGCCGAAAATCTTCTTCGAACGGTTGGCGAAAGAAGCAATGGACGCATTGAGGGTGTGCGCCAGCTTGACGAACCCCGCCGGCAGCGCCTTGATTTCATCACTGTGGCTCATCCAGCAGGTCAGGTTGGACGGCATGTTGACAAAGAGATCCTTGTTGCTGTCAATGAAAAGTTCCGAGCGTCCGAACTCCCGGTCGCTGCTACCCTGTACTTTACCGCCGAACTGATGGTTGATCGCCTGCATGCCGTAACATATCCCCAGAATGGGAATGCCCAGTTTATAAAGCTCTTTGCTGGGCATCGGCGCCCCTTTGTCGTAGACGCTCAGCGGCCCGCCGGAGAAAATGATGCCTTTAGGTTTTATCTCTTGGATCTCGTCCGCCGTGATGTTATACGGGACGATCCGGCTGTACACTTTATTTTCACGGATGCGCCGGGCAATGAGCTGCGTGTATTGCGAGCCGAAATCCAAGATGATGATCACGTCCTTGTTGCGGATTTTGCGGACCTTGATCGAAGAGGCGATACGGCTGCGGATTTTTTTCAGTTTCGGCATGCGGATGATCCGTTTTTTCGGACTCGTCTTAAACCGCGTCTTCAACCCCCGGAAAATCTTTGGCGCGGTCCTCTTCGTTGCCGCCGCGCGCTTATGGCCTTTAAGTTTTGCCGATTTGTTCTTTTTTGCCATGGAGGATTCCTAATTTTGCTTTATTGGACCGCTTAACCCCGTTACTTCCCCATGCCGATGCGCTGGCTGACCTGGAATACCTTACCTTCCGTCTGTATCGAGGGAGCGATAATAATTTCAACATCATGCATCTCTTTTAAATTCGTCACGCCCAGTGACCCCATCGAGGTCTGCAGCGCGCCCACCAGGTTCTGCGAGCCGTCATCCACCCGGGCCGGCCCGAAAAGGATCTCCTTCAGGGTGCCGGTGGTTCCCACGCGCACCCTTGTGCCCCTTGGCAAATTGGCGTGCGAGGTGGCCATGCCCCAATGATAACCGCGCCCGGGCGCCTCTTCCGCCCTGGCAAACGCGGAACCCACCATGACCGCGTCCGCCCCGGCCGCGAACGCCTTGCAGATTTCGCCGCCGATGCGCATCCCCCCATCCGTGATGATCGGAATGTACTTGCCTTTTCTCTTGAAGAAATAATCGCGGGCCGCCGCGCAATCGACCGTGGCGGTGATTTGGGGAACGCCGATCCCAAGGACGCCTCGTGTGGTGCAGGCGGCTCCCGGGCCGATGCCGACCAGTACCCCCGAAGCCCCGGCCTCCATCAACTCGAGGGTGACATCAAAGGTCACGCAATTGCCGAGAATGATGGGAATCTTGGATGCCTTGCACAGCTTTTCAATGTTAACGATTTTGTACTCGCTGGAAATATGTTTGATCGTCGCCACCGTGGATTGCACGATGAACATATCGCATCCGGCCTCCCGGGCGATATCGGAAAATTTCTTGGCATTTTGCGGGATACAACTGACAACGGCTGGGACATGCTTGGACTTAATCTCCTTGATGCGCTTGGAGATGAGGGAATCCTTAACGGGCTGCAAATAAACATTTTGGACTAATTTGGTGGCTTCTTCTGGAGTGGCGCTGGCAATCTGGTCCAGAACTTCCGCCGGGTTATCATAGCGCGTTTGGACGCCGTCAAGGTTGAGAACGGCTATCCCGCCCAGCTTCCCCATTTGAACGGCATAATTGACGTCCACAACGCCGTCCATGGCCGCCGCCAAAATCGGCACCTTAAATGTCTTGCCAGCGATTGTCCAGCTCGTGTCCACTTCATGTGGGTTGACCGTCACATCGCCAGGGACCAAGGCGACCTCGTCAAATCCATAACATCTCCTTGCCCTGCGGTCTCTCCCAATCCAATCTGCCATGTATGCCCCTCCAAAATGTCTATAACTGGTTAAATTTAAACCACTTTCGGCTAAAAACAACAAATAGCCCGCTGCAATTAAGCCTATAATATAGTCACTTTGCTTTGAATTGTCAATCAGAAAAAAAGAGCGCGGGTCATTTGACCCGCGCTCTTTTTTATACATTTTCCGTCCGCGCCACCCGTGTGCCGCGGTTGGTTTTCTTAACTTATCATTTTTTGCTTACATCATTCCGCCCATGCCGCCATGCATACCGCCGCCCATGCCGCCGCTCTTTTCCGGCTCGGGCACATCGGTTATAAGCGCTTCCGTCGTCAGAAGCAGAGCAGCGATACTCGACGCATTCTGCAACGCCGTGCGTGTCACCTTGGCCGGGTCAATGATGCCGGACTGCAACATATCCACGTAATCGTCCTTGTTGATGTCATACCCGACATTGACTTTTTCCTTCTTGAGGCGGTCGACGATGACCGACCCTTCCAGCCCGGCATTGTTGCACAGCTGGCGCACGGGCGCTTCCAGCGCGATCTTGACGATCGCGGCACCCGTTTTTTCATCACCGCTGAGCTTCAGCGTGGTGATGCTGTCGATAGTCCTCAGCAACGCCACCCCTCCGCCGGGGACAATGCCTTCTTCCACCGCGGCGCGCGTGGCGTGCAAAGCATCCTCGACACGGGCCTTCTTTTCCTTCATTTCGGTTTCCGTGGCGGCGCCAACGTTAATGATCGCGACCCCTCCGGACAATTTGGCCAACCGCTCCTGCAGTTTTTCCTTGTCATAGGATGAGTCCGTCACCTCGATTTGATTTTTAATCTGATTGATGCGGCCGTTGATGTCCGCCGTCTTGCCGGCGCCTTCAACGATGGTCGTGTTGTCTTTATCGATCTTCACTTTCTTGGCACGGCCGAGGTCTTTGAGCTCGATATTTTCCAGTTTCAGCCCCAGGTCCGCAGTGATGGCTTTCCCACCGGTAAGAACGGCGATGTCTTCTAACATCGCTTTTCTACGGTCGCCGTATCCCGGCGCCTTGACGGCCGCGCAGGACAGGGTTTTTCTCATGTTATTGACGACCAATGTCGCCAAGGCCTCGCCTTCGACATCCTCGCTGATAATCAGCAGCGGGCTTCCGGATTTCGCGACCCTCTCGAGCAGCGGAATAATATCCTTGATGTTGTTAATCTTGTTCTCGCAAATCAGGATGTAGGCGGATTCCAGCTCGCAGGTCATTTTTTCCATATCGGTCGAAAAGTAAGGGGACAGATACCCCTGGTCGAACTGCATCCCTTCGACAATCTTCAGCTCCGTGTTGATGGTCTTGGACTCCTCGACCGTGATGACGCCGTCCTTGCCGACCGCTTCGAACGCCTCGGCGATTTTCTTGCCGATCACGAAATCATTGTTGGCGGCAATGGTCGCCACCTGCTCGACCTCCTTGGTGTTCTTCAGGTCTATCTTCTTGGACAGCTCGGCGATCCTGGCCACCACTTTTTCAACGGCGATTTCGATGCCTCTTTTGAGCGCCATCGGATTGGCACCGGCGGTCACGTTCTTTAACCCTTCGCGGTAAATGGCCTCGGCCAGCACCGTCGCCGTGGTGGTCCCGTCTCCAGCATTGTCGGAGGTCTTTTCGGCAACTTCCTTGACCATTTGCGCGCCCATATTCTCGTAAGGGTCTTCCAGGTCAATTTCCTTGGCCACCGTCACGCCGTCCTTGGTCACCGTGGGAGAGCCGAATTTCTTGTCCAGGACGACATTGCGCCCCTTGGGCCCCAACGTCACTTTGACAGCGTTGGACAACTGCTCGACGCCTTTGAGAATTGAGCGCCGCGCTTCGTCACTAAAAATCAATTGTTTTGCCATTGCATCACTCCTCTTTTCCAAATATTGTTGACCCTGCCTTTAATTTACAATCGCTAAAACGTCCTCTTCCTTCATGATAAGGTATTCCGAGCCGTCTTTGGTGGCAATCTCCGTGCCGCTGTATTTTCCGTAAAGAATGCGGTTGCCCACCTTCACTTCCAGCGCCTGTACCTTGCCGTCCTCAAGTCTTCTGCCCTTGCCGACCGCGACCACTTCGCCTTCCTGCGGTTTTTCCTTGGCCGTGTCCGGCAGGACGATGCCGCCCTTGGTCTTCTCCACCGCGTCCAGCGGTTTGACAACGATTCTGTCTGCTAACGGTTGAATGTTCACTCCTGCACCTCCTTGATTGATGGAATTTTTTATAGTCATTTTTGCCATAAGTATAGCGATTAGCACTGCGATTGACAGAGTGCTAATCTACCAAAAAAAAAGATTTTGTCAAGAAATTTTTTTAAAGGCCAAAAGTTGTAACGCTTGTAGGAAGTTACAAGGGTTGCATCGACTGTCCGCGAGGCGTTCTCATTTAGCGTGCTTGGTGCGGCGCCCTGAATGGGCTAACAACTGCAAACCTTTAAAGATGAGACATTCATCGACCTTGGTGATTTTGCGGGCGATGAATCTGCGCATCAAACGGGTGTGGCCGCCGGTCACGATCACCTTGGGCCTGCCCGTAATCTGCCCGGCGAGCTCGTCAATCAGCCCGCGGCACATCGCCCCGTAGCCGTAAAAAATCCCGCTTAAAATGCTGTCCTTCGTCACCCGGCCGATCATGGCGTGCGGGATTTTAAATGTCTCGATGCGCGGAAGCAAAGCGGTTTTCTGAAACAGCGCCTCGGCCGAGAGCCGGATGCCGGGCACGATCATGCCGCCTTCGTAATCGCCTTTGGAGGAAACCACGTCAAACGTAATGGCCGTGCCGAGATCAATGATGACCGCCGGACAGCCGTAAGGCTCCTTGACCGCGTACGCGCCCACCAACCGGTCCTGGCCGACCTGTCCGGGGTTGCGGTATTTATTTTTGATGGGCACTTTGATGTCCCGGCCGACAACCAGGGGCTTTGTCTTTAAATGCCGCCGCACGGCCCGCTCAACGATCCTTAAATTGTCAGGCACAACACTGCAGAGGATTACTTCCCCTAATTTAGGGAAAAGACCTTTAATGCGCCGCAGTTCTTGATTGAGCGCGGAGCGCATGGCGCTGTTTTCAATGAAACGCACCCGCACCACCCGCTTCCCCCGCATCACGGCCAGGGAAACGGTGGTATTGCCTATGTCGATGGCGAGTAACATAATATTAAGGAAAAAAGATTAGGCCCCATACGACTGTCTAGGCCTCAATAGGCACTTCCGATGACTACCTTTTATACCCTACCCCGCGGCGAATGTCAAACAAACAGAAAGGGACAGCCCCTTGCGGGACTGTCCCTTCGTCATGGTGTCAAATTGTCCCTTACGGGATTACAATTTAACAACATTCTTGGCTTGCTCACCCTTGGGGCCTTCTGCGATCTCAAACTCGACCTTCTGGCCTTCTTCCAGGGATTTGTACCCGTCCCCTTGAATCTCGCTGTGGTGGACGAACACGTCGTTTCCCTCTTCAGGTGTGATGAAGCCGTAACCTTTTTGGTTATTAAACCATTTAACTGTACCTGTTGTCATTATTTACTCCTCCTTTCAACAAGTTTTGAGTAAATAATAACAGGACAAAAATAAAAAAACCGCACGGTAAATACCCTCACCTATGCGGCTTAAGATTTCTACCTCTCTAATCTACTCGCACGTAAGTATACCTGATTATCTCTGTTTGTCAAATGAAATATTTGAGTACTTGGAAAATTTTTCTTTGCGGAGGAATCACTCAGAGAATACAACACCCACTCCATGACCATAAATAATTCGTCAATAGAAGATCGACTCCTTATTTCCCAATCGCCTTTTTGATGCTTTTAAAGAGGTCGAAGATGTTGATCGGTTTATACAGGCAGCCGGAAACGCGCATCTTCTCGGCCTCGATCATGTACTCATCGCGGGCGTAGCCGGTGATGACAATTTCCGGCGGCTGCGCCCG
>MHGR01000001.1:18852-20195 GCA_001805655.1 Omnitrophica WOR_2 bacterium RIFCSPHIGHO2_02_FULL_52_10
TGCGGATGTCCGTGATGATGAGATCAAAGTCCCTGCCCCGGGTCAGCTCCACGGCTTCCTCCCCGTCATTGGCGATCGTTACTTCATACCCCTTCTTTTCCAATACCCTCTTGAGTGAGGTCGTCACCATCTCTTCATCATCAACCAACAATATGCTCTTTTGCACGTGTGCGCTCCTTTTATCTGTCCCCCTTTTGGGACAGGTCCGATCTTTCTCGTATTATAGACCAAAGACCTCTCAAGGGTGTCCCCCTTTTTACTTCATTTTTTAAGTCATATTTGATAGTATCAACTTAATAAGGTAGCGCCCTCGTAGCTTAAATGGATAAAGCTTTTCACTGACGAAGAAAAAGATGCGGGTTCGAATCCCGCCGAGGGTGCTGGCCGAACTCCAAAAGGAAATCAGTGAACTTTTTGGAGTTTATTTATCTTGATTCCCAAGCTAAAAAGTTGTATATTTTAATTGTCAGTGAAAAGCAAAAGTTGCGAGGGCGGGCCAGGAGCATTCCTGGCCCGTTTTGTCTATAAAGCCCTTTAAATCCTCAACCCCGCAAATCCTTTAATCCTAAACCCTTTTTAAGTTTTCAACTCTCAGCCCAACCGTCGGCCGTGAAACTCGAAGACGATATATTTGGCCAACTTGTTCGTGGGGTTGCGCATCCCGTGCGGTCGGCCTGCCGGATAAATGATCGCGTCATGCGCAGCAGCGCGCCGCCCCAATGTCTCCACATCGCCTTCAAGGACCACGATGGCCACGTCATACGGGTCGGCGTGCGGCGCATAGCCCGCGCCCGGCTGCAAAACAGTCGCGTGGGCGTGCAGCTTTTTTAGACAGGACGTCGGTCCCTCAAAAATCAAATGCGTTTGAAATTTCTTTTGCCCCTGCGTTTGCCCGCCAGCGGACATCAGCGGATAATGCCCGAAAGAAAGAATGTTTTCATGATTGAGCGGCGGCGCGTACCATTTGAGCATCAGGTAATTGGCCGTTGTCTCGCCGGCCGCCTCCAGGGTATGGGCGAAATGGCTGGGGTAATACACGAACTCGCCCTTTTTCAGCCGCCGCCGCTGACGTTCGCCGGGCGCGAGGTCCTGCGGGAGAATAAGGTCGGCCTCTCCGGACAGCATCAAAAGCAGCTCCTCCTCTTTATGATGATGCGGCGGATGCGGGCATTTCTGCGCAAGCAAGGACGAAGCGTGGCAGGTCATCTTGTGCAGGCCGCGGCTGTAGCCGCGCATGATATTGGTGGGCCGCCAACCCGTCACGCGGTCCTCGGCCAGCGGCAAGGCCAAACGGTATACTCTGTTTTTCATCCGCGGCAATTTCAAGCGCGCGGGCGGAAACC
>MHGR01000001.1:20238-23413 GCA_001805655.1 Omnitrophica WOR_2 bacterium RIFCSPHIGHO2_02_FULL_52_10
GCCTGACAAGCCGGTAGATGACGTAGTACCGATTTTCCAAAAATACCATCCACCGGGGGTCGACAAAATATTCCTTAATGTCCTGGTCCGACATCCAAGTGCCGTGCTCCCGCATATTGATGTAAATTTTGCAGTCCGTGCAGGGAACGCCGGGGTTGGCTGGGGCCGTGCCCGTCAGCATCCGGCGCGCGTAAGCGATCTGGTCATTGTTCAGGGCATTCTCCAGGCCGTCGCGGTAAGCGTTGCCGTAATCACCCCAGAAATTGATGCTGCAGCCCAGGACCCGGCCGTCAAAATTGATCTGAGGGGATTTCCACATCTCGAGACAACATTGTTTGACAAATTCCGCCTTGTATTTCCGGCGGTATTCGCCGCGGTCGGCCACCCCGAGGCCCGATTCCCGGCGCACTAGGGCCGCATCTTTGATGGGAGAAAACGGAGCGGTAAATAAATCCTCCCAGGAGTGCTTGACCACGAAATCCATGTTCAGGCCCGCGGCCATGGCCCGGGCACGGCTGATCTCATGTTCATTGTGACCGAAAGCGATGAACTGCCAGCGCAACTGCGGAAAACGCGAGCGGTACTTGGCCTTGAAGACGTTGATCATCCGGACGTTTTCCATGACCCGGTTAAAGTTGCCGCCAACACGGTAGACGGCATAGGTGTCCTGATTTGTTCCATCAATGGAGCAGGTCATGACCCTGAGCTTGTATTTCACAATCGCCTCCAGAATCTTGGGACTGGCGTCGTTGAAGTTGTTGCCGTTGCGCGAGGAAAGGGCCACGCTGCGCTCGTAAGCGTATTTCAGAATTTTGTCCAAATCCTTATTCAGCAGAACCTCGCCCCAGTTGGACAACTCGATGTGGGCCACACGGGGATTGTCATTTACAAATTTTTTGAAATCTTCGAATTTCAAGAACCCCACGCCGATCCGCCGGCCAGTCGCGCCGCCGGCGGTCGGGCAGGCCGGGCATTTGAGCTGGCAAACCGTCGAGGCATCCAGGCGGATTTTGCGGGGCCGGATTATATGTTTGTCGGCAACAGTCATGGTTTAAATGTACCACATATTTCAGACATCATCCATTAGGATCTCATCCGGCCATAGACTTTAATCCTAACCGCCGACTAAGGACCAAAGACCGATGACCACAGACCAATTCTACCTCAAATCTCCCTCAAATCCTAAAACCCTTAAATCCTGCTGCCCTCCTTAATTTCCTTAATTTTATCGCGGATCACAGCGGCCTTTTCGAACTGCAGGTTGCGCGCGGCCGTTTCCATTTCCCGCTCGAGCTTGGACACGATATTGGCAAAGGCGTATTCCTCTTCCGATTGTCCAACGGTGGACAGGACCACTGCCTGCGCCTCTTCCTCCGCCAGAACCTCAATCCCCTCCGTGATGGCCTTTTGGATGGTGCGCGGGGTGATGTTGTGCTTCTTATTGAAGGCCAGCTGAATCTCACGGCGGCGCTCGCATTCGTCCATTGTATTTCTCATTGCCGCGCTCACGCTGTCAGCGTACATCAGCACCATGCCGTTGACGTTGCGCGCCGCGCGGCCCCCCACCTGGATGAGAGAAGTCTGCGAGCGCAGGAATCCCTGCTTGTCGGCGTCGAAAATAGCGACCAGGCTGACCTCCGGCAGATCGAGCCCCTCGCGCAGGAGATTGACGCCGACAAGGCAGTCGAATTTTTTCATACGCAGTTCTTTGAGGATCTTCACCCGGTCGATGGTGTTGATGTCCGAATGCAGGTACTTGACCTTCAGGCCCTGCTCCTCCAGATATTGCGTGAGGTCCTCGGACATGCGTTTGGTCAATGTCGTGACCAGGACCCGCTCATTGATTTGCGCGCGCTTCTTGACTTCGGCGATGAGGTCGTCCACTTGGCCCGCGGTCGGCCTGACTTCAATCGGCGGGTCCACGATACCGGTCGGGCGGATGATTTGTTCGGCGACCCTGCCGCGGCTGTCCTTCGTCTCGAACTTGCCCGGTGTGGCTGAGACATAAATGCGCTGGTGAATGAGGCCCATGAATTCCTTGAACTTCAGCGGCCGGTTATCGAGGCAGGACGGCAGGCGGAAGCCGTATTCCACCAGCGTTTCCTTACGCGCCTTGTCGCCTTCATACATCCCGCCGATCTGGGGCACGGTCACGTGCGATTCGTCGATGAGCGTCACGAAATCCTCCGGGAAATAATCGAGCAGACAGAACGGCCGGCTGCCCGGCGGACGGCCCGAAAGCGCGCGGGAATAGTTCTCGATGCCGTGGCAGTAGCCCATTTCTTTGAGCATCTCCAGGTCATATTTGGTGCGCGATTCCAGCCGCTGCGCCTCGGCCAGCTTGCCCTTTTTGTTGAGGACTTTCAGCTGCTCTTTCAGTTCCGCGCTGATTTCCTGGATGGCCTGGTCGATGCGCGGCGGGGAAATAATGAAATGCTTGGCCGGATACACGGCCGTCTTTTCCAGTTCCGTGATCGCATTGCCGGACACCGGATCGATCTGGCTGATTTTCTCAATCCTGTCGCCGAAAAACTGAAGGCGCAGCGCGTCCTGGCGGTAGGCCGGATAGACCTCCACGACATCGCCGCGCACGCGGATTGTGCCGCGGGCGAAGTCATGGTCATTGCGCTCGTACTGGATATCGATGAGCTGTTCCAGGACTTTGTCACGGTCAACGGCCTGCCCCTGCTCCAGATACAACAGGAATTCCCTGTAATCCTCCGGCGACCCGAGGTTGTAAATGCAGGAAACGCTCGCGACGATAATCACGTCGCGGCGCGTCATCAGGGAGGTCGTCGCCGCCAGCCGCAGGCGGTCGAGCCGGTCGTTAATCGAGGCGTCCTTTTCGATGTAGATGTCCGTCTGAGGGATATACGCCTCGGGTTGATAATAGTCGTAATAGCTGACGAAATATTCGACGGCGTTGTGCGGAAAGAATTCCCGAAACTCGCTGTAGAGCTGGGCGGCCAGGGTCTTGTTGTGGGAAATCACCAGCGTGGGGCGGTTAATCTGGGCGATGACATTGGCCAGGGTGAACGTCTTGCCGCTGCCTGTCACCCCCAGCAGGACCTGGGCTGGAACCCCGCGGCGCACGCCGTCCGCCAGCTGGCTGACCGCGCCGGCCTGTTCGGTGATCGGCTTGAATTTGCTCTTGAGAACGAATTTATCCATGGAA
>MHGR01000001.1:23464-25511 GCA_001805655.1 Omnitrophica WOR_2 bacterium RIFCSPHIGHO2_02_FULL_52_10
GCCCACAGCACTGTCATTTGATTTTTTGTTCGATCGCGGCCATAATCCGGTTAACGGCCCTGTCGTTGCGGTACTGATAGGATTTTTTGAACAGAATGCTGGAGATGCCCAGATAGCGTATTTCGACCTCGATCGCGCCGTCGGGCAGGAGGCGCAGAAAGGCGTTGAGCCGGGTATATTTTGAGCCGATAAAAAAGTTGGTCTGGCGGATCTCGGTAAACATCAGGGTCTGCGGCTGCGCGCCGCCTTCGGACGCGCGGTCCACCTCAAATAGCGCAGGATCCGATTCCCTGATGACGGTCCAGCCGTATTCCGCCAGGGCCCCATCGGCGGCGGCTCTGACCTTCTCGAACGGGGCGTAAAACGACCTCTTGTACGGATGTTCATCCTTGACGTAATTGGGAACATTAATGCTCGCGCATCCGCTCACGGCCATCAACGCTAAAATTAACAATATTTTGTTCACATCCCCCCACCCACAAAAGCCCTTGAAAGGTCACATACGACCATGTTACGCTGCTAACAGATTTTCCCGTGTTTATACGGCCTTTTTTTGTTGCGCAGGGATTTTTGGTATATTTCGTGTTCGATATCGATCTTCAGCCCGCCACACAAATCCAGCAGACGGATGAAGGCGTCGGCGAGCTCCTCTTTAAAATTGGCGTCATCCTGGTGGCGGTGGGCCTCCATCGCCTCGGCCAGCTCCGTCACGATAAGCATCAGGGCCTCGCCGATATTCCGCTGGCTGTCCCAGAACCCTTTCTCAACGGCAATGCTGTGGCATAACTGCGCCAATTCGTTCAATGACCGCCCCTTGATTTCTGTCTCTTGCAATCGGTACCTCCTTTAATGAGCGCTTAAAAAGTCCGCCATGTCTTTCGGCAAATCGCAGTGAACATATATTTTCTGACGGCTGACGGGATGCGTCCACGCCAAGGACGCCGCGTGCAGCGCCGCGCGCCGGAACTTCAGCCCGTAGTCGCGGGCGAAGGCGAATTTCCGGTCGCCGACCAGCGGGTGTCCCGCTTCACTGAAATGAATGCGGATCTGATTCGTCCTGCCCGTGACGGGCCGCACTTCAATCACGCTAAAATTCCTTTTTACCTGAAGAACCTTATACTTCGTGACGGCCGGCGCCGGTCTGACACTTTTTTTCCTGTAAAGATCACTGACTGGCCTCCGGAATTCCCCTCCTGCCCCCTTGAGTTTCCCGTGCACAAAAGCGATATACGTTTTGGCGACGGCCCTTCTCCTAAACAAGTCCATCATCATCTGCTGGGCCTTTTTGCCCTTGGCATAAATGATTGCGCCCGAGGTCTCCCGGTCGATGCGGTGGCAGGGATGTAAGCGCCAGCCCGGCCCGACAGCAGAAAACTGCTGATTGACGATATCCGTCAGCGTTCGCTGCTGGTCTTTCTGCGCGGGTATGACCAAAAGCCCCACCGGTTTATCAAAGACAACATAAAGATCATCCTCGTGCAGTACTGGAACAGGACGCGCGGATGAACTTGTCGGCGCCGCTAAGGAATGACGAGGTGTCTCGCTCAATCGGACTCGGAATCCTCACCTTGCTTCTCAAAATCTCTCTGGGAGGCCACAAGCGCAGTCAAATAATTCAATTTGCGAATTAAAATAATGGGGAAGACGATGATCCAGATCTGGAAAGCCAGGCCCAGCAGGGCCTGGATCGGGGTCACGGTGATGCTGATGGTGTTTTCCATAATACCTGATTTTCCCTAGAAGCAAACCTTGCGTTAAAC
This sequence comes from Omnitrophica WOR_2 bacterium RIFCSPHIGHO2_02_FULL_52_10, assembly GCA_001805655.1. GTDB lineage: Bacteria > Omnitrophota > Gorgyraeia > Zapsychrales > Zapsychraceae > 2-02-FULL-52-10. The sequence goes on from MHGR01000001.1 coordinate 25,225, forward strand.
AGGATTTCTTTCGCTCATGAATCTGTTGACGTAGTCCGTCAGGGAATGGGCGTCGCGGCTGGTGATGTCGCTGAAAAATATCGCAACGTTGAAACGCTTGTCTTCGGCCGCCGGCTCGCAGCGGACCACCACGCCCCCGCAGGAAATTTTCTTGGTTCTCGTTTTGCCGCCGTCGCCGGACGACAAAAGCAGATGGATTTTTAACCGCGTCATGGGAGCGATGCTCTGGTTCACGCAGCAATAGGCTCCCGAACGGCTGACATTCATGGTTTCGGTGACAATATCCC
>MHGR01000001.1:25534-26339 GCA_001805655.1 Omnitrophica WOR_2 bacterium RIFCSPHIGHO2_02_FULL_52_10
GGGATATTATTATCAACACGCTGGTCTTTTCGGCGTTCTGCCACGGGTTTCACAGACATCACTTTGCGGCCTTGGCTGCCCCCTTCGCTTCCTTTTTGGGCTCCGCGGCGGGTTTGGCTTTCGACTTTGCCGGATCTTCTGCCGGCTTCTGGGGCGCCGGGGATTCGGCATCCCCCCCGGACTTGCCCTTCTCCACCTTTTTCCTGTAACAGTTTTGATTGCAATAATAAGCGCCATCACGGTAATACCGCCTGGCCCTTTTGATCAGTTTTTTGCATTCCGCGCAATTGCGGACCGCTTCCGTTACTTCCGCTGTTTGTGTTTGTTCTGCCATATTAACCTGCTTTTCCTTTCAAATTTTGTTTCACCCCCACAGGCAATCTAAGACAAATGTGTCTGTAGATACCCGCTAATCACTCTCTGGACATTCACAACTGACCTGTCCCCCGTAAACTCCAACCCGGCCTGATAGCTGTCATTGAACCGGTTTTTCCGGATCCACACAATGCGGGCACCGCATTCAATGACACGCCCATCGGCTAACTTAACCTGAAGGGTCACCTCCTCATTCAAAGGCATAAAATCGTTGATAAAAACGCGGACGCCTCCACCGCTGAGGTCCCCAGATAAGGACCCGGCCGGCACCCCCTTGCCCCTAAACAGGATTTCGACCGGCTCCTTATGGTTATATCGGTCAAATTTTCGCATTTCTGCCGTATAAATCATTGAGAAATCCCGCTCTTTCTTGAGGAATGACATCAACCCCTTGAAGAACAGGTGCATTATATCACAATCCCTTTGAGTG
>MHGR01000002.1:0-7687 GCA_001805655.1 Omnitrophica WOR_2 bacterium RIFCSPHIGHO2_02_FULL_52_10
CAAGGGTCCGGCTGTTCGCCGGTTAAAAGGGTACGTGAGCTGGGTTTAGAACGTCGTGAGACAGTTCGGTCTCTATCTGGTGTGGGCGCTCGATACTTGAAGGGGAAATCTTCTCAGTACGAGAGGACCGGAAGATACAAACCTCTGGTGTTCCAGTTATCCTGCCAAGGGTAATGGCTGGGTAGCCACGTTTGGAAGGGATAAGCACTGAATGCATCTAAGTGCGAAGCCAACCTCAAGATAAAGTATCGTTTCCCGCTTCGGCGGGATACAGGCTCCTCGTAGACTACGAGGTTGATAGGCTGCATGTGTAAGACCAGTAATGGTTTCAGCAAAGCAGTACTAATAAGCCGAACGCTTGACCTTAAATTCTGTGATTGCTCTATTCACATAATTGTCAAATGCTGCATGTAGGGAACGCAGATTGTGCGTTCCCTACATGCCATGATTTCTGTAATTTTCCGGCGACTTTACTGAAGGGGCAACACCCGTTCCCATTCCGAATACGGCAGTTAAGCCCTTCGAGGTCGATGGTACTTCAGTCGCAAGGCTGCGGGAGAGTAGAATGTTGCCGGAATGATATCCGCCCCGTACAATATGAAATTGTACGGGGCATTTTTTTGAGCGGTAAAAAGACTTGGACTGAGGAAAGCATCTTTGATAGACTATGCTTACTTATACGAAGGAATTACGGATTGAATAACATAAATAAAAAACCGGCCTTATATGGCCTTGTGCTTGCCGGGGGCAGAAGCTTGCGCATGAAACGGGACAAATCCCTCTTGCAGTATCACGGGAAAAGCCAAGTTGAGTATTGTTTCGAGCTTTTGTCCGGCCATTGCCAGGAGGTCTATCTATCCAACAGGGAAGAGCAATCATCGCTTAAGGAGCACAGGAAACTTCCCCAGATCCATGATAAATTCATCGACATCGGCCCGCTGGGAGGAATTCTTTCGGCAATGCTGCATAAGCCGGATACCGCATGGCTCGTCCTGGCGTGCGATTTGCCGTTCATTGATCATTCTCTGCTCGCGCATTTGGTTGCTGGCCGCGCGAGGGACAAGTATGCGACGGCCTATACGAGCGCCTATCACCCGGAAGAACCAGAACCCCTGTGCGCCATTTATGAGCCCAAACTGATGCCGCACTTACAGGAGTATCGGCAGCGGGGGATATTTTGCCCAAAAAAAATTTTATCGGATTTCGATATTGTTAAACTGGCGCAACCCCGAACAAATTCTTTGGATAATGCCAACTCAGAAGAAGATTTTCAGAAGGCAGTTCAAGTTTTAAGCCACGATAAGCTGTAGATGATCCACCATGCCGGGCTACAAATGAAAACGCCAAAATCAATATTTATCCTGATATGCACCGTTGTTGAGCTGTTCGCGAGCGATAAGCCGCTGGCGGCTTTTAACGGGAGCGGCCGACCGCCGGAAGGCGAATTCACTAAGCGGATGGACAGTTATTTGGCCGGCCGATTCAGGAGCGTGAAAACGCGGGACCGTCAAGCAATGGCGCGTTTGGGACGAACGAGGTTTATTAATAGAAACTTTAGGGGGAATATCAACAAACGACCGAATTTTAATCAGCGCCTGCAGAGGAAACTGAACAAGAAATTCAGCAATCTAAGGGCGCATAAAAGCCGAAGGTTTTCCGGCCGGCGAATCAAAGCCAATCGGCTAGTGAAGCGGAAGAGCTTGTTAACGGAGGGGCGTCGCGCTTTCCAAAATAACCTTCGCCAGCGATTACAAAATAGACCACACAGCCACTTCCGCGAACGGTTGCATGACAGATTTCAAAGGCAAAATAACGGGCCCCGCATCAGGCGTTCAGGCGCGCGCCATCACCGATAACAGAACATAGGGTAAGCATTGATGATGCCATGAAAACAATATTTTTAACTTATTTCGCCTACTTAAAGGATCAGTCCGGCATTGACCAGGAGACAATCAAAACCGCGGCGAACACGTTGGGAGAACTCTATGGCGAGATACAGGTGAAATACGGCATTGGTCTGGCAGTCAAAGATATAAAGGTGGCGGTCAATGATCATTTTACTTCATTGGAAGAACGACTGTGCCATGGTGACCGCGTGGTATTTATTCCGCCCATAGCGGGTGGTTAGCAGCATATATACAAGCAGCCGTGTTTTAAACCTCAATCGTAACTTTGAAAAATTACCGTCTGCTATTGTTAAACGGTGAATACTTGATGAACATTATCACATTTGGACTCAATCACAAAACTGCCCCTATTGAGATTAGGGAAAAATTATATTTAAATTCGACGCAACAGGAATTGTTGCTCAGCGAATTAAAGGGGAACCCTGCTGTCTTGGAGGGGTGCGTCCTTTCAACATGCAACCGTGTGGAAGTTTATGCCCGTGTGATTGATTTGGATATCGACATTCGTTCGCTTATGCGGCTAATCTTTCAAATTAAAAAGGTTGCGTATACTGAAGACTTTGACAAGTATTTTTATGTTTATTCAGGGCACGCGGCAATTCGTCATTTATTCGCGGTTGCGGCGGGTCTGGATTCGCTGGTGATTGGTGAGGAGCAAATTCTGGGGCAGGTTAAACTTTCCTTCGCAAAGGCGAAAGAGTCCGGCATGCTCCACCGCTATTTTAACATTCTGTCGGATATGGCGATCCGCAGCGGGAAAAAAGCCAGGAACGAAACAAACATCAGTTTCGGCGGTTCCTCATTGAGCTGGGCCGCCGTGGTTAAGGCGGAAGAGATCTTCGGTGACTTATCCAACAGGACAATTTTAGTTATTGGAGCCGGGGAAATGAGCGAGCTTGCGGTTGGACATATTCAAAACAAAACATTTCGGAAACTTTATCTTATGAATCGTACTCAGAGCAACGCGCAAGCGCTTGCGAACCGCTGCGGCGGCGAAGCTGTTCCTTTCTGCGACCTTAAAGAGATATTAAGTGAGGCTGATGTTTGTCTTTGCTCCGCGGGTGCCCCGCATTACCTTGTGGAATGTGATATCGTTAAACGGGTTATGACAAGCCGAGGGGGAAGGCCCTTGGTTTTTATTGACCTTTCGATGCCCAGAAACATTGATCCGTATGTTGCATCGATTGAAAATGTCCGGCTCTATCAAATTGATGACCTTAAGGAAGTGGTTGATTCATCCATGAAACTACGATCTGAAGCCATCCTAGCCGTCAATCGCATCATTGAGGATAAGTTACGCGAATACCAACTCAAGGTTCAAAAGCTGGAACAAGCCGATCGAGCCCGCCTGGGGGATCCCTCGCACATCCACCATCCAACCAACTGATGTGCGGGCCTGTTTTGCTTGATAATCATGTATTTTATGTTAATATCGTGTCATGAACGAATATTCCGCCAGTCTGTATCCCTATATTTTGCTTGCCTTAACCTCATTGCTGGTCAACATCCCTTTAGGGTATATTCGGGAAAACACGCCGAAATTTTCACTGCCGTGGTTATTTTGGATTCATGCATCGATTCCCCTGGTTATTTACTTACGCATGACCCTGGGGACTTCAAGACTTTTTATCCCCGTGTGCATTTTTTGGGCGATTGTCGGCCAGATATGGGGCAGCCGCGCGCGAAGGCGGGTGATGTCACAGGAAGACGCTGAACGACTTCAGCAAATTCCAAAAATGGACATTCGAAAAAGAGAAGGGATTAATGATGAGGAGGCCCTGATTGTTTTGCTGAACATGGGGGGACCGAAAACGAACGCGGACGTGCCTGATTTCCAGAAACGGCTGTTTTCCGATCCTCTGCTGATCCGGTTTCCCATGTCCTTTGTGTTCCAAAAATTATTTGCATTATTATTGGTGGCATTCCGGACGAAGGAGGCGCAGAAACGTTATCAGCGCATCGGCGGCGGAAGCCCCATTTTTGAGTCGACGTTGGCGCAAACCAGGGCCCTGCAGGCTGAATTAAGCCGCCGGGGAAGAACATTAAGCGTCACTTTCGCGTTTAATTACAGCCCGCCATTTTCGGATGACGTCATTCAAGAAGCTAAAAAGGCCGGCAAAAAATATCTCTTGCCCTTGAGCCTTTACCCCCACTATTCCAAGGCCACAACAGGTTCGAACGTTCACTATTTAAGGAAATCAGCGGAAAAAAATTATCCAACGCTGATGTTTCTGGAATCATCCAGCTATTATCTGCATGATGGTTATATCGAAGCATTCGTAGACCGCATTCAGGAACAGGTGCGGCCGTATGAATCACTGGATGATGTTTACCTTGTATTTTCGGCGCATGGCCTGCCGTTATATTTCCTTACCGAAGGCGACCCGTATCCATTTCAGATTTCACAGACCGTAACGAAAGTACTCGCCAAACTGAATCGTAATGATCGCTGGATTATTGCGTATCAAAGCGCCGTTGGCCCGCTGCAATGGATTAAGCCATCTACAGGAGACGTCATTGCGGCCCTTGCCAGACGAAACATCAAGAAAATATTGATTGTTCCGATTTCTTTTGTCACGGATCACATTGAAACGACCTGTGAAATCGACATGGAATACCGCGCCATGGCCGAACAGGCGGGCATTAAGGATTTCCGAATGTCCAAAGCCATCGAGTGCCACCCCGGTTTTATTTGCGCCTTGGCCGATGCGGTCGAGCGGGAATTGCCTGCTGGACGAAACGCGCCGGATAGGCTGGAATTATCCGGGTCCAATCTACCAATGCAGAAAAATTAAAGGAGTATGACAACAATGCAGATGGCGCTGATCATCTACGGCTGTATTCTGTTTTCCGGCGCCTATTTCGGGATGCGGGCGGGTAGCAAGGTCTCGCTTTATCTGGGGATTATCAGCGGGTTGCTCATATTCACAACGGTGTATTTAACCACCAAAAGTCCGTATTACGGATATTTGTGTGCCGCCGTTATCAGCGGGGTTTTATCTCTGGTATTTCTCATCCGGGTTTCCAAAACGCGCAAATTCATGCCGGCCGGGATGCTGTTGGTGATCAGCGTTGGAGTCTGCGTTGCCAATTGGCTCCAAATTCATTAGGGTCCAGTCTGCACAATGACGCAACACTTCGAGCTTGAAGAATACATCATGCGCCATATGCGAGACGCACAGGTATGGCATTTGCCATTTCTGCCGCCTCTCCATTTGCCCCCGTTCTTAAGCCTGCATGGCGTGATGCTCATTATATGTTCCCTTTTTCTCATCGTGCTGTTTTGTCGCATTTATGACAGAAAACAGCGTGTGCCAACCGGCATGACTAACTTGCTTGAGGCGCTCGTTCTGTTCATCCGCGATCAGATCGCCGTCAAAAATCTGGGAGAAGAGGACGGCCGAAGAATGACGCCCCTGTTCTGCACGTTTTTCTTCTTTATCCTAGGGTTGAATTTGATGGGCATGGTGCCTGTTTTCGCCACAGCGACGGCGAATCCGAACATCACGGGGGCCCTGGCTGCCGTTACCTTATTTTTCATGATTTTTGGGGCCATCTACAAAAACGGATGGACCGGCTTTTGGAAGGCGATCATTCCGTCCGGCGTACCGGCCCCGGTGCTCGTCCTTCTGGTGCCAGTCGAATTGATTGGCTTACTCATTAAATCTTTTGCCCTGATGATTCGGCTTTTTGCCAACATGCTTGCCGGTCATATTGTCATATTTTCTTTACTGGGACTGATTGTTTTGCTTGGAATTACGGCTGTTGTTCCCGCCATCGTGCTCTCGTTATTTATCGGACTGCTGGAAATTTTAGTGTCTTTCCTTCAAGCGTACATATTCACGTTATTATCAGCGACATTCATCGGGCAAATGTATAAACCTGAACATTGAAGCGAAGCAAACTCGCATAAGGCTTTACAGAACGAAACAGGCAAGTTATAATACGGCCATTTTACGAGCACCACGATAATCAATTATACTAACATCGCTAAAAGGAGAATTTAATTATGACGCCTGAAATAATCCATGGGAGTTTAGCGGTTATTGGCGCAGGGCTGGTGACCATTGGAGCTGCAATAGGAATCGGCAAGATTGGCGCTGCCGCCATGGATGGTATTGCTCGCCAGCCGGATGCGGCAAATAAAATCCAGACAGCCATGCTCATCGTTGCGGCATTGATTGAAGGGATTGCCCTTTTCAGCGCCGTTATCTGTTTTATCGCAATTAATTCCTAAAGAAATGATTTTGGCGTAATTATGTCAACTTACCCCAAAGCTATAGAATTGCATGCCATCCCACCGGAGGAAGTCCAAGCGAGCATTATCAGTCCGGACCTCAGCATGATGGTTTTAACCTGGGTCGTATTTTTTTTACTGATGGGGGTTCTTTACAAATTTGCCTGGAGGCCGATCCTTACAGCTTTAGACGCGCGGGAAAAATCGATTCGCAAGTCCGTGGATGATGTTGAGCGGATCAAACGTGAAATGGAAGGTATCGAACAAACGCGAAGGCAGTTGATCAACGAGGCGCATGCGAAATCCAAGGAAATCATCGACCATTCCCGCAAAGCGGCCAGGGAAGCGGCGCATATTATTGAGCAAAAAGCCCGGGAAACGGCAAAAATTTCCCTGGAGAACGCCTTGCGCGACATCCGTGAGGAAACTCAAAAAGCCCAATTGCAACTGCGCAGGGAAGGCGCTCATATTGCGATCGAACTGGCCAGCAAGCTGATTGAAGAAAACATGGACACGGAAAAAAATCAAAAAACCGTTAACCGTCTGATTAAAGAAATTTAATATACGCGTGATAAATGTTGCCGCTGCGAAAAGATATGCACAGGCGCTGTTTGAGCTGAGCCGTGACTCCGGAGAACTTGAAGCCGTCCAACGTGACTTGAAAGGGATTGATGGATTAATTCAAACATGTCCAGCGTTAAAGGAGTTTTTGCAAAGTCCTGTCATTCCGCACCGAAAACGCCAAGAAGTCATCGACCAAATCTTCAAAAAGCAATTTACCCGTCTTACGTATCACCTGGTGCTTTTACTCAGCGAAAAAAAGAGGCTCAACTGTTTACGCGGTATTTGTCAGGCGTTTGAGCGAATATATCTGGAGCACTGCGGGATTCTGACCGTGGGCATTGCTAGCAGTTTTGCGCTCGATGACCGCCAGGTGAGTGAGATTGTCCGGCATTTGAAATCCAGTTTTGGCAAGGACATTAACCCGGTGACCACGGTTGAGCCGGATTTAATCGGCGGTATCCGGATTAGGCACGGGAATACAATTTTTGATTATAGTTTTCGTGCCCAGCTGGAACAAATCAGAAAAAGAATAATCACGGCGTGAATGTATGGCCATAAACATCAAATCCGATGAAATAACGGCGATCCTCAAAAAAGAGTTGCGCGAGTTCGAACGCCGAGGTGAAGTGTACGAAGTCGGCACCGTGCTGAGCGTGGGGGACGGCATTGCGCGCGTGCATGGGCTGGACAGGGTGATGGCCGGGGAGTTGGTTGAATTTCCCGGTGAAATCACCGGCATGGCGCTCAACCTTGAGGAGCATAACGTCGGCGTTGTCGTCTTCGGTGATGTCGCGCATATTAAGGAAGGCGATATCGTCAAGCGCACGAAACGCATCGCCTCGGTGCCGGTCGGTGATAAATTGACCGGGCGCATTGTCGATGCCCTTGGATTGGCGATTGATGATAAGGACTCCATGGAAACCCATGAGTTTCGGCCGATTGAGGTCAAGGCGCCGGATATCATTGCCCGTCAAAATGT
>MHGR01000002.1:7697-12264 GCA_001805655.1 Omnitrophica WOR_2 bacterium RIFCSPHIGHO2_02_FULL_52_10
CTGAAGACGGGAATCAAGGTCATTGATGCGCTCACACCGATCGGGCGCGGGCAAAGGGAGCTGATCATTGGAGACCGAAAAACAGGCAAAACGGCATTGGCGATAGATACAATCATTAACCAGCGCGGCCAGGATGTCCGCTGCTTTTATGTCGCGATAGGACAAAAGCGCTCGACCGTTGCGCAAATCCATGAGATTTTGAAGCGGCACGGCGCAATGGAGTACACCACGATCATCGCCGCAACCGCGTCCGACCCGGCACCGATGCAATTCCTGGCGCCGTATTCCGGTATGACCATGGCGGAATATTACCGTGATTCCGGGCGCCATGCGCTCATCGTTTTTGACGACCTGACCAAGCAGGCCCAGGCCTACCGTCAGATCTCCCTGCTGTTGCGCCGGCCGCCGGGCCGCGAGGCGTTCCCAGGGGATATTTTTTACTTGCACAGCCGGTTACTGGAGCGCGCCGCAAAAATGAGCGCAAAAAGAGGGGGGGGGAGTTTGACGGCTTTGCCGATTATCGAAACACAGGCGGGGGATGTGTCGGCGTATATCCCCACAAATGTCATTTCCATTACCGACGGCCAGATTTTTCTCGAGGCGGATTTATTTAATGCCGGACAGCGTCCGGCGATAAATCCCGGGCTGTCCGTGTCCCGTGTCGGCGGGGACGCGCAAATTAAGGCCATGAAGCAAACCGCGGGGACGTTGCGCCTGGACCTGGCGCAATACCGGGAATTGGAGGCCTTTTCCCAATTTGCCTCGGATCTGGATGCCGTTACGCGCAAACAGTTGGAGCGCGGCCAGCGTCTGATGGAAATTATCAAGCAAGACATCCGCGTTCCGTTACCAACGGCAAAACAGGTCGCGCTTATTTACGCCGGAGTGAACGGACACTTGGATAACATCCCTTCATCCGCTGTCCGCAGATTTGAGGAAGAATTATTTGACGCGCTGGATTCTCTTTATACGGATTACGTGAAATTATTCAATAAAGAGCAGGCCCTTACCAATGAGGTCAAAGGGCGGTTAGAGAGCCTTTTAACCGAATTTAAACAGACGTTTAAAGTTTAATCCTATGGGGACGGCCTCCACAAAAGAATTTAACGTTAAAATCCGCAGTTTGTCGAGTACGCGTAAGATTACCAAGACCATGAAAATGGTGTCGGCCAGCAAACTGCGCAAGGCCCATGTCGCCCAGGCCAACGCCAAGCTCTATGCTCAAAATCTCACCGCATTGGTTTCCCGCATTACCAGCGGGGTGGCGTATGAATCTCACCCGCTTCTTAAACCAAGAGAAAAAGTCAAGAATGTTATGATCCTGATTATTACTTCAGATAAGGGCCTGTGCGGCGCCTTTAACCACAATGCCAACAAGCAGGTTGCTTCTTGGATAGCGGAAAACCGTCATCATGAGCGCATTGACTTGTGTTGTTGCGGCAAGAGAGGTTACATGTTTTTCCGGAATCATGATCGCGTCAAAACCCATTATCAGGGGGTAACGGCGGAACCTCAGTTTTCCGCGGCGGAAAAAATTGGCAAGGACTTAAGCCGCTTATTTCTGAATAACGAGTACGACGAAGTCTATGTAACATATAACCAATTCTTTAGCCCGCTGTCGCAGCGGACCGCGTTTGAAAAGGTTTTACCCATTGACCCTCTTGCCCTGGTCAAAGAGGCGGCACCGAAGCCGACTGAGTATATTTTTGACCCCGAAATCACGGAACTTTTAGAGTTTTTGATACCGCATTTTTTATATTTCAAAATATATTTTGCTCTGCTGGAGAATGCGGCCGGCGAGCATGGCGCGCGCATGACGGCCATGGACAGTGCCACCAAAAACGCGTCAGAACTCATTGACACCTACACGCTGTACCGTAATTGCGCCAGGCAGGCGGCAATCACGACAGAAATCAGCGAAATCGTTGCCGGAGCGGGGCCGATGCATTGAATTGAGGTCGCTATGGAACAGATGAAATCTCAAAATATGGGAAAGGTCACGCAAGTCCTCGGTGCCGTAGTCGATGTCACCTTCCATGAAGGGGGGGTACCGGCGATCGGCACGGCTTTGAAAGTAACGAATCCCGCGATTAACGAGTCGCCATGGAACCTGACGCTGGAAGTTGCCCAGCATCTCGGGGATAATACCGTACGGACCATCGCGATGAACGCCACGGAGGGCCTGACGCGCGGCATGCCAGTGCTAGACACGGCTAAGGGCATGACCATGCCGGTTGGCGAGGAAACCTTGGGGCGCGTCCTGAATCTTCTCGGCGAGCCGATTGATGAGGCCGGGCCGGTGAATGCGAAAAAAGAGATGCCTATTCACCGTCTGGCTCCGGCGTTTAAGGACCAGGACACGTCAGATACCATCTTGGTGACCGGAATAAAAGTCGTGGACCTGCTGGCTCCCTATCGAAAGGGCGGCAAGGTGGGCTTGTTCGGCGGGGCCGGCGTTGGAAAAACAGTCCTGATTCAAGAATTAATCAATAATATCGCTAAAGAGCACGGGGGATATTCCGTATTTGCCGGCGTAGGCGAGCGAACCCGGGAGGGGACTGCCCTGTATAAGGAGATGCGGGAGGCCGGGGTTATTGACAAGACTTCTCTGATTTACGGTCAGATGAACGAGCCCCCGGGCGCGCGTGCGCGCGTGGCGCTTTCGGCGTTAACCATCGCGGAGTATTTTCGTGATGAAATGAAGCAGGACGTGTTGTTCTTTATTGACAATATTTTCCGATTCACGCAAGCAGGCTCGGAAATTTCGGTGCTGCTTGGGCGCATGCCTTCGGCCGTAGGTTATCAGCCTACCCTAGGTACGGATATGGGAGAGTTGCAGGAGCGTATTACGTCGACAAAATCGGGATCCATTACGTCGATTCAGGCGATTTATGTTCCAGCGGACGATTACACCGATCCGGCGCCGGCGACAACGTTTGCGCATTTGGATGCCACGACCGAATTATCCCGGCCGATTGCGGAACTGGGGATTTATCCGGCGGTTGATCCGCTCAACTCGACATCGACGATTCTTGCCCCGGAAATCATCGGTGAAGAGCATTACCGTGTCGCCCGCGGTGTGCAGGCCATCCTGCAGCGCTACAAGGAACTGCAGGATATTATCGCCATTTTGGGCATGGATGAACTTTCGGAAGAAGACCGCTTGACGGTGGTGCGGGCGCGGAAAATACAAAAATTCCTTTCGCAGCCCTTCCATGTCGCCCATCAATTCACCGGCATGCCCGGGGTCTATGTGCAGCTGGAAGACAGCATACGCTCGTTCGGGGAAGTGCTGGATGGCAAGCATGATGATATTCCCGAACAGGCGTTTTACATGGTCGGGCACATTGAGGACGTTTTAAGGAAGGCAAAAAACCTGTAAACGTATGAGCCAATATCATTGTTTGATCATTACGCCGGCCGGAAAGGTATTCGCGGATAAAATCGACGCGCTCAGCGCAACCGGGGCAACCGGTTCGTTCGGCGTATGGGGACATCACGCCCCCATGGTTATCGCGATGACCAGCGGCCCGATGACCATCCGGCTTGGGGGACAGGAAGTTTTTTATGCCGTGAGCTCTGGCGTGTTGGAGGTCACCGGGAACAGTGATGTGATTCTGCTGGCAGATTCTGCAGTCAAAACTAATTCCTACGCTGAGGCGAAAGCGGCGGCGCGCCAATAGCATAACAATAATCTTGATTTGCATTTGATTTTAACCAGTCGAACTGTATAATAGCCGAAAAATCAAGATGACGGAAATTAAAGATACGCCGGACGCCGCAACCGAAACGCCGCAAACAGAAAAGTCGTTTTTTAAGATCATTGTCCATTCGTTCTTTATCGTTCCCTTTCTGATCGCGGTCTTTGGGGCATTGCTTTTTGCCGGGATTTACCTGTTGACGCGCGAACAGAGCAGTGTTTATGATTATTTGGAGGATGTGAAAACCGGCGGGGCAACCAAGCGCTGGCAGGGGGCGTTCGAATTATCACGGATCCTAGTGAACCCAAAGCTCATCCCGCAAGAAGAGCGGTTCGTGCAGGAGCTCATTCACGCCTTCGAAGAGTCGCGGCATGATGATCCCCGAACGCGCCAATATATCGCCTTGGCCATGGGCCGCACTGGCAAGGCAGAATTCGTGCGCCCGATCACCAGCAGTTTGTCGAGCGAATCGGAAATCACTCTCCCGGCTCTGATTTATGCCCTGGGGATGTTGGGCCAACAAGAATCTGCAGAAAGTCTGTATCCGTTTATCCGACATCAAAATAGCAGGATAAGGTCCATTGCCGTCGCGGCATTAGGAACCATTGCCCACCCCGGTTCCCGCGGAGTCCTGACGGAGCTGTTAAACGACCCGGAACCGAACGTTCAGTGGGGGGCGGCGGTTTCGCTGGCGAAAATGCATGATGCGTCGGGGAAACTGATGTTGATCAATATGCTTGACCGGAAGTACTGGTCACAGTTTCCTGAAGTTGACCAGGATGAGCTCGGCAATCTGATCTTAACCGCGATTCAAGCAGCTGGTGCCTTAGACGATCTGGATCTTACCGACAGAATTTCTGACATCG
>MHGR01000003.1 GCA_001805655.1 Omnitrophica WOR_2 bacterium RIFCSPHIGHO2_02_FULL_52_10
CGATCATCCGGTGTCCGTGCTCATAAAACACCCCACCGACCATGGGAGGGAAGAGCATGCCATAGGAAAGCGGCCAATCCGGCACGGCCAGGCCCGCGTCCATGCTCTTGACCATGGCGCCGGCGAATATCAAAAAAAGCGTCGCGCCGCAGGTAATTTTTGAGAACCAGCGCAACCAAGGATCGGTGGCTGTGATTTGCCGTTGGGGACTTTCGGCGGCTGCGGATTCCGGTGAGCGCATGAGGACACCTGCAAACAATCTAGTTCCAAAAATCGTCGTATCCTTCTTCTCCGCCTTTACCGGCCGTGCTTTGCTCGCTTAACCACCGGTCAAATTCTTCCTGGGAATGAATGGTTAAGAACCCTTTCATGCGGTAATGGCCGAGCCCGCACAGCTGCGCGCAGGCAATTTCGAATTGGCCGGTTTTCGTGGGCGTGAACCATGTGGGAATGCTTATGCCGGGGATGACATCCTGCTTGACGCGCATGACCGGCAAAGAAAAACTGTGTATGACGTCTTTTGACGTTAAATGAATGATGGCGGGTTTACCTACTGGAAGATGCAATTGATTGATCGTGGTGACATCGTCCTTTCCGTTGGCATCACTAGGGTCCAGCCCAACCGGGTTCGATTGTTTGTCAACGTGTTGGATATCGGTTTTGCCGAATATGCCATCCGCACCGGAATAGTGGACGTTCCAGGCGAATTGCTCGGCGATCACGCGGATTTCAACGGTATCGGTGCGCTTGGGAAAGGCATTGACCTGCTTCGCCCAGAAGGGGATTGAAAATCCAATCAATAGGACCGCTTCCACAATGACCACGCCGATTTCAATCCAGGACGTAATATGAGATTGAACGCCGCGGTAATTCGCGGCCGGGTTCTTTCCCTTGCGAAACTTGACCAGAACAACAATAAAATAGACCGCCCATCCGACAAAAAGCACGAGCATCAAAACGTGCACGAGATAAATAATCATGTCCACTTCGTGGCCATGGGAAGAGGCGTTAATCGGCAAATTGAACAACTTGACAAAATCCATCGCAGATCCCTAAACTTTTACGGCGCCAGGTTTGACCGTTTGCTCACACTGGCAAAGAATTTAATAAAAAACCCGAACAACAACACCAGAATGGCCAGCATGCAGACAACCGCCGCCCGAAGGCCGATATTCATGGGGTCTTCCGGTGCTCCGAAGAAGCAGATACTGCAGGCATAGATACTCATGCTACTCCTTTATTTTGCGCAAAAAGAATGTACCGTACGCGGCCAGCCCCACTGCGCAGGCCAGCGAAATAACTGCCGTCCACAGGTAACCGGCCGCAGGCAACCGTTGAAAATTTACATACGCCCACACTGAAAATCCAGCGGTCACAAAGATTGAACATACGATAAATATCACATGAAAAGCCCTAAGAGACATACTTTAATCCTTCCGGCACGTTAAAATGGGCGCTACAGATTAAGGCCATCATGGTAATAAGAACAATAAATGCTAATAACAAGACCATGTAGACCAATTTCTTTTCCGCGGTCAGGTGCATGAAATTGCACGCAACCAGCCCGCCCTTGATGCCCGCGATGATCAGGGCGATAATCACGCCGATGGTCACCCCGTTGCGGAAGCCGCTCGCCAGGACTGTGACAACCGTGAGAATCAGCAGCCCGCCAAACACGGCCATGTATTTTTTGGTTTCCCTCTGGAGATCATGTGCTTCGCTGGACATGCGGCCTTTCTTTCGGGCCTTACAATAAATATAAGACCGGGAAGAGAAAAATCCAAACCAAATCGACAAAATGCCAATACAGCCCCGCCACTTCAATGCGGTTGATGAAATGCTCGGGGTCGCTTTGCCACATCTTACACCCCGGCCCCCAAAAGTAACTGTTAACGATTACCCCCCCTACAATATGTAACGCATGCAGCCCGGTCAATGTGAAATAGATAGCCAAAAACGTGCTCGTCTTAGGAAAGTAATGATGCTCAAATTTGGCGTTGTATTCAAACCCCTTGATCGCCAAAAACGCCAACGCCAGCAGAATTGTCAATCCGAGGCATAATTTAAATCTCCCGAAACTCTTGTCCTTGAGCGCGACCCAGGACATGACCATCGTCACGCTGGAGGTGATCAGAATGACCGTGTTCACGGCTCCAATCGGCACGTTGAGGATCGATGAACCTAAAGGCCATTGCGCCGCGCCTATCCGCAACAGGATATATGTTGAAAAAAGAGCGCCGAACAACATGACTTCGGAAGCCAAAAAAAGCCAAACACCCAGCTTCGCGTTATATAATCCGGTGTCCTGACGGGGCTCTACGGTATAGGGAATCGCATCCATTCGGCGCTATCCTCCTGGTTTGTTTTGGGGCGTAAAATCCTCGGCGGCTCCCGGAACGCTGTATTCATACGGGCCGCGGTAGACCACCGGCTCCACGGGAAAATTCCCGTGGCCGGGTGGTGTCGGCGTCTGCCACTCCAATGTTGTTGATTTCCAGGGATTATCGGACGTCACTATGTTTCTTTTGCACATGCTCCAGATCAAATTTATGATAAACGGCAATTGAAACAGGGCTAAGCCCCATGCGGACATGGATATCATTTTATGGAGGTTTAGCGTGCCTTGCAAGTGCGCATATTGGGCGCCTCCGTCATACAGCCGCCGCGACATCCCGGCCAGCCCCTGGACAAACATCGGCATAAAAATGCAGTTCATGAATAACAGCGACGGCCAGAAATGCAGGTGCCCTAAAAACTCGTTCATCTTGCGCCCCGTTATTTTGGGGAACCAAAAATATATTCCGGCAAAAATCCCAAAAATCGTCCCCGGGGCGACGACGTAGTGAAAGTGCCCGATCACGTAGTACGTATCATGGAGGTGAATATCCGGGGCCGATAAGCCCAGCGGCAAGCCTGTCAAGCCGCCAATCCCGAACATAGGCAGGAACGCGACGGCAAACAACATAGGGGTGTTGAACCGAATGGACCCGCCCCAGAGCGAGATAAACAGGCAGGTCAAAATCACAACCGATGGGATAGAAATGATCATGGTTGTGGCCTGGAAAAAAGCGTTGATGGCCGTTCCCATCCCGGTCAAATACATGTGATGCGCCCAAACAATGAACGACATGAAGCCGAGGAAAATTACCGAATAGACCATGGATTTATATCCCCATAGCGGCTTTCGGATATTGTTGGCAAGGATTTCGCTGACAATCCCCATGGCCGGCAGAATCAGGACATACACTTCGGGATGGGCGAGGAACCAAAACAAATGCTGCCATAGCAAAACGCTCCCCCCTCCGCTGACTTCCAGCGGCTCCCCGCTGACCATGAGGCCGCTGGGCAAGAAGAAACTTGTTCCGGCAACGCGGTCCAAAAGCTGTAAAATGCCGGCTGCTTCAAGGGGCGGGAAAGCCAGCAAAAGCAGGAAGGCCGTCACTAATTGCGCCCAAACAAAAACGGGCAGGCGCATGAAGGTTAACCCGGGAGCGCGCAGTTGAAATATTGTCGTGATGAAGTTGACAGCCCCCAGGAGAGACGACGTAATCAAAAAAACCATACCAAGGATCCACAGCGTTTGACCGGTCGTGGCTATGTCGGCAAGCGGCGGGTAGGATGTCCAGCCGGAATTGGCCGCCCCCCCGGGCACGAAGAAACTCACCAGCATGGTTATTCCGCCGGCCAAAAAAGCCCAGTAACTGGCCATGTTAAGCCGCGGGAAGGTCATGTCCGGCGCGCCGATTTGAAGCGGAACGATGTAGTTGCCAAAGGCCCCGACCAACAGAGGGACAACGCCCAAAAACACCATGATGGTCCCGTGCATCGCGCCCAATTCATTGTAAAACTCCGGAAGCATAATGCCGCCCGGAGCCCTGTTCTCTCCCAGAAACTTCCCGATAAACGGAATCGGCTCCCCCGGATAGGCCAACTGCCAGCGCATGAGCATCATCAAACAAAAGCCGAAAAACAAAAAACACAGAGCCGTGATGCCATATTGGATCCCGATGACTTTGTGATCCGTGGAAAAAATATATTTTTGCCAAAAGTTTAATCTATGGGAATTGTGCGGATCGTTGGACACTGCGGATAGGCGCTTTCTTTATGATTAACGCGAATAGGTAAAATTCACCTGATTGCTGGAGCCATCCTTAACGGAAACGGTGGCTTTTTGCTGGCCTAATTTCTCATGCCACGCCTCAATTTCATATTCACCGGGTGGGACATCCCTTAATACAAACCCGCCGTCCTCCTGAGTCACGGCGAAAAAAGGATGATCCATGACGGAAATCCACGCCGCCATCCAGGGGTGGACGTCGCATTTAATGGGAAACATAAACTCGGCCTTGCTAAATGTCTGCGTCATTTCCTCCCTGAATTTGGGCATGGCCAAATTAAATTCCGGGTTGATCTTTGACAGGGCATGGACATTGTGCAGGGTGCCGTCAGGATTGAGGATTTTCACCGTTTGCCCAACCATGACCCCTAAAACATGCGGGTCATACATGCATCCCTGCTGATTGATAACGGCCGGTTCGGCTGGGACGGGGTATTTAACGCCTTGGGGCAACCCCTTCGTGATATGGACAAACACATCGGCCATGGTCTTTTCCGGCCCTAATCTCAGCGTTTGGGGGAAAACTGCTTCCGTGTGCTTCGACAGGCAAATCGGATCGGCATCCATTTTGATTTCCCGAAAATTTGGCACTTCCCCGTTATACGTGATGACACCGGAAATATTGCCGGCAGCGAAGGCGTACGTCGAAACCGCCAACACGATGCCTGTGGTTAGACTCATTAATCCTGTGCGTATGTTTTTCATGCTTCCATCCTTTTGATTAAGTAAATCACTGGAAAATTATGTAATAACTTATTGACATTATACACAAAAAGTTAAATTACTCAATACGTAATTCTATATTTTCGACGTGGGAAAACGCCATATATTACTGTCGGATTAACTGAAAGGAGCCACCGGGTTTGGGGCATAAAAGAATCCAGGAACATCCTCCTATCGGCATTTGTCATATTTCAAACCAATATGATGCATAAACGGCTTGAGATTTCCTTTCGGAAATCCCCGGAACTCGCTTCCGCACTTATAGCAATTGATGATCGTTTGAACCTTGCTGTGGAGTAACCAGTCGATAAGGGCAAACACGGGCAGGCTGAGACAGTAAGTGAAGGGCACCAGGATAATGCCAATAAGCATGATGAGGCAGCCGACAAATTGGTTAAAATCCTTTGAGAGATAGAATTGCCGGCACTGGCAAATCGGACACTGTTCCAGGACTTTGGTTATGTCCCCCATTCTGCCCCATTCAAAACGACAATGAGGGCAACGCAGGATTTTCCCCGCTTGCGCGGTTACTTGCCCATATATTTTGCATTGATTGCAGATTTTGGCAACCGAGCAGTTCACAGAACGACACCGTATTTCACTAAATAATATTTATACGCGATATCGCCTATGAGAACAGAGCACAAAATAACGTAAAGGATGCCTGTGGCGGATTGCGTGTTCTTTAGTTTCAGGACTTCATTGGCAAAATACAGAGACGCTAAGGGAAAGACCGTCCCGAACAAGAGACCGATGAATACGAGGAACCCCTCGCTGGTTAGCGCGAAACGCATGATAGGAACGGTGTCCTCCCGATAGATAACGCTTCCCCTCCACAAATAATACGCGTCCCACAGCAGGCGCACCGACAGGGCCGCCGCAAAAACTTGGATGGCGCGCGCCAGGTGTTTGATCGGAAGCCCATGGACGTTCAGGTACCAGTGGCCGAGATTCATGGCATACAACGCGGCGCAAAAAATGACTCCTCCCAAAATACCGATAACGGCGATGTCCCAAGCCGGCGCGATTAAATGTCCCTGAAGCCGCAGAAACGCGAATATTCCCAATAGACTCGCCATCGCCATGAGCGCGGGGGCTGGGGACTCCTTTTTCCAGGAATACCAGGAAACCGAGAGAAAAACCGCTTTCCAAGCCGTGACGGTCCATTTCAAAGCCAATGGGATATCCATCAGCCATACAAAGATCAGGACAACCCCGCCGACCGTGTTGGGCAGGCCGATGTGAAATTTGTGAAATTGATTTTTGAGGGGATCATCCGCGCTGATCAAAAAGCACAACGGGTATATCGCCGCAAACGCGAAAGCCGTAACTAAGGATATCGTGCCGAGCATAAGTCGCAGATGATGCGCGGTCGGGTCAGATGCCGCTCACTGAACTCGGACCACTTTAATTTAATCCCTCAATTGGAGTCAATTGAGGATTTTCCTCAGCGGACGACGATGCTGCCGCCGGCTGAGGCTCCGCATTTCGCTCAGCAAGAGGCGGTTGTTCGGATAAGGTTAAAAGAAAATTGCGCAGGACGCGGATCTGCTCATGCTCGTCCCCATTGAGAATGTCATCAGGGCCGGACGCTTCAAAGGCCTGCGGGTCAAAATAATTAGGCATCTTTGTCCCCGGGAGAAGATTTTGGGGATTCTTGATCCATTCAACAATCCAATCCGGTTTTAACCGGCGCTTTGCCAAGGCAAAATTCGGCGCCCAGTTTTCCGGCGACCCATCGGGAAGTTTATTGCCGACAATATGGCATTTCACGCAATCAAAATACTCGGGAGAAAAAAGCGCCTGCGCGGCTTTGTATTCCTGCTCCGTCAACGAAACGTCAACCTTTTCCTCAAACGGAAAGTCCTGACCGTCTAACGCGCTGAAATATTTCAGCAGAATGTTCAATTGCTCTGACGCGAAGTTATAGGTCGGCATGCGCACCTTGAGCCAGGGTCGGATTGTTTCTGGAGCGTGGATGAATTCAAAGAGCCACTGCGCCTGAACCTTTTTCCCCTCCCCTACTAAATTCGGCGGGCTGAAACTGTTGACTATCGCTTGCGCCTCCGTATCGCTGCGATTATCGTACTTGATCAGCCATTCCGCAACGCTGGGCCGGATCGATCCGCCCTCCCCTTCCAAAATATGACATCCTTTGCAATTCATCTGGCGTACCAATTTTTGGCCGCTTTCGATATCAATGTTCCTGGCATCCCGCGGCACAACCTTCGCCTCGGGCACATCCCGGACAAACCCCAGTAGGGCGGTTACGACGGCCTCGATTTCCTCATCCGTGAAATGAAAATTGGGCATGCGCAATTTTTCATCATGGGCCTTAACCCGGCCTTGGTCAAAAATGCGGGGATCTTTCAATTTTTGCGTGAACCAGGCATAATTCATGTGCTCAATATTGACAAATCCGAAATCCAATCGATGGGTCGACTTGTCTCCCTCCTCGGTCATGGCCGTACCGATGGGCTTGTCGCTCTCAAATCCGGAGATGTCGTGGCAGGAAAAACACCCATAATGCCGGATGAGTTTTTCCCCGGCAAACAGCAGTTTTTCCTCCAGATTCATGGCCCCGAGAGCCTCCTCCGCCTGAGCATTAGTTTTTGATTTCGCCAGAAAATTAAAAACAATCTCATCCATGACGGTTTCGCTGACATCCGGGATCGGCGTGGCATTAAAATCCTCGTTTTTGAGGGTTCCAAGGAACGCCGCAATGTCGGCGGCTTCCTGATCGATAAGCCGAAGGTTCGGCATGCGAGTTGCCGGATGATACCGCTTCGGGTCCTTGAGCCAATTATAAATCCATTTTTCCGAAATTTTGGTGCCGACTCCCGTGAGATTCGGCCCATGTTCACGCCGCAGGGAATCCGCTGTCACCATCTGACTGGCCGCAAGAGGGCTGGTTTGATGACAGGCAAGACACCCCACCGAAGCGACAAGCTCTTCCCCCCGCACAGGGTCACCAGCCATGGGAGGCGCACTCTTGTCATACTCTTGGCTCTTTTTAAATAAATACTCTGCGATCGCGTGAATTTCCTGCTCATTGCGGGCGCGCGACTGCGGGTCGCTGGTGTTCGATTGAAAGAAAAATGAGGGCATCCACGTGTCTAGCCTGAAACCATGCGGGTCGCTGATCCAGCGGTAGGCCCAATTTTTCGAGATTTTTGAGGCCACTTTTGTCAAATCCGGACCGGGCTTCGGCCATCCCTTAAATTTCTCGATTTCATGGCAATTATAACACCCCGCCTTCTCAATGACGTGCAAACCGAGGTTTAATTTATCGGCCTTTTTGACCTCGGTCTGCCCGGAGTGGCACTTAAAACAACTGGCTTCGGTATACTGAATCGGGAGCATCGGCTTCTCCCAGTGGTGAAGCTGGTGCCAATGGTATTTTTCCTCCCATGCCTTAGCCTGTTCGGGCGAAGAAGGCGTGTGCGCCGCAGAATTAAAATCGGTTCCCCTACCCCTGCCTCCGTGACAGACCGAGCAGCCGAATTCCTCCATCGGATGCGGTGATTCGCGGCCAAGAAAATTGTTAAGATCAGGATGCGTCGTAAACGGTTGGTCCGCGTGTTCAAAATCAGGATTGTCGATTCCCAAATGGCATGTAATGCAGCGGTCGACTTTGGGGACAGTCATAAAATTCACGTCCTCCGTAATATCCTTTAAGACGATTTGGTTAATCTTGTATTTCGGGTTGGCAAGGTCCAGGATGGGCAGGTCGCGCACCATATCGGCGATCCTGCTCGTGAAACTCATTTTATCGGGGTCGATGTTGACAAGTTTCCGGTGCAGGATCTGCGCTTTATTAGAAAAATTGTGCTCTTGCCGCTCTAACTCTTTTAAACGGGCCCCGCACACTTCGACGCCTTTTGTCTTTTCATCCAAGGCTTGATTGGACTGCGCAACCGCCAAATCCAGCTCATCCAGCTTTTGCGATAGTGCGTTGAATTCGGCGCGGCGGGAATCCGCGTCCCGAGCATTATTCTTAAGCGCGTTTTCGTAAAGATACCTCGACGCATCGAGCTTGGCGGATATAAATTTTTGCTCTTGAACAAGGAGGCCGTTTTGGGCGGTTAAATTTTTGACCTCTGCTTTAACGCTTTCTTTTGGGGCGCAGTTGGCGGCATATTCGCTCCTTGCCTGCTCCAGTTCAGCAACCAGCTCCTGGTATTCAGGGGTTTGTTCCAGCAAATTCTCTGTCGTGTCAAATTTAACACGTGTTTTTTCAATCTCCAGCGTTCGGAATTTCTTTTGAACGTCCTTCCAACTCCGGGAATAATCATCCGCCACCATCCACCCCAACACGGCCAGCAAACCGAGGCTGGAAACAGCAAAAAGAACGTTGAGTTTATCTATATTATAATGACGCTCTTGTGGTTCCACGGAACCTCTCAGATGTTAAAGAAAAACTCCGGAATGGCAACGATATATTTGATATTGAACGCCCAACGTAGCAGCATCTTGATCGGCAGGCTTACAGCCATCAACAGTAAAATCGTGAAAATACTGTAACGCAAGGAACCGAGTTGATCAAACAACCGTTTGAACAGCGTTTTTGCCAAGATTAGCGGCATGAGACCAAAATAACCGATAATCACCAGAAAACCGGGCAGCTCCCGCAGCAAAATGTTTGCCGGAAGCTGTTGTTTTAACCAAATCATATAAACAATCTCAGAAAGATTGACGTTGGTTAAGGCTTCCAGTTTATTGACATCCCAAAATTCAAACGGCCCAAAAAAGTTCCAGTTGGGTCCTCGCAAAAATGTTCCAACCATAATGAGGAATACCCACAGAACAAGCCAAAAAAACATAAATACCGAAATGGCCATTTTCCGTTCGTTGAATGAAAAATACCCCCTTCCCTTTTCGTTATGGTCAAGATAGGGAATGGCCATCATGCCGATGATAATAATTGTCGGAAAGAGAACGCCGGCAATCCATGGATCGAAATAGACCAGCATTTCCTGGAGGCCGAGGAAATACCACGGCGCTTTTGAAGGATTTGGAGACACTGCGGGATTCGCTGGCTCCTCCAAAGGCGCCTTCAGAAGGATCGACCAAGCAATGAGCAAAACAGTGCAGAGAATCAGGGCGATGAACTCGATATATACCAGATCCGGCCAGACCAGGACTTTTTCCTTGGAATCTGCGTCCTCAGCCGGCTTCTTGCCTTCCCCGATCCGTTGGTCATTTTCCACCGCCTGCTTCATGGCGAACCATAGAAAAAACACGACAAGAAAAATCAACCCCACGATCGGGACATTGTCGGGCTTCGTCACAATCAATTTAAAATTCGGGTCCGTCAACCCGAATAAAAAGAACACAATCAAAATGGCAAAAATAGCAATTCCGCCTTCCTTGGTCCAGAGCTTGTCAATGCGCAGCATTTTATTGAGTTTATACAGCCGATCGGTTGGCGGGAAAATAACAAAAAATACCAGGAGAATCAACGGCAGGATGATCTCCGGCGCGAAAATGATATTGACAAATTCCTTAATGGTTTCCAAGGTCATTGAAGCGTTACACCTTAAATATTATGTTGGTCCCGAGATGCCGCCGTCTTTACGCACGCGCCAGAAATGGATGATCATAAAAATCATAATGATAAACGGCAGGCCGATGCAATGTAAAACGTAAAAACGCAGCAGGGCGCCCTCCCCAACAAACCGCCCTCCTAGCAGCGCAAAGCGCGCATCACTGGACGTGGTGATAAAATTAACGTCCCCCAGCGCCAGCAGAGACGACCCCGGGCCGGATGTTCCGGCAAACGGCGTTGCGCCGGCCATGTTGGATCCTACAGTAATCGCCCAGATCGCCAACTGGTCCCAAGGCAAAAGGTAACCGGTGAAGCTCAACAGCATGGTTAAGACAAGCAGAATGACACCGACAACCCAGTTGAATTCGCGCGGCGGCTTATACGATCCCGTCATGAAAACCCGGAACATGTGCAGCCAGACCGTTATGACCATGAGGTGCGCCCCCCAGCGGTGGATTTCGCGCATAATTCCCAACGGCACCTGCTCCCGGAGGTCCATGATATCCCCGTAAGCGTATTCTACCGTGGGCCGGTAATAAAACATCAGAAGAATGCCGGTCACGGTGAGCACAAGAAAAACAAAAAAGGACAGCCCCCCCATGCACCAGGTGTATTTAACTTTGACCGCGTGCTTCGGCAAACGCACCGGGTGTAGATGCAGAAAAACACCGTTAAGAACAACCATCATCCGCTGGCGGCGGTTGCGCGGTATCCCGGTACGGAAAATGGATTTCCATACTTGCGTTTCCGCGATCTTCTTTAGCCAGTTATCCCCATTGTTTTCTGCCATACATGTCTCCTCTAGACACCATCAGACGGTTAAATAGGATTCAGGATCGTCCCACTCGCCTTTTTCCTGCTGAAATTTTTTTGTCTTATCAATGGCAATTTCCCCATCGTCGTTCAATCCGATCTTAAACCGTTCCAACGGCCTCGGCGCCGGGCCCTCAAAATTGATACCGGTTTTATAAAAGCCGCTGCCGTGACACGGGCATTTGAATTTGCTGTCATTTTCCAGCCAGTTCGGCGTACACCCCAGATGCGTGCAGACCGTGGAAAGAGCGTAAATTTTTGCCGGATCGCGAACGATCCACACGGCATGTTTTGATTTATATTTCTCGGAAACTTTGCCTATTTCATATTCTTCGGGAAACCCTGCCAAAAAAGTCTGCTTGGGCTCAAACAGAACATTTGGAAATAAAAACCGCAGCATCAGCGTTCCATAGCCAGAAACAACGGCGGCAAACGCGGTCCAGCCCACCACCAACCATTTGATGAATGTTCTCCTTCCCTCATCGGTTCCGGGAGACGCCGCGCCGGGGTCGACAGCCTCTGTATCTGGCTGTCTGGTAATCGGACGGGTAATAGCTACGGCCGGGTTACGTTCATTGGAAACCGACGGTGGTGGAACGGCGGGTTGCCCGGGAGGCACCGATTGACGCATCTCACTTGGACTCTTTGGATTGTTTAAATCGTCGGTCATTGAAATTGGTTTTACTTTTTCAAAACTGCCAATGCG
>MHGR01000004.1 GCA_001805655.1 Omnitrophica WOR_2 bacterium RIFCSPHIGHO2_02_FULL_52_10
TCAGCACGCGCTCAAACGTCTCAAGCGGCAGGGTGTCTTGCTGGGGATCGTCAGCAAGAACGAAGAATCGGTGGCGCTGGAGGCCATCCGCCGCCATCCCGAAATGGTCCTAAAGGAAGAGGATTTTACCGGCTGGAAAATCAATTGGGATGATAAGGCGAAGAATATCACCGAGCTGGCGGCGGAACTGAACCTGGGGCTTCAATCGGTGGTCTTTATCGACGATAATCCGCTGGAGCGGGCCCGTGTGCGCGAGGCCCTTCCGGAGATTTTGGTCCCGGAATGGCCGCAGGATAAAATGCTGAGCCGCAAGACCCTGCAATCGTTGGCCTGTTTTGACAGTCCCAGCGTCACGGCCGAAGATCTCAAACGTTCCGAGATGTACGCGCAGGAACGGAACCGCAAAGACGCGTTGGCGCAGATCGGTTCCCCCGAAGATTGGCTGAAGAGTTTAAAGATCAAGGTCAATGTCGCGCCGTTATCCAAGACGAATTTGGCCAGGACCGCGCAGCTCTTGAATAAGACCAATCAAATGAACCTGTCGACGCGCCGGATGACGGAGGCGGAGCTTCTGGCCTGGGCTGAGCATCCGTCGAGAAAATTATGGACGTTCCGCGTCATGGATAAGTTCGGGGATTCCGGTTTGACGGGGATCGCCAGCCTGGAAACGAACGGTTCGACCGCGCGCATTATCGATTTCGTTTTAAGCTGCCGGGTCTTTGGACGCAAGATCGAGGACCTCATGTTTTATGTGCTCTATGCTCACGCGCAAAAGTGCCGCGTGAAAGAATTGCAGGCGAAATATCTGCCGACACCCAAGAATAAGCCGTGCCTTGAATTCTTAAGACGTTTGGAATTAAAGGAGCGGGAACCTCATGTGTTCACCTGGGACATGAATCAGGGCTGCGGGGCGCCTCAACTGCTGACGATGGAAAGCGAGGATTAGCCCCATGTTATTTAATTCTGTCAAATTTTTTATATTTTTAATTCCCGTATATCTGGTCTATCTTCGGCTGAACCACCGCTGGCAGAACCGGTTTTTGCTTTTGGCCAGCTATGTTTTTTACGCGTCCTGGGACTGGCGCTTTTTGTCCCTGATCCTGATCGCGACCGCCGTCGATTATTTTTGCGGGATCAAGATCTCCCGAAGCAATGACCCTGTTGTCCGCAAGCGGTTTTTGATCTTAAGCATTTGTTCGGGTCTGACCATCCTGGGATTCTTTAAGTATTTTAATTTTTTTACCACCAACATCGAAAGACTGTTAGGCGTCTTTGGAATAGACGCGGACCCGTTTCATTTCAATATCATCCTGCCGGTCGGAATCTCTTTTTACACCTTTCAGGCGATGAGCTACACCATCGATGTTTATCGCAAGGCGGTGAAGCATACGGACAATTTTGCTGATTTCGCCTTGTATGTCGCTTTTTTCCCCCAGCTGGTGGCCGGCCCCATCGAGCGGGCCAAAAACCTCCTTCCGCAGGTAATAAACTCCAGAAAGTTCCGGCTCGATCAATTTTACGAAGGATGTTTTCTGATCTTTTGGGGGCTGTTTTTAAAGGCCGTGATCGCGGACAATCTAGGCAAGCTGGTGGAACCCGTCTACGCGGTCACGGTGCCGCCTTTTAACGGCATGGAAGTTCTTTTCGCGACGTACGCGTTCACGTTTCAGATTTACTGCGACTTTGCCGGTTACAGCCATATCGCGCGCGGCCTGGGGAAGATCATGGGGTTTGAGCTGATGGTCAATTTCAACCTGCCGTTCTTTGTGACCAATATCCAGGATTATTGGAATAAATGGCACATCAGCTTAAGCACGTGGCTGCGGGATTACCTGTATATTCCGCTTTTCAGCGGGCTTAGATTTTTGAAAGGGAACAGCCGGATTTTTGCCGCCTTGATGATCACCATGACTCTAATCGGGCTCTGGCACGGCGCGGGCTGGAACTATATCATTTTCGGGGTTTACTACGGCCTTTTGCTGTGCTGCTACGTCCTGATCCGGGTGCATTGTCTTAATTGGATCAATCCGAAGTCCCGGTGGGGGCAGGCGCTGTGGTTTGCCGCGCGACTGGTTTTTATGTTCCATCTGGTTGTAATCGGCATGCTGCTTTTCCGTTCCGTCAACGGCATGGCCGTGGCCGTCTGCATGTTGCAGGCGCTTTTCACCGATTTTACAATGACCGAGAACGTCGTGCCGATCCTCTCGAAGCTGGTTTATTTTACGTGGATCCTGCTTGCCGTTCAGATCTGGCAATACCGGACAAACGACCTGATGGCGGTCTATAAGGCGCAGCCAATGTTCAAAGTTATCTTTTACGCGATTTGTTTGTTTTACTTTTCGGTTTACGGAGTGACCAATGGGAACCAATTTATCTATTTCCAATTTTAAACGATGGCCTTGGCCGTTTATGGCCGGCCTGCTTTTGTTTATCCTGCTGCAGGTCGGCCTGGAGCGCAGCGCGGGCTTTTGGCGCTATGTCGAGCGCAATGGCCGCTTCCACTTCGACGACGCCCTGCGCTTTGAAAGCGTCTTGCGCGGCATTCCCCGGCAGACGCCGTTTAAAAAGGTTTTTTTGATCGGAACAAGCCAGGCACGCGAGGACATCGATGTCGCGTATCTTAACGAGCAATTCAAGGATCGCAACATCCGTTTCTATGATCTGGGGGTCATCGGGACCTTTTATCCGGTCGATCTTTATATGCTGAAAGACCGTCTCATCGCGGCCCGGCCGGACGCGATTTTCTACACGCCGTTCGTCGAGACGTTTTACACGCCGTATAAGATCCAGCCCGTCAATAACCTGGAATATTATTTTAACCCGAATATCCTCCCGTATTTGGCCAAACACCTGCGCAGGGAAGATTATGACAAGGATTTCCGGGGGGATTTCCTGGACGTGTTCGCCGGTTCATTCTCGCTGTTTTACAGGTTCCGCAATCATTTCGATGAGATCTTTTATGCGAGTTTCAAGTATTCCCTGGGAGTAGAGAAACGCCCTCTGCCCATGGATTCGTTTTTCACGGAACCGTATCCGGATTCCTATTTTGAGAAACAAATCGAAAAATACAAGAAAGAACAGCGTTATCGGTACACCCGGTATACGGATTTGTATCAAGACCTGTTCGATGTTTTTGCCAGGGACGTTGTTGCCCATGACATCCGATTGATCGTTTCCGGCTGCCCGCTGCACCCCCTGTTTCCCAAGATATGCTCTCCTCAGGTCTTGGAGGGCTATGATGATTTTTTGACGGAGCAATCCCGGCGGATCGGCTTTACTTTCGCTCCGCATGCCGAACTTCCTCCATTTGCCGCGGAGGAATTCAATGACTTCACGCACTTAACAAGGGCCGGGCGCGCGCGGTACACGCGGTATTTGATTGACTACTTTGAGAGGGAACTTGAGACCCTTAAATGAAGAAAATCCAGATCATAAGGAATAAGCGATATGAGTTTTAAAGTTTTGCATACGGTAGGATTATATCATCCATCGTTAGGTGGAAATGAAATACAAGCCAAGATGATTTCTGAATATATGGTCAAACGCGGCGAACGGGTTTTTGTTTTCACGTCCGATGCTACAAATTTGTACGAAGTCGATGATGCTGAGCGAAAACATAAACTCCCCAAAAAGGAAGTTATTGACGGGGTGGCAGTAAGACGGTTTAGGGCATACTATGGCGTACAATCCTTCGTGTTAAATCGTATGGAGAGAATAAGGGGGGGGTATCGTTTAAAGTCAATTCTGGTTGGAGATGCGGATGAGATGTGGCGTCATGGGCCGTTTTTGCCGGGCATGTTGGGGGCGATCGGATGGCTAAGGCCGGATATTATGCTTTCCATTAACACCTATCTCATGCACACGTATTTTTGCTATCTGGCCAAAAAGCTTTTTGGTATTCCCTGGGTAATTAGTCCCACATCTCATTTGACACAGGAATGGTATATTTCCGCTCTCAATATAAGAATGTTGAATGCCGCGGATCATATTGTGGCATCAACGGAATTTGAGCGCAAGTTCATAGCCGAAAGGATCAGTGATCCGGCCAAAGTTTCGGTGATAGGCCACGGCCTGGAGCCGGAAAAGTTTTTGGCAAAAGATGGTAAGGCTTACCGAAAAGGTTTGGGCATAGGGGCCGAACCGGTTGTTTTTTTCGTTGGCCGCCGGGATTTACGCAAAGGGGTGGCAACGGTACTGAAAGCCATGGACCGGGTTTGGGATTCCTGTCCCCAAGCCAAGCTCATTTTGGCCGGTAATAATTACTATGACAATGAGCCGGTCATCCAGGGGGTCAAGGACCGCATCAGCCCGGCGAAACGCGCGAACCTTATTGAGATCCGGAATTTCTCTGATGACGAAAAATATGAGATTTTCAATGCCGGGGACATTTTTGTGATGCCCTCATGCATTGATTCGTTTGGTTTCGTTTATCTTGAAGCCTGGATTTGCGGCAAACCCGTCATTGCCTGTCGGAACACGGCCCAGGAAACATTTATGGAGGAGGGCAAAGACTGCTTATTGGTGGATTATGATAATCCGCGGCAATTATCGACGATGATAATCCAATTGATTGAAAATAAAGAATTGCAGAAACGGCTGGGCGAAAACGGAAAAGCAAAGGTGCTCAAGCAATATACATGGGATAAGATTGTCAAGAGTTACCATGAATTATATCAAAAGATTCTCGTTAGTAAAAAGAAAGTTTGATATGCGGAACCCTCGCGTAAGTATTGTTCTTATCAACTGGAATTGTTATCAGGACACGGCTGAGTGCGTCGCGGCGCTGCGGAAGAGCGCGTACCGGAACTTCGAGATTGTTGTCGTGGACAACGCGTCCACCGACGGCTCGGCGGAAAGAATTGAAAAAGAGATCCGGGGGATCATCCTGATCAAGAGCAGGGACAATCTCGGCTGGGCCGGGGGGACCAATCTAGGGGTGCGGGACGCGTTGAAGAGGGGAGCGGATTACGTCCTGCTGCTGAACGCCGACGCCTTTGTGGAACCGGACGCGATCGAGAAAATGGTGGCGAAAGCGGAGTCGTCACCGGATATCGGCCTGGTCAGCGCTGCTTTGTATTATTATAAGTCCAGACGCTTACAGCATTGTGGGGCGGAGATCGATTGGGAACATTGCAAGATCAAGGAAACCCTTGATATCAACAAGACAAATTCTTTATCATCAGATCGACTTTGGATATGGTTTACGGCTGCTTTGGTCAATCGCAAGGTCATAGATGCCGTTGGGTTCTTTGAGGAGCGGTATTTCTGCTACTGTGAAGATCAGGAATATTCTATTCGGGCCCAGCGGGCCGGATTTAGGATAGCGGTGGCGCAGGATGCCAAGGTGTTCCATCGATGCCATGAGATCGATGTGGGAGGGTTCGATAAATTACCCCTTTATTTTTATTTTTATGTGACGCGCAATGATCTTTTCTTTTTCAGGAAGTACAGCCCCAAGAAAATCCGCTTTTACCGTAATTATCTGAAGAAAATTATCACGGGTGTCGCCTATAAACAAAAGGAAGGTATGGGGGATGTTGTTGACGCGTATTTAGACGGCCTTTATTGCGGATTCAAGGGCATTGACGGGCGCTGGGATAAAGCAAAAAAGATGCCTCGATGGATAAGGAAATTCATTGTCTCCCATCCGAATTTTTGTTTGGACATGTTGAACGGTGATGTCATGAAAATTCTCAAATCAAGATTCCATGTGAATACGGCAACGGGCATAAATTAAATGATGGATGATGGCATGAGACATTACGTCTTTCTGCGTGTTTTCAAAAAAAAGTGCGGCTGGGGCGGGTTCGAAAAGATGCTGCTGGATTATTTTGAGCGGACGGATTATTCAAAAGTGCGCATAACATTTGTGACTAATCTTGACATCCATTCTGAGCGGTTTCGCCAGAAAGGGCTTCCGGTTGAAGTAAAGCTTTTTCCTTTGGATAACCCGGGAAACCCGTATATGCCGTTGCGGGATCGATATCATTTTTTGAAGTCACTTAAACCAGACGTAGTAGTTTTGGCCCAGGGGGCGTTTGTTGATTTTATTCTTCCGGACTTTTTGGCCGCTTTTATGGTTTCGCGGGGTCGGCTATATTCTCTGGAAGTGCTGGGCGCCCCTGAACCCCCGGTTCGAAGCAGCAGGAAATTCCTCGGGTTTATACCCGGGATGGGCTTGTGGTGGTATAAGCGCGTTTTACCATGCGGATTAAAAGGGTGGCTGTGCCGGTATAATATTTGCAACAGTCACGATGTGAGAAACAGGTTGATCGATTGGTATGGATACCCCAAACATAAGACCGTCACGATTTATCATGGGGTGGATTTAACGGCCTTTACCCCGGATTCCGAAGCAAAGGCGCGTTTACGCGAGCAGTGGGGAATCGGGGCCGCGAACAAGGTCATCATTTCAACCGCGCGCTTTTCGCCGGAAAAATGCATCGACCGGCTGATCGACGCTTTCGGTGAATTGTCCGATTTCACCGGGGTCTGGTTATTCTTGGTCGGAGATGGGCCCCTGAAAAATGACCTGGAAAAATTGGCTGCTCAAAAGCGGAACGCCGGCCGGATTGTTTTTGCCGGTTTCCAGGAGCGCGTGGTTGATTTTTTAAGGATGAGCGATATTTTCGCTTTGCCTTCGGATATCGAAGGGCTTTCAAATGCCATGATGGAAGCCATGGCCGTGGGGTTGATTCCGGTCGTGACCGATGTTCCGGGAGCGGGAGAAACCATTCGAAACGGCGTCGACGGGTTTATCGTAGAGAGGACTTCCGTCGCGGTATGCGCGGGCTTAAAAAAAGCCTTGGCGCTGCCGGAGGGGGAGGCCTTAAAGATGTCATCTGAGGCCCGCGGTTCTATTCAAAAGAAATTTAACGTGGAAAACGGCGCGCGGGAAGCGCTGCGTGCCTTGGGGATCCCGCACCTCCCGATGCCGGCCATGTAAAGGTAATGTCAAAAATAATTTGAACGATGCAAAATGCCATCCAGGGAAATTAGGAGACGTTGTATATAAATAGTTCTATGCCAGACTGATATGAGTAAATTGAGATTGATGTATCTATAAAATAGGGAGAACTAAAATGTTTAAAGCGATGAGGGAAATTTTCAATTACCGTGATTTATTATTCATGCTCACCACGCGGGATTTACGGGTCAGGTATAAGCAGGCCGCCATGGGGTTCCTATGGGCCGTATTTATGCCTATTATCGCGGTGTGCGCCGGCATTTTGATTAAAAAAGCCATGGCGGTTGTCGCGCAGCGGCCGCTGGAGATCGACGCCATCGTGTCCATTACCGTCAAGACCCTGCCGTACACATTCTTTATCAGCTCGATCCGCTTCGCGGTACAGGCTTTGGTGGGCAACAGCTCTTTGGTCACGAAGATCTACTTTCCCCGGGCGGTTTTGGTCTTGTCCTCGATCTTTGCCTGCATGTTCGATTTTTGCGTGGCGGCGGCCGTTGTCGTCATTCTCTTGACCGTTTTCAAGGTGGGTGTGAGCATCTACCTGTTATGGGCGCCGTTTTTACTGCTTCTTTTGGTCCTTTTTACGTTCGGCCTGGGGTTGATCTTGTCTTCCGCCAACCTGTTTTTCCGGGACGTCAAGTATGTGGTTGAGATCATCCTCATGTTCGGGATTTTTTTCACGCCGGTCTTTTTCAGCGCGAGCGATTTCGGCAAATGGGAACCCCTTATGCTGATCAACCCGATAGGGAGCATCCTGGAAACACTCAACCGGGTTGTCGTCCTGCATCAGATGCCGGACCTGTTCTGGTTGAGTTACGCGACCCTTGCCACGGCGGCGATATTTACTCTGGGAATGACTGTTTTTCATAAAATGGAGCCGCTGTTTGCGGAGAATATTTAGTCAGTTGGCGAGTTTCGGGTTACGAGTTGACGAGTTTCGGGATGCTGGGATAACAGAAATATCGTCATTGCGAGGAGCCCAGAGGGCGACGAAGCAATCTTTAAGTTTTAAATGATTTTGGAAGAACGAGTACGAAGCAGTCACAAAACAGCGATAGCATATTGCATTCAAAATGATAATGGCGCATTATGGAACGGCAATATTTCATCTACATCATGACAAATAAGAGCAACACAGTGCTTTATACAGTGGTAACAAATGATTTGCTTCGACGTGTTTATGAACATAAGGAGAAGCTCATTGAGGGGTTTACAAAGAAATATAACGTGATTAAGCTGGTCTATTATGAATCTTTCCACGATATTGAAAATGCCATTTTACGTGAAAAGCAGATTAAGGGGGGATCGCGCGCGAAGAAAATCAAATTGATCGAGTGTATGAACAGGGAATGGAAGGATTTGTATGATGGGCTTTGAGATTGCTTCGCCCCTTCGGGGCTCGCAATGACAGCTAATTTGGACAGTCATGAAAAAGTAACCTTATTAACATCAGCAAACATTCGTAACATTATTTAACCTTTACTATTACCTGATCAAAGAGGAAAACCAAAATGAGCAACGCCATCGAATTCACCAACGTCTGGAAAAAATTTAAGAAAGGGGAAAAAATAAACTCGCTGCGCGACGCGATCCCGAACCTGTTTAAGCGGAAGGACCGCAACCTGACGCTTGAAGAGAGGGAGTTCTGGGCGGTCAAGGACGTGAGCTTCAACATCGAAAAGGGCGGCGTGATCGGCATCATGGGGCCTAATGGCGCCGGGAAAAGCACGATCCTCAAATTGCTTTCCCGCATCATAGTCCCCAATGAGGGTTCCATTAAGATCATCGGCCGCCTTTCGGCGCTGATCGAAGTGACCGCCGGTTTCCACTCCGAATTGACCGGCCGGGAAAATGTTTACCTTAACGCCACCATTCTGGGGATGCGCAAAAAAGAAATCGATGCGAAATTTGATGACATTGTGGAATTTTCGGGAGTCCGGGAATTTATTGATACTCCGGTCAAGCGTTATTCTTCAGGGATGTATTCACGGTTGGGCTTTTCGGTCGCGGCGCACATGGAGCCGGACATCCTTTTGGTCGATGAAGTTTTATCGGTCGGGGATATTGCCTTCCAGGCCAAATGTGCCCAGAAGATACGGGAATTATTGCATTCCGGCGCGACAATCGTTCTTGTTTCGCATCAACTGGACATGATCCAGAGCCTGTGCAAAAGGGTCATTTTATTACGGCGCGGGGAAGTGGTGATGGACGGTGATGTGGATGAAGTGATCCCGCATTACCAAAATATCGTCAATCATGAGATCGAAGCTGAAATGAAGGGGAAATTAGGCTCAAATGCAGAAAAAGTAAAAGTGGATACGAGCTCGGCCATTGAAATCAAGAACGTGCGGATGGTCAAAAGTGACGGCGCCCCCCAGGAAAATTTCAGCGTGGGCGACGCGCTTCATTTTATCATCAACGTAACCGCGCGGGAAGAAGTCGAGAGTCCGATTTTTAAAGTGGATATTGTCCGTTCGGATGGGGTGCTTTGCTGCAGCTCGTTTTCCGACAAAACCGGGCTCATTCTCGGAAACGTAAAAGGTGATCTTACCATGAATTTTGTCATGGATAAGTTGTTGCTGACCCCAAGCATTTATATGGTGAAATTTTCCGTATGGGATAAGAATAAGATCCATTCTTATCATGTGAGAAATCAGGATATCCTGCGCATCGACATGGATCAAATGGAATACCGGGGCGGCCCCGTGCTCGCCCTGGAAGCCAAATGGAGCGTTTCTTAAGGGAACAGGTTTATAAAATGTCAAAGCAAACAAAAATAAGCATTATTATTGCGACGTATAACCGCTGTAAGGACCTGGGGGTTTGTTTGGACAGCCTTTTTTCCCAGGCCGCATGGGATGAATGCGGTGTGGAGGTTATGGTCGCCGACAATAATTCCAGTGACGGCACGAAAGGGCTTGTTCGCGGTTATACGGACAGATTTCCGGATAAAAAGATCCGGTATTTGTTTGAGGGCCGCCAGGGCAAATCGTTCGCGCTCAATTCCGCGATCAAGGAAGCGGAGGGCGAAATTATAGTATTTCTGGATGATGATGTGATCCTTGAACGCGATTGGCTTAAAAATCTTTATCAATTTATTTCTTCCACCGATTTTGACGCCGCCTGCGGGCGGATCATCCCTAAATTCCCGCCGGATTCCGTGAAATGGCTGGAAGATAATGTCGATCTCTTGCGCGGCCCCTTTGTTTGCTACGATTATGGCCCGGACATCAAGCCTTATGACGGCCGGCAGATGATCCCCGTGATGGGCGCTAATCTGATCGTCAAACGCTATTTATTTGATGAGCTCGGAGGTTTTAACACCAAACTCGGCCCTGGAGCCGGCACATTCGGTGATGACACCGAGATCAGCATCCGCTGGGAAAAGAACCACAAGCGGATCTATTACGTCGGGACGGCTATTGTTTGGCATCCGGCTGTTCGGGAGCGAATGACCTTAAAATATATTGCCAACTGGAACATGGCTTACGGGAAATACACGGTTGTCAAGGATAACGGCAAGCTGGACCCGTCCGTCGTGCGCGTGGCCGGCATCCCGCGCTATCTTATCCGGCGGATTTTGGAAGGCGCGGCGCGTCTGGCGCTCTCGTGCTTTAACAGAAGGGAATTTCTCGCGAGCTGGGTATCGTTGTTCCGTGATATCGGGGCGGGGAAAGCATACAGGCGATATTATTTAGCCGGAAATGCCGGAAATCAAATAAAGTCAAGGGACGCCGAATGTCACAAAAAAAATTGATCAGCCGGCTCAGGCGCCTCCTTGAGGAAATTGAGCGTTATGAGACGGACGGGGAGGCCGCCCGGGCCGTGATGAAGGTCTATTGGACGGCCGGAAAGGACGTTCACACTTACACGCGCGAAACCGGTGAAATTATCAAGAATATCGCGCATCTAGCGGGAGTCGCCAAAGGGACGCTGGAAAAGTATGTCCGTTTTTACAGGCAATATCCCGGCGGCTACAGGGAAGACATTGACGGTTGCCCGTTAAAGTGGTCGCACTACGCCGCGCTCCTTTATGCGGGAGATAAAAAGGTTCGGGAATTTTATTTACAGAATACGGCTCTTCACGGCTGGAGCAGCCACGAACTGCGCCGGCGCATGCGCAATAATTTCTATGAGAATACCGCTGTTCAGGGGCAAAAGAGCAAGGGCGGAACAAAACTGAAAATGATCACCCAGCGGCTGTATACATATGCCGCGGACGTCTTGAAAGTCACCGACGGCGACACATTTTTTCTGAATATCGATGTCGGGTTTTACACCAAAATGGAGCACAAAGTGCGCCTGCGGGGGATCAACTGCCCGGAAAAGGGGACTAAAAAAGGCGAAGAGGCCAAAGCATTCGTGGAAAAGGAGCTGGCTGCCAAAATCGTCGTCATCCGCTCCTACAAATCCATGACCGAGAAATTCGGCCGTTACCTGGTGGACCTCTGGTATCTGCCGGGCGAAACCGACAAAGAGCGCATCCTGGCGGAGGGCCGGTGGCTGAATCAGGTTCTATTGGACAAGGGGTTGGCTCATAAAGTGGAGTGAATTGGAAGTTGCCGATGCTTCCGGAATTTCGGTAACGGTTACGGTCACGCGGCCCGTATCGTTTGCCGGTTAAGCTTGCCAGCTTATTAGCTTTCTAGCTGGTTAGCTTTTTAGGATTTTATTGTCGGGACATTATTCGAAATGATACACACGTACAAAGATCTTAGGTTCTTTGGAGTTTTGAGTGGGTAGAGAACCTTGCATT
Source organism: Omnitrophica WOR_2 bacterium RIFCSPHIGHO2_02_FULL_52_10 (assembly GCA_001805655.1). GTDB lineage: Bacteria > Omnitrophota > Gorgyraeia > Zapsychrales > Zapsychraceae > 2-02-FULL-52-10. The sequence continues at coordinate 11,724 of MHGR01000004.1, forward strand.
C
>MHGR01000005.1 GCA_001805655.1 Omnitrophica WOR_2 bacterium RIFCSPHIGHO2_02_FULL_52_10
ACCGGCGGCATCCCGCTTGGCCGCCGTTGTCATCGCAGCTGTTCATCCAAAGGATACCGTTGATCCCCTACATCGCCAGTACGGAAAAAGACATCGAAGCCATGTTGAAGACCGTTGGCGTTTCTTCGCCGGAGGAGCTCTTCCGCGACATCCAGCCCCGCCACAGGCCCAAGTCGTTTGACCTTCCGGAAGGAATGTCCGAGTTTGAGATTGTCGAGCATGCCAAGCGGCTGGCCGCCAAGAATGCCTCCGGCCTGGTGCAGTTCATCGGCGGCGGATATTGCGACCACTATGTCCCGGCCGCCGTGAAGGCCCTGGTTTCTCGGGGGGAATTCTACACCGCCTACACGCCCTATCAGCCGGAATGCGCGCAGGGCACCCTGCAGGCCCTCTATGAGTTCCAGAGCGCCATTTGCGCCCTGACGGACATGGAGGTGGCCAACGCCTCCCTCTATGACGGCGGCACGGCCCTTTATGAGGCCGCCATGATGGCGATCCGCATCACTGGCAGAAAAAAGATCATCATGGACGGCGGGGTCAGCCCTATCTACCGCAAGATATTAAGGACATACACGGGCAATCTTTCCTATGAATTCCGGGAAACACCCGTCATTCACGGTCAGAGCAGCCGCGAAGATATTTCTAAATTGCTGGACCATGACACGGCGGCCGTGATTTTGCAGAATCCGAATTTCTTCGGGGCTATCGATGATCACACGGATATCGTTGAGCGCGCCCATGCCAAGGGGATTTTGGTGATTGAGAGCGTTTATCCCATATCGCTCGGACTGCTCAAGACCCCGGGCGACATGGGGGCGGACATCGTCACCGGCGAAGGGCAGAGCCTGGGGCTGCCGCTGAATTTTGGCGGGCCGTACCTCGGCTTCATGGCCACGCGCAAGCAATTCATACGCAAGATGCCGGGGCGCGTGGTCGGCGAAACCGTGGACGCCGCCGGCCGGCGGTGTTTTGTCAACACCCTGCAGGCCCGGGAGCAGCATATCCGCCGGGAAAAAGCGACCTCGAATATCTGCACGAATGTTTCATTATGCGCTCTGCAAGCGGTCATTTACCTGTCCCTCTTGGGCAAGAGCGGGTTCAAGGAGTTGGCGCAGCTGAACCTGGACAAGGCGGAATTCGCCAAACAGGAAATCGCAAAAGTCGACGGCGTTGAAGTGAAGAGGAGCTCGCCGACCTTCAACGAGTTCACCGTCCATCTGCCGGTCAACGCTTCAAAAGTGGCCGGGGCCATGATCAAGAAGGGCTTTGCCGCCGGTTTTCCACTAGGGCGGTATTACAAGGGCATGGAGCAGTACATGGTCGTCGCCGTCACGGAAAAAAGGACAAGGGAGGAAATATTGAAATATGCGCAGGCGTTGAAGGATGTGTTACGTAGTGGCGGGGTGACCCCGCCCCTACATTTAGGGGTGCCTGGATCGAAAGAGGATTGATTTATCGATATGCAATTAATTTTCGAGAAAAGCGTGGAAGGCCGCCGGGGATTTGAAGTCCCGCGCTCGGATGTCGGGTTCAAGGCGCAGATTCCTCAGCCGTATAGGAGGCGCCGGGACTGCCCGCTGCCCGAGGTTTCCGAACTGGACGTAGTGCGCCATTTCACGCTGTTGTCCCAGAGAAATTATTCCGTTGACACGCAGTTCTATCCGCTCGGCTCCTGCACGATGAAGTATAACCCTAAATTTACCGAAGTGATTGCCGCCATGCCGGGGTTTGCCGATCTGCACCCACTTTTGCCCCAGCTGGAAGACGGCGAGAAGCTGGTGCAGGGGGCGCTGGAGGTCATCTTTGAACTTGAGCAATGGCTGTGCGAAATAACGGGCATGCGCCGCTTTACCATGCAGCCGCTCGCCGGCGCGCACGGTGAATTGACGGGCGTCATGATCATGGCGGCCTACCACAAAACGAAGGGAAACAAAAAAAAATATATCATCGTGCCGGATTCGGCCCACGGCACCAATCCAGCGACAGCCGCCATCGCCGGTTACGAGATTGTCGCGGTGCGCTCCGATAGCCGCGGCGTCATGGACTTAAACGAGCTGCGGGAAAAGCTCACTGATGAGGCGGCCGGGCTCATGCTCACCTGCCCCAACACGCTGGGGATATTCAATGCCGATGTGGACACCATCGCCGACATGATTCACGCGGTGGACGGGCTCATGTATTGCGACGGGGCGAACCTCAACGCGATTCTGGGACGCTGCCGGCCGGGCGACATCGGCTTTGACGTCATGCACCTCAACACGCACAAGACCTTCACGACACCGCACGGCGGCGGCGGCCCGGGGGCCGGACCCGTCGGCGTTGTGGAAAAATTGGTACCGTTTTTGCCCATCTCTCTGGTGGACCGGCGGGAGGACGGCACGTATTATTTAAACTACGACTACCCGGAATCGATCGGCTATCTTTCCTCCTTCTACGGGAACTTCGCCATTTTGCTGCGGGCGTACGCCTATATTCTGATGGCCGGCCAGGCGGGGCTTAAGGCGATCAGCGCCCACGCGGTGCTGAACGCCAATTACATCAAGGAGCGGTTGAAACCATATTACAAAATAGCCTATGACCGCCCGTGCATGCATGAAGCCGTGTTTTCGGCGTCGGAGCAGGCCCGGCGCGGCGTTCACGCGACCGACATTGCCAAATTCCTCATCGACCAGAATATCCATCCCCCGACCGTGTATTTCCCCCTGTCCGTCAAGGAGGCGATCATGATCGAGCCGACCGAGACGGAGTCAAAAGAAACGATGGACCGCTTTGTCGAAGCGATGATCCAGGCCGATGAGCTCAGCCGCGCGGACCCGGAAGCCTTCCATGACCTTCCCAAGACAACCGTTGTGTCCCGCCCGGACGAAGTCAAAGCCGCCCGCGATCTCAACACGAATTATTTCGCCCGTTAGTCACTTACGTCCAATTCCCAAGCTGCAGCGAAAACCGTTGACAGGATTTTAAAAGAAATTCAAAATACTGCTAACGCTTTGCCGCCAAGATGAGTTGGTAGCGCTCCGGCGCGCGCTGACGGCATATAACCCACGGCTTACGACGCCCATGCTTTTAAAAGACATTTCTCTCAAACTTCCCCAGGAAAATATTTTATACGATGAAGTGTTGTTGGAGCTCGCGGAGAGGGGCCATTCCGGCGAAGTTTTACGTTTCTGGGAATCGGAGCAGCTGTTCATTGTCCTCGGCCGGACCGGCAAGGAAGCAGAGGATATTAATGTGGATGCCGCCCACCGGGACCAGATACCCGTCTTGCGTCGCGCGTCCGGCGGCGGAACCGTGCTGCAGGGGCCGGGCTGCCTGAATTATTCTCTGGTCTTGTCCAAAGGCCATGATCCGGCCATTGCCGATTTACGGAAATCCTATGAATTTATCCTTGGCAAGGTCATTGTGGCCTTACGGAATGTCGGCATTAAGGCGGAGTTCTACCCCATTTCTGATATCGCCTTAATTGAGGGGCACAAGAAGATTTCCGGCAACGCGCAGAAGCGCGCCAAAAAATTTATCCTTCACCACGGGACCATCCTCTATAATTTTGATCTGACGAAATTCGAGCGGTATCTTAAAATGCCCGCGGATGTCCCCGAATACCGCCAGGGGCGCTCCCACGCGGAATTTGTAGCGAACATCCCATCCGAGGTCAGGGACATCAAAAAGGCGCTTTATGATGCGTTCGCGGTCAGCAGGGAGGAGCAGTTCATGGACAGCCGGGAACTGGAATGCCTGCAGGAATTTCTGGACACAAGAAACGCCCGGCAGGAGCCGGCCAAGCATCAGAGGTGAAGATTCTTGGAACATAAAAGGTTAGGCAAATTTACGAAAACCTCTATGTTATTGCTTTTTGGAATGCGCGGAAAGCGCCTTTCAACCGCGGATTCAAGCTGCCCCAGGCCCGTTTCCTGCCGTTTGTTTTCCACTAAGTCAAAAATTTCCTAGGAGTTCCGTAATTTTTCCTGTTTTATCTTGACACCCCTATGTGGTTTTGATAGTTTATATAATAGTTAGTTTTATTATTACTCTTCATGCGGTTTCTGTTAATCTCCAGCGGGGAAAGAGTAAAATGAGCTATTATAAAGTTTTGGGGTTTGAGAAAGAGCCGTTTTCCACCAGCCCGGATCCCAATTACTTCTATCTTTCCCGCGAGCATGAGCAGGCCCTGACCAACACCCTCATTGAATTGCGCTTAAGAAGGGGCTTAAGCGTCATCTTGGGCGACATCGGAACGGGGAAAACGACATTGTCCCGCAAGCTCATCCAGGAATTGAAAGTTCGGCAGGATGTGATTTTTCACATCGTCCTGGATCCTTCGTTTGAAAATGAAAATATGTTCCTGCGCTCCCTGGCGAGAAATTTCGAAATACCGATTCCTGAAGCGCAGGCGCCCTCCTCCCTGGATTTGCGCGATGCCCTTGAGCGGTTTCTTTTCCAGAAAGGCGTGACCGAGAACAGGTCGGTGGTGCTGATCATCGACGAAGCGCAAAAGCTCAACGAAATGTCCCTGGAAGTGCTGCGCGTCCTGCTGAATTATGAAACGAATGAGTATAAGCTTCTGCAATTGGTCCTGCTCGGCCAGACAGAGCTGCATGCCAAGATCATGAACATCCCGAATTTTTTCGACAGGATCAGTTTTATATACACATTGAATCCGTTCAGTCTCAAAGAGACGGAGGAGATGATCAATTTCCGCATCCGCAGGGCGGGCTATCAATCGCGGATGCACTTGTTTCTTAAAGATGCCGTTGTTGAGATTCATAGAGCCACCCACGGCTATCCGAGGCGGATCATCATGCTCTGCCATAAGGCGCTTAAGGAATTGGTCATGCGCAACAAATCCGTGGTCAGCGCGGGCATCATCGAAGAGATCATTCAAAACGAAATGCGGGCCGGATGGCACAGGAAAGATCCTCTACTCCTGAAAAACAGCTATTAGGTCTTATTGAAGACCCTAAACAGCAGGATTTAAGCCAGAAAAAATCAAAGCGCAGATCTTTGAATTTTTTTTCTATCGAGGCCCTGCGCGGCCGGTTTTCCTTCCTGCGGGAAAGCCTGAGCGCCGGGGCATTAAAGAAATTTCTGTTTGATATCAAAGGGCTCAATCGGGTCCTGAGAATATGCATCATTGTCCTGGCGGTCTATCTGGTCGGTTACTTTGCCATGGCGCTCGTCAGGATGAACGAGGCCCCCGAATTCGAGAATAAGAGTTCCAGGGCTTCTGCGGAATATCGGCCGGCAGGGTTGTCCACGAAGAACGTGGCGTTTTACCTTGAAGGGCCGCGGGCGCGTAATATTTTCACTTTCGGCGACATCACGAAAGAAAAAGTCGAGGAATTGAAAACCGAGGAAGTCGCCGCGCCCGTCGAAGTGACCGAAACGCCGGCGGCCATCTTGGCCGGCCAATTGGGGTTAGTGGGCATCGGCTGGTCCGATGACCCGGATGTCATGGTCGAGAATGTAGAGACCAAAAAGATGCACTTCTTGAAAAAGGGGCAGCGCATTGACGGAATGATTAAGGTAGAGGCGATATTCGAGGATAAGGTGATCCTGACGTACGATAACGGCAAGGAACTGGAATTGAGATAAAATTTTAAGGATCCGGGCTGAATGTTTATGCGAAGTATGACAAAAAATATCTTAGTGGTTGCGGCAGGCTGTCTATTAGCGGCCTGCGTGTATACCGCGCAGGTTTGCGCCCAAGCCGAGGAGGACGCGGCGGTGGATTCGGCGGGGACCCAGGTTGAGGAAGCCGCGCCGGCCATTGTCATCGAGGAAGCGCCGGAGCAAGAGCAAGAGCAAGAGCCGGCCGGGGAGACGATTACGGCCGAGGCGCAGGAGACCGAGGGCGAGCTCCCGCCGGAAGATGCGCTGCCCGCTTCCGGGGCCGAAAAAAATCTTGATAATGCCCCGGTGAATGTGTTGGAGAAGCCGCGCAGGGTTAACATGAACCAATTGATTACCCTGGATTTGCGCAGCATGGATGTCAATGATGCCCTGACCTATATCTCCTTGCGCAGCGGGGCGAACATCGTGGCCAGCAAAGCGGTCACCGGGCGCGTCACCCTGCAGTTGAAGGATGTTTCCATTCAGGACGTTTTCGACATTACGCTCATCACCAACGGTTTGGCTTACGAGAAATACGGCGATATTTACTATGTGATGACGGAGCAGGAATATGAAGCGCGTTATGGCAAGAAATTCGCCGACATCCGCAAGGTCAGGACGTATCAGCTCAAATATGCCATCCCCGAGAAGGCCTTTGATCTGCTGGACACGCTCAAGAGCAGCATCGGCCGTATTTTGGTGGACCAGGAATCCGGCACCATCCTCATGGTGGACACGGAGGAGAAGCTGAACGAAATGGAAGCGACGCTCCAAACGCTGGAGCAAAAAGGCAATGTGAACATCTTTAATCTTCAGTACGCCCTGGCCACAGATGTCGAAGCACGGTTGAAGACACAGCTGGACGACAAGAACGTGGGCTCCATCTGGTCCGATGAGCGGAGCAATCAGGTCATTGTCCGGGCCCTGCCGGACCGGATGTTGGATGTCAAGGAGATCATCGCGGCACTGGATAAAAAGACCCTGGAGGTCCTCATTGACGCGAAAATAGTCCAGGTTCAATTATCCGATTCCCTGCAGACCGGTTTTGAGTGGGAAGGGATGTTTGAGGAGCTGTTTGACAGCGCCGGCGGTGGATTTGTCGGCAGCCATCCCCTGAATCCGGTCGAGCGGTTAAACCAGACCTTTATTGATGATTTCACGACGATCCAACCGGAGGACGCCAATCCTTCCGCCGGTTCCAAGGTGACGCCCGGCAAAGAGATATTTTTCGGGTCGGTCGACAAAAACCATTCCTTTGAAGCCGTGATGAAATTTCTAGCCACGCTGGGAGAAACGCGCCTATTATCTAACCCGAAACTGGCGGTGGTTAACAATCAGGAGGCGCGCATCCATGTCGGCCGCCAGGAGGCCTATATCACATCAACAACGACGGCCGGCCAGACCACCACCACCACGGCGGAAGACGTGACCTTCGTTAACGTTGGCATCCAGCTTTCGGTGACGCCCACGATCAATGACGAAGGCTTTGTCACCATGAAGATCAAGCCGGAGATCAGCAGCGTGGTCGATACCCTGGTGACGCCCAGCGGCAACCAAATCCCGATCATTGACACGTCCCTGGCCGAGACGACGGTGCTGGTCAAAGACGCCTCCACGATTATCATTGGGGGGCTGCGCCGGGATGAGGAAACGGAAAATTCAGAGCGCATTCCCTTTCTCGGAGATTTGCCTCTGCTCGGAAACCTGTTCAGGAATCAGACCAAGGCCACGCAGCGCAATGAGCTGCTGGTGATGATCACGCCGCATATCGTGGACGGAACGCGCATCTATTCCGGGGACATCGATGATCCCGACAATCAACCGACAAAGACATTCAAAGATTACGATGAATATGATACAATTTCTGAAACCTACGGCCCGGATTTCGGCAGGCTGGACTACAAGCCGTTCCGGTAAAAATCCGCGGCACAAAATTTATAGGTACTCCGCTCAATGAACCAAAAGATTTTGCCAGTGATCACATTGACCCTGCTGGGTTTGCTTGGAACGGGAACCGGGTATGGCGAGCCGCTGGCCGCGTTATTCGGCGGCAAGAAAAATGAGGAACTGCTGAAACAGAACGCCCAAGAATGCCAAGCCAAACTCGATGCCAAGGATCTGGAATATCAGAAACTGCGGGATACGAAAAAAGATGAGTCGGACGCGGCGCAAAGTTTGCGCGAAAAGAACAGCACGCTGATGGAGGCCTATGAAAAATTGCAGAGCGACCAGCAGGCGATCGTGGAACAGCTGAACCGGCTGCGCCGGGATAACCAACGCTGCGAGGCCGTTAAGGAATCTTACGATCAGATGAATTTGGAGAATGAGGCGTTTATCGAGGAGAACAAGGCCATGGAGGTCGAGAAGGAAGAGCTGAAAATGACCCTGGAAAACTTGAAAATGCATGTTCAGGATCTCAACAAGGAAAATGAGGAGTTGAATTCTCTGTTATCGGAAGCCCAGGTCGATGATGAGGAAAAGGAGAGAAAGCTCCGCGGCAAGGTGCAAAAAGAGCTGGAAGACCTGGTCAGCCGGACCAAGTCATTAAAAGAAGAGAATGCCGCATTGGAAAAGCAAAACAAGGAAGCCAGGATGAACGCCGCTGTGGCGCAGTCAACCAATGAACGGCTCCAGGTTGAACTCGAATCCCACAAAAAAGATCTCGCCGCCATGGAGGAGGGCTTTCTGGGGATGAAGCAGGAGAACCGTTATCTGTCTCAGCAGACGTCGGAATTTCCAAAGAAAATCACCGATCTGGCCCGGCACAACCGCAAGCTCGTCAAGGAAACCGCCGACATGCATTACAACCTCGGGGTTTCCTTTATTAAAAGCCAGGAGTACGAGCGCGCAGTCAAAGAGTTCACTCAGGTGATTGAGTTGAAGCCGGATGACGCGGACGCCCATTATAATTTGGGATACATTTACGCCGAGCACCTGGTGGACAGGCCGACGGCCATCAAGCATTTCAAGGATTATCTGGCTTATGCCAGAGACGCCAAGGACCGTGACTGGGTGAAGCAATATATCTTCACCTGGCAGACCTGGCAGGGGAAAGAAAAGGTCAAGTAGAAGCACTTGAGGGGGCTAATTAAAAAAATCAACATTTGAAACACTGGCATCCTTAAACCGAATAAATCGTGATAGATCTTTCAAGCCATTTCCGCAGTAAAATTCAAGTTTATCAAAGCATGAAAAAGAGTAAGACCGCATTTGTTTGCTTTTTTATTCTATTTTCCGCACCATTGTTTTTTTCCCCGCTCAATGGATATGCAGCACTGGAGGAAGTGACTCCGGGGCTGACGGGGATGACCAAAGGCGGTGCCGTCCCGGTTGTCCGGGAAAGCCATCCCCTGCCGGAAGAAGTGGTCATCAAGCAGATCGTGGAAATCGAAAGAAACCGCCTGTATATGCTTCCCGTAGGATCGGATCTCGGTTTGAAGAAGGGTGGAACCATCGGCATCTACCGCTCCGGTAAGGAAGTGGCGGAAGTCCGCCTGATTTCTGTCCTTCCGGACAGTTCTATGGGCGAGGTAACGGAATTATTCAACATTACCGATATCTTCGAATCGGATACGGTCCGTATTACGGTGAAAAAAGAGGCGCCGACCGTGAGAACCACGCTCACAACCTCTGGGGAAAAAGAAGCGGTGAGCGATATCAAGGATGTTTATACGAGTACGGACGAGGACCAAACAAAGGGGATGCTCGGGAGCGAAAGCCATGTCAAGGAACAGGTGAAAAAGGTCCAAGACCCTTTGGTGGAGGAGGTCCAGGGGCTGAAGCAAGGGATAGCAACGCTCAAGGAGGATTATGAAGGGAAAATGGAAGGGGTTCTTAATACCGTCGCCGGAGGCGGATCCAGGGCCGTCCTGGCCGCCGAGCGCAAATGGAAGCAGAAGCTGGAGGAGATCGAAAAAAATTATCAAACGCAGCTGACCAATCTTAGGGAAAGCCTGGAGCAACAGTTCCAAGGCGAGCGGGAAGCATTGGAGAGCAGGATTCAGGCGTTGACCCGGCAGATCGCTGAGGCAGGCGAATCCGCGGATGTGCGCACAAAACAGCTGCTGGTGGATCTTAAAGGATCAGATGTCTCCACCAAGACCCTGCAGCAGTCATTTGAGCAGGAGCGCCGGATCGCCGATAAGCAATGGCAGGAGAAAATGGCGGCCCTGGAAGAGCGCTACCAGAATCAAATGAGGATCGAAAGGGAGGATTTTGAGCGTGAGTTGCGCCTTAACCGGGACACATTCCAGAGTAAGCTGTCGGAGTTTGAGAGCCAGCTTATTGTTTTCAGGGGGAACAGCGATAAAGAGGTTACCCAGCTTCGAAGCCAGCTGAAGGAGCAAAGGGAATTCATCGATTTGCTTAAGAAGGAGAAGGGCGAACTCGAAACCAATATGACCGATAAGAACCGGCAGCTCGTCAAATATAAAAAAGAGCATACGACCATGCAAGACGAGCTGAACCGGAGCAAAGCGACCTATGCCCAAAAAATCGACGGCGTGAAGCGCCCGCTGGAAGATGAGATTGAGCGCTTGCAGGAGCAGTTAGCCCAGCTCCAAGCCGACAGCGGCAAGAAATTGAATGAAGCGCAGAGGAACTATCAATTTGAGCTGCAGGCGCTGGAGGAGCAATGGAGCGCAAAATACGCCGCGGCGGCATCGCAGTCAAAAAGTGAAGTGGATACCTTAAGGACCGGCCTGACGGATCAGACGGCGCAGTGGCAGGCCCAGCTCAATGAGGCGCAGGGCAAGGCGGCCGCGCTCGAACAGGCCGGGATGGCCAATGCGACAGCCGTCAAGGATTATGAAAAATTGCTGAGAGAGTATAAGCTGAACATCAAAGACCTGGAGGAAAGGCTGCACGAAACTGAGGTCTCCCGCGAGGAGGCGATTCAAACCGCCCGGGCCTCTCTGGAGCAGGAGCTGGAAGAACTCAGGAACAGATTGGTCGAAGCGGTGGACAGCTATGAGGGGAAACTGAACGAATTGAAAGCGAACACGCAGTTTGAGGTATCCGCCGCCGAGCGGGGATGGAGCGAGCAGAAGATGGCGCTGGAGAAAAAGATCGGGGAAGACGCCTCGCTCATCGAGTTCCTGAACGGGGAGATGTCCTCCCTGACCAGCGATGTCGAAGACCGCTCGCAGAAGATTGCCAAATTGGAGGAGGAAGTGGCTTTTCTGAAAAACGGCATGGATTCTATGGTCGCGTCCAATCAAACCATTCAGGAGAAAGCGCAAAGCGATATTCTGGCGGCCGAGGTTCAGTGGCAGGAGCGGCTGAAGACTGAAACAGCCAAGCATGAGGCAGAACTGGCCGCGGTTAAGCAGCAGGCGGCCGATCAGGTCAGCACGGTACAGGCGGCCATGGGTCAGCTCAAAGGGGACAATGCGTCTCAGGTAAACGGGCTGGAGGCCAAAATACTGGAGAAAGGCGGCGCCATTAAATCGTTGGAAGAACAAATCGCCAAGCAGGGGGAGCACGTTAGGTCGCAGGAGGCGGAAATTTCGAAATATGAAAACGATATCGCCAAGCTGAAAGACACCTTGGCCGATACGAAGTTGTCCCAATCCAGGAAGGTGGAAAAGGCCACAAAATCGCTGAGCGTAAAAATTGAAAAATTGAGCCGTGAGTTCGTACAAACTGAACGGAAATATGAATCCCAGATCTCTGATCTCCTGCGCAAGGCCAAAAATGATCTTTTAGACAATGAGGAGCAGTGGCAGGCGCAATTGGAGACGGAACAGAAGAGCCATCAGGAAGAATACGCCGCGTTGCGTCAGGGAAGCGAAGCAAAAGTAACAGAACTCCAGGCACAGGTAGATCAATTAAAGAAGGACCATGAGCTTGCCCTTAACAAGGTTCGGGAGGAATCCGGTAAAACATTATCCGCATCCGAGGCGCAGTGGCAGGCGCAATTGGAGACGGAACAAAAGCGTCATCAGGAAGAATACGCCGCTCTCCGACAGGGGAGCGAGGCGAAAGTAAACGATCTCCAG
>MHGR01000006.1:0-2158 GCA_001805655.1 Omnitrophica WOR_2 bacterium RIFCSPHIGHO2_02_FULL_52_10
CGCCCATCCAACCACCTGCTGGCCCTGATGGACCGCTCGGGAGCGGATTTCTTATCCGTAGACCATACGGTGGTGCTCGGGCATCATCCGATTCTTGAGAAGACGGACAAGGGGATTCAGGGGAATTTATTCAGCGGCCATTTGTACGCGGACACTCCCCGGCTGGAAAGGGAAGTCAAGGACGTGCTGGCGGGCGGGCGCAGGCACCGGCGGTACATCTTTAACCTCGGCAGCGGGGTGTTTCCCGATGTGGAGGTGGAGAAGCTGAAGTTTGTCGTTGAACAAGTGCACGCGTTCAAATGGAAATACACCCACATCAACTTCGGAAGTTAATGTGGGTTGATTGCAAATTATGTCTAAAAATATTATCATTGTCGGCGGCGGCATCAGCGGCCTGGCCCTGCTGCACTATTTAAAGCAAGGGCACAAGGACGCCGAGATCGTCCTTTTTGAAAAGAATGACCATTTAGGGGGCACGATCCGCTCGGTCGCCAGGGGCGGCTGCCTGTTTGAAACCGGCCCCAACGGTTTTCTGGATTCGAAAAAACGCACGCTGGAATTCGCGCGCGAAATCGGCCTGGAGCAGGAGCTCGTCCGGGCCGACCGGGCGTCCGGGACGCGTTATCTTTCCGTCCACCATGCCCTTCACCCCCTGCCGACAAGCCCAAAAAGTTTTTTGTCGTTCGGTTTGCTCAATCCGGCCGAAAAAGTGCGCGTGCTCGGGGAAATATTCGTGCGCCGGGGAGACGACCCCCAAGAGAGCGTCTACGATTTCGGTAAGCGGCGTTTCGGCGAGAAATTTTCCCAGGTTTTCCTGGACCCGATGGTCAGCGGCGTGTATGCCGGGGACGCGCGAAAGGCAGTGCTAACGGCGGTGTTTCCCCGCATCGCGGCCTTGGAGCGGGAACATGGCTCGCTTTTCCGGGCGATGTTCAAAATGCGCGGCCAACACAAGGGGCAGGGCAACGGAAAACCGGAAAGGGGCGGGGCCATGGGCTCCCCGGCGGGAACGCTGACGTCTTTCCGCCGAGGCATCGGCCAGGCCATTGACCAAGTCGGGGCGCTGTATAAGGAAAGCATTCGCCTCAACCAGGAAATTGATGCTATTTTTTTAAGGGACGGCCGCTATGCCGTGCTTGCGAAGAATGGGCAGGCCCACACCGCCGACGAACTTTACCTGTGCGCGCCGGCTTATTGCGCCGGCCCCCTGCTGCAAGGCATCGATCCGCAGCTGGCCCGGGCGTTGGAGCGGGTTACCTATGCGCCGGTGGCGGTGGTCGGGCTTGTGTGCCCGCAGGCGCTGCTTCCCGACCGTCCGAGGGGTTACGGATACCTGATCCCGTCTTCCCAGCGCAGGGAAGTGTTGGGCGTGCTCTTCGAAAGCGATATTTTTCCCGGCCGCTGCGGGGAAGGTCAGGTGATGCTCCGGGCCATGATCGGCGGGGCGCGCCATCCTGACATTTTAAAAAAGTCGAGGGAAGATTTGGTACGCCTGGCCCTGCAGGAGCTGAGGCCGTTCACGGCCGAGGGGACAGCGGAAATCAACGCAGGAGACTTAAGCGAGCTGTTTTTCGCTGCCTTTCCGCGCGCGATTCCGCAATATGACCGGGATTACTGCGCAACGTTGAAAGTCATTGAAGGCCAACTGGAGCGGCACCGGCACCTTCATCTGGTGGCCAATTATTTAAAGGGTGTGTCGCTCAATGATTGTATCGAGAATGCCTATCAAGCCGCGCAACGTCCCCGCATAAATAAATAATCTGCTTGTTTTTAAAATAGAACGTTATACAATAGCAAAATTACACGATTGAAATCGATATTCTTAAATTCCTGATGAAATCAGCCAGCCCTTACATATTGTTTCTGATAGCTTTGATAGCGGTAAGTCTAGCTTCCTGCGAACAAAAGAATGCCCTCCGTGAATACGAGGAGGTCACCATCGTATCCCCTTTAGAGCACCACATGGGGCCGCACGGCGATCCGGTTGCATTGATGAAGAACGCTCCTTTTATGGGAGTTGATCATCCGGATATTTCCGGTGTTTTGCCCGAAGGCCATCCCGACATATCCGGGAGCATGCCCATGTCGGCCGCGCAAAGCGATCCGCAAATGCAAAAAGCGCTCGAGGCATCCGTCGCGTCGGTTCCGTTGACATGGA
>MHGR01000006.1:2166-4857 GCA_001805655.1 Omnitrophica WOR_2 bacterium RIFCSPHIGHO2_02_FULL_52_10
GCCTGAAGGGTGGAGCGAAGAGCCGGGCGGCGGCATGCGTGTCGCGACGTTTCACGCCCAAGATGACGCCGGCGGCATCGAATGCTCCATCGTTTCATTGGGGGGAGAAGCGGGCAATTTCCAATCCAACGTCGCGCGGTGGATGAAACAGGTCAATATCGCTGTCCCGCCGCAGGACCAAATGGAAGAATTTTTATCGAAACAGGAATCGTTTAAAACGGAAGGCGGTTTTGATATCACCGTGATTGATCTCACGGGGTTCACGCAAGAAGATTCGTCCCCGTCCATGATCGCGTCCATCGCCGAACTTCCGGAATCAACCATTTTCGTCAAAATGATCGGGGCGAAGAAGTCGTTGGTGGAAAACAGGGAGAAGTTCAAAGCGCTGTGCACATCGCTTAATGTAAAATAAAATTTGCAGTTCAATCAGCCACATGCATCCATTCCGAAAACAATTAAGTAAAAATCCCGTCCTCAAGGCCTTGTCCTCGGTGAGAATCACGGTTGTCTGCCTGTGTCTGCTGTTTATCCTCACGTTATGGGGGACGATTGACCAGGTGTACAACGGTTTGTACCTGGCGCAGGCGCGCTTCTTCAATTCCTGGGCCTTCACGTTTTGGGGATTTGTCCCGTTTCCCGGCGCCCGGCTGGTGCTGTGGGTCATGTTCATCAATTTGGTCTGCGTCGCTTTAATCCGGCTGGTGTACCGCTGGTCCAACCTGGGGATTACGATTATCCACTCTGGTTTGCTGCTCTTTTTTCTCGCGGCCTTTGTCACGTTCCATTACGTCGAGGAATCGAACATCACCTTGATGGAGGGGGAAGGCACGAATACGGCCCAAGCCTACCATAATTGGGAATTATCAGTTTGGGAGGAGGCAGGGAACAACAAGACAGTAGCCGCCTTTGACACCGACCGCCTGCGTAAAGGACAGGTGCTCGAATACGCGAAATTCGGCCTCACGGCCGTCATCGATACGTATTACCGCAATTGCGAAGCCTATACTCAGTCTGATGAGAATCAAAGCAAAACCTTTCTGAATGCCTCGGGCATCAAATCGCTCAAACCTGTTTCTTTGGATATCGAGCCGCAGAAAAATATTCCCGGCATCGTCTTTGAACTCAAGGACGCGGACGGGGGGGGCGCCTATGCCCTTCTTTCCGGCTGGGAACAGCAGCCGCTGACCGTCACAAAGGGCGGGAAAACTTATTTGATGCAGCTGCGCCTCAAGAGGTTCCCGGTGCCGTTTCTCGTGAAATTGAAGGATTTCAAGATGGAGCGCCACCCCAACACGGAGGTCGCGCGCAGTTACGAAAGCCTTGTGGAGATCATCAGCGGCGGCGCCTCGCGCGAGGTTCTGATCTCCATGAACAATCCGCTGAGGCACAACAGCTACACGATGTACCAGTCGTCGTATTCCGTCGACCAGCTGGGCCGGGAGCATTCCACGCTGGCCGTGGTCAAGAACCAGGGGCGGCTATTGCCGTATATCGCGACCTTTGTGGTGTTTGGCGGATTGGTCATCCACCTTTTGCTGATGGCTTTCCCCATCGGGGCAAGGTTGCCGAGAAAGAAACCATGAGTATGAAGAAAATACTGTTAAGCTTGCTGTTTGCCGGAGTTCTTGTCCAAAGCGCCGGTGCCCAGAGTTTTTGCCCGCTCATTGAGCAAAAATTTAACGCGAAGACCGTATCCTCGCTGGAAGCGCTTAAGGCTGTGGCCGTCCTGCACGAAGGCCGGGTCAAGCCGTTTGATACATACGCGCGCAGCATGTTATTGCAGTTTTCCGGAAAGACCACGTATAACCGCAGGCCCGCGTATGAATGGGTGGCCGGGCTCCTGTTCGCCCCGGCCTCCACGGCCAAGGACAAGGTGTTTCTGATTAACAACCCCGAGATTCCCATGGCGCTGGGCATCGAGCCGGAAAAAAAGCGCCTCTATGATTTTAGCCAGCTGAACCCGGGCATTGACAAGATTGTCGAATTGGCCAGGGTTGCCGATCAGATTGAAGAGAAAAAGCGCAGCGCGGTCGAGCATGAAATTTTGCGTCTTTACCACAGTGTCGTCCTCTACACCAACTTTTCCTATGTCTTCACGTTCGCGTTTCCGCATGCGGATTTTCAGGTTTCGGACCCGGAGATTATCGAGCTGCTCGATCTGCCGCGGGACCAAAACGGGCAATTCAGCTTTTTGGACATCGCCGCCAAAGCCGATGCCCTGCGCGAGGCCACCAAGGGTTTGGAAATGATGGGCACTCCGCAGATGTGGTCTGAGAAGGATAAGATTCTTTTCACCCTGCTGGGCAATCTCTACCATTGGGCCAACTCCTATTTCGAATTGCCTTTCCCCGTTATTCCGTCGCTGGATCCCGCCAATGACCAGTGGCTGAGCCCGTGGGAAGCGATTAATATCGAATTTTACGGTGTGGACGTCCGTAAAGAAGTCGACTTGCTGCGCGCCATGACCGTGCATTATTGGAACGGGGACCAGCTGGCCTTTGACCTGTCCACGCGGGCTTTTGAGAATTCCATCGCCGCGCGCGTGAGCGGCTCCGAGAAGAGAAGCGTTGCCAATATCCCCCTGGAACTGTTTTACAATCAGGCCCAATTCTTTCTCTGGTCCAAAGTATTTTACGGCCTGGCCTTTCTCATATTTTTATTTTCCTTAATGTCCGCCGGCCTGAAATGGAG
>MHGR01000006.1:4870-7165 GCA_001805655.1 Omnitrophica WOR_2 bacterium RIFCSPHIGHO2_02_FULL_52_10
TGGTCCATACCGTAGCCCTGGTCATACGCATTGTGCTTATGGCGCGCCCGCCTGTGTCGAACCTGTATGAAACTTTTATCTTTGTCGGATTTATCGCCGTCCTGCTGGGGCTGATCATCGAGTTTGTGAACAAGCGGGGGCTGGGGGTGGTGGTGGCCAGCGTCTGCGGTTTGGTGTTCCTGATGATCGCGGACAAGTTCAGCGCCGAAGGCGATACCATGAAAATGCTGGTCGCGGTCCTGGATTCCAATTTCTGGCTGGGGACGCACGTCCTTTCCATCACGACCGGGTACGCCGGATGCTGTGTGGCCGGCATCGTCGGGCATTTGTATCTCATCCAGCGCATCGCCAAGCCGCACGAGAAAACTTTATGGGAGGCGACCTACCGCAATCTGGTCGGCGCGCTCGCGTTCGGCCTGATGATGACGTTCTTGGGAACGATGCTGGGCGGCATCTGGGCCGACCAGTCCTGGGGGCGTTTCTGGGGCTGGGACCCCAAAGAGAACGGGGCGCTCTTGATCGTCATTTGGACCGCGATCTTGTTTCACGCGCGCGTCGCCGGCCTGATCGGGCCGGTGGGCATGGCGGCGGGCAGCGTTCTGGGCATCATTGTCGTCATGTGGGCCTGGTTCGGGGTCAACCTGCTGAGCATAGGCCTGCACTCCTACGGGTTTACCTCCGGTGTGGCCACCGGCCTGGCGGTCTATGTTGCTGGTGAACTGGCCTTTTTGGCCGCCGTTTTTTTCCTCATCCGCAAGAAACCGTAGGATTATTTCCCCTCATTTGGCGCACAATCCAACAAGTAGGCCTTCCTTTGGGCCAGCAAACGGCCAGGTTCCTCTGGTTGCCTTCGAACACCATCTTGAGCAATGCGGAGGATCGGCAGGGAGATGCTGCGGAACGATTTTCTTGTATAACCTGGAGGGCATAAGATAATCCTGCTTTCTTTGATATCCGGTTATCCGGATTGCTAATGCATAGCAAATTTATCATTCCCTTGTTGTCAGTCAATAGTCTGTGCAGTAGAATGCAAGGTATGCAAGCATCAAAAAAGGCTTCCTCCCATCCTGCGGACAATCTCATTAAAAAATTAGAGCTTTATCGTTTGGAAAACCGAATTACGCAGCAGGAGCTTGCGGAGAAAATCGGGGTAAATTTTTCTACCGTTAGCCGGTGGCTCAACGGTAAAACCACGCCGAACAAGATTCAAGCGTATCACATCGAGAAATTTTTAAAGGAACGGGGTATTTATGGCAAAAAGTAAAACCATAAAGAAAGCAGAGCGGGAATCGTTTAATATTAAGGACAAACTGCTGGAAACGCTGAAGGCCGCCACTCCGGAAGTCTTTGCCGAAGGCAGGGTTGACTGGGACAAATTGCGCCGGGTGCTGGGCGCACATCTGGAGACCTCGGCGGACAAGTTTAATTTTACGTGGGCCGGGAAGGCGCAGGCGATCACCAATGTTTTGATCCCCAGCAAGGCCACATTAAAGCCGGATAAAAAAGAAAGCGTCAAGTTTGACACAAGCGAAAACCTTTTTATTGAAGGAGACAATCTAGAAGTCCTCAAGCTCCTGCAAAAATCATACTTTGAGCAGGTCAAAATGATCTACATTGATCCGCCCTATAACACCGGCAATGACTTCGTTTATAAAGACGATTTTCGTCAGCCGTTAAAGAATTATCTCGAGCAGTCCGGGCAGGTAGACAGCGCAGGCAACCGTTTTTCCACGAATACGCAGGCCAGCGGGCGGTTTCATAGCGACTGGCTTTCAATGATGTATCCCCGGCTCAAGCTGGCGTGGAATTTGTTGCGCCATGACGGAGTTATTTTCGTGTCTATTGATGATAACGAGGTTCATCATTTGCGAATGATGATGGATGAGATTTTTGGAGAGGAAAATTTTGTTGCGAGTTTTATATGGAACAGTAGACAAAACGTTGATAGCCGTGCTTTAACTGGAGCTTCTGTTGATCACGAATATATTGTCTGTTATACGAAAAATAAAGGCACAAAATTAACTGGTCGGGAAATTGATAAAACGAAATACTCAAACCCGGATAATGATACTCGAGGCCCTTGGATGAGTTCAGCTATGGATGGAATTGCTACAAAGGATAGGCGTCCTAATTTGCATTTTACAATAGTTAATCCAAAAACGGGTATTAAATATAACCCTAATCCTGCAAATGGTTGGAGATTCCCACATTCAACCATGAAGTGCAACACGGGTTGAGGAAAAGACTTCGTAGGGAGTCTTAAAGTTAAGACATTTACGAGGCCTTGAGTTTAGC
>MHGR01000007.1 GCA_001805655.1 Omnitrophica WOR_2 bacterium RIFCSPHIGHO2_02_FULL_52_10
ATCTCGCGAATGGCCCAAATGCGGTCGCCTTCAAAGAACATATGCTCCGTGCGGCAGAGGCCGATGCCTTCCGCCCCCAAAGCGCGCGCGCCCCTCGTGTCCGCCGGGGAGTCGGAATTGGTCCGGACCTTGATCGCGCGGTACTTATCCGCCCACCTCATGATCTCCAGGAACATCTGGCAGGTCGGGTGTTTTAAAGCGGTTTTATCGCCATGGACGATACCGGCAATGACCGGTGAAGCGGACGTATCGATATGGCCAAGCAAAACCTCACCGGTGCTTCCATCGATGGAAATTTCGTCGCCTTCTTGGATTGTCCGATCATCCACTGTGATGGTTTTACCGCGCGCGTCGATATCCAGGCTGCCGCAGCCGACAACGCAGCACTTCCCCCAGCCCCTGGCAACAACCGCCGCGTGCGAAGTCATGCCGCCGGTGGATGTCAGAATGGCCTGCGCCGCCCACATGCCGCTGACGTCTTCCGGAGATGTTTCCTTGCGCGCCAGAATGACTTTTTTGCCCTTTCCGGACCACGCCACGGCGTCATCCGCCGTAAAGACCACGTGGCCAGTCGCCGCCCCCGGGCCGGCCGGCATGCCCTTGGCCACCGCGCGTTTATCTTCGATCGCTTTAGCCTTGGCTTGAGGGTTGAAAATGGGGAATAACAGCTGGTTCAGCTGATCGCCGCTGATACGCAGCAGCGCTTCCTTTTCCGTGATCAGCTTTTCCCTGACCATGTCGACGGCAAGCTTGACCGCGGCTAACCCCGTCCGCTTCCCCGACCTTGTCTGGAGCATATAGAGCTTGCCTTCCTGAATGGTGAATTCGACATCCTGCATGTCGCGGTAATGCCTTTCCAGCTTCAGGCGGATCTTGTCGAGCTGCTGATAAATATGCAGCATTTTTGATTTCAGGGTGGAAATAGGATCCGGCGTGCGGATGCCGGCGACAACATCCTCGCCCTGGGCATTGATAAGGTATTCGCCGTAGAACTCATTGGTCCCGTCGGCGGGATTACGCGTGAAGGCAACGCCGGTGCCGGAATGTTCCCCCATGTTGCCGAAGACCATGGCCTGAACGTTCACGGCCGTGCCCTTCAGGCCGCGCAGTTTGTGGATATTGCGGTAGGTCACCGCCCGGCCGGTGTTCCATGATTTGACAACGGCGTTCACGGCGTAGTTTAACTGCTCGCGCGCGTCGGCGGGAAAATCCTTGCCGACATCCCTGCGGTACACCTTTTTATAAGCATCAACGACCTCCTTTAATTCTTCGGTCGTCAGGTCCGTATCCTGCTTGCGGTTATATTTTTTCTTGATGCGCGTCAACTCCGACTCAAAATGATGATGGTCGATCCCCATACACACGTCGCCGAACATGTTGATGAACCGCCGGAAGGAATCCCAGGCCATGCGCTCATTCTTTGTCTTCTTGGCCAGCCCGATGACCACGTCATCATTGATCCCGAGATTAAGGACCGTGTCCATCATTCCCGGCATCGAATCCGCCGCCCCGCTGCGCACGGACACCAGCAGCGGGTTGTTCTTGTCCCCGAACTTGGCCCCTATGGCCTTCTCCAGCTTCTTGATGTTCGCGTCGATTTCCTTATCCAGTTCAGGGGGTTTTTTCTCATTGTGCTGATAGTAGTATTCACACACGTTCGTCGAAATCGTAAAACCGGGAGGGACGGGGACGCCGATGCTGGTCATTTCCGCCAGATTCGCCCCTTTTCCACCCAGTTCCGCTTTCATGGATGCCTTGCCTTCGGCTTTGCCGCCCCCGAAAAAATACACATACTTCTTGGTCATCTCGTCCTACCCTTTCTTTTCCTTCATGTTGACAATTTTTCGATCAAATACGTTTTGAGGTTGTCCAACGGCACGCGCTCCTGCGCCATCGTGTCCCGTTCTCTCACCGTGACCTGTTTGTCCTCCAAGGACTGAACATCGACCGTCACGCAATAAAACGTGCCGACCTCATCCTGCCGGCGGTACAGCTTGCCGATGGCGGCCGTATCGTTATACATGCAGGTAAAATACCTCTGCAGGTCATTCTTGATCTTCTTGGAAAGCGTGACAATCTCATGATTGCTCTTCAGCAGCGGCAAGACCGCCACCTTGATCGGCGCTAATGGCTTGCTGAGCCTCAACACAACGCGCGTTCTCCCTTCGACCTCCTCCTCATGGTAGGCGTCCACCAGAAACGCCAGCGCGGCGCGGTCCACCCCGCCGGAGGGCTCGATCACATACGGGAAAAACTTTTCGTTGGTCACCTTGTCCTGATACTGAAGATCCTTGCCGGAAAATTTGGAGTGCTGTTTGAGATCGAAATCCGTCCGGTTGGCGATCCCTTCCAGCTCCGCCCAGCCGAAAGGAAAATTATATTCAATATCGCTGCAGCCTTGCGCGTAGTGCGCCAGCTCGTTCCGGCCATGTTCCCGCAATCGCAAATTTTCCCTTTTCATCCCCAGGCTGTAATACCAGTTCAGCCGGTCGTCAATCCACCGCTTATGCCACGGCTCGGCATCTTCGGGCCGGGTGAAATACTCAATTTCCATCTGCTCGAACTCGCGCATGCGGAAGGTGAAATTCCCGGCGGTAACCTCGTTGCGGAAGGCCTTGCCGATCTGCGCGATGCCGAACGGCAGCTTGAGGTTCGTCGCGTCCAGCACGTTCTTGAACTGGACAAAAATGCCTTGCGCCGTTTCCGGCCGCAAATACGCGACGCTGGCGTCATCCTCAACGGCGCCGAAATGGGTCTTGAACATCAGGTTGAACGCGCGGCCCTTGGTGAAATCGCTGGCCCCGCAGTTGGGGCATTTGCCGCCGTTCAAATGGTCTTCGCGGAAACGGCCCTTGCATTTTTTGCAATCGACGAGAATATCGTAAAAATTCTCGGTGTGGCCGGAAGCCTTCCAGATATCCGGATGCATGATGATGCCCGAATCCAGCCCGGTCATGTCGTCGCGGCCGTGGACGACCGCTTTCCACCACGCCGCTTTGACATTCTGCTTCAATTCGACCCCTAAAGGCCCGTAATCCCAGGAGTTGGCCAAGCCGCCGTAAATTTCAGAAGACTGATAGATGAACCCGCGCCGCTTGCACAGCGAAACGACCTTCTCCATCAGCTTAGCGCCCTTATCTGTCTTGTGCATGAAGCGATATTTTATATAAAAGTATTTTGAAAAGCAAGCAAATTAAAGCAGTAAAAAGGGATAGGGCTTGCTATTATTACCAATATTTTCCGTTTTATCCGCAGTCTCCGGGGCTAGCGGGACAAGTCGGGCATGAAGCGCCCGTACAATGCAGTTTCCCATTGACATGGCCGGGATGAAAATGAATCTGCCCCCCGTTAGGGAGAGTCCCCCCGCACCCCCGGTCGGGCGGGGCTGCCGTCCAGTTACAACTGTAAGTTAAAGTTTGATCCACGACATTTATGCCCAGCTGGGTGTTAATTGTACTTAGGTTACCCCAGGTGACACCAGAGGGTTTGGTATTATTATTCTTTGCGGCCCATATTTCCACGGCTGACCGTATGGTCATCAAGTTTAATATCAGGGTCCGCTCCTGACTCTTGACCATCAACCGGTCATACGCGGGAATGCCAAACGCGGCGATGACGGAAATGATCGCTATCACGACCGCCATTTCCAAAATAGTGAACGCCGTCTGACCATCCCCTGTTTCGTGATTTTGTTTACGCTGACGCAAGACGGTTTCTCCTTTTTACTGGAATATTTCCTTAAAAAAGTCCTGCATGTCCTGCCAGGATTTTTGGTCCGCCGCGGCGTTATACGCTATCGGCATGCCGAATTTCTCCCCCAACGCGTCCGCGGCGGGATTGGTAAAACTGTGCGTGGCCCCCGCGTAATTGATGAGCCTGTAATCCACGCCTGCGGCATCCATTTCCTGCTCAAACGCGGCAATCTGCTCCGCGGTGACCATCGTGTCCGCGGCCCCGTTGCAAACCAGCACGCGCGCCTTGACCTGCCCCGGCTGCGCCGGAGTTTCCGTCGCAAGGCTGCCGTGAAAGCTGACGACACCGTCAAGATCCAGTCCGTAGCGCGCCATGTGCAGTACCGTCCCCCCGCCGAAACAATACCCGATCGCCGCTATTTTCCCGGGATCCGTCATCGGATGGTTCTTCAATTGCTCAAGCGCCGCAATAAACCGCTCTTTTCCGAGCCCCTGCATATTCTGCACGACTTCACCGGCAAACGCCCCGGCCGTATCAGGGTGAGACGCTGTTTTCCCGTCGCCATACATGTCCACGGCCAGGGCAACATAGCCGAGCTGCGCCAGCATCTCCGCCCTTGTGCGGGCATGCTCATTATGGCCCCACCATTCATGAACGACAAGGATGCCGGGGCGTTTGCCCTCAATGCTGTCGTCATAGGCCGTGTACCCCTTGAAAACCGTTTCGCCCAGTTTATATTGTATGTCCTGCGTGACTAACGCGGCGGCAACGGGAGAAATGAAGACCGCCAAGAACATCGCCGCTAAAATCATTCGTTTCATAAACATCTTTTAATATTTGCCCTGGATGATTTGATAATACTCGCTGATAGAAGCCAATGATGCCTCTAACAACTTGAACAAAATGATGGAAATAAACAGCACCATGCCGGTCAAAACGGTTTTTTTCGCTATGGAATACCGCGGGTTAAACCAAATCAGGGGCGCGATAAACGGCCCTATGAACAGAAACCCCACGATCAAGGTCGAAGTCTTAAAATACCATTGAGGTTTCTGCCCGGTGGTACGGCGCAGGTCTTCCGTTAAGAATTCGCCGCAGTAGCGGCATTTCACGGCCTCATCCTGAATCTGCTCGCCGCAAAACGGGCATTTTTTCATCTTAAATCCCTATCTCCGCTTTCAGCGCGGAAAGCTCTTTGCCGTTCATCGAGTAACTGTGCGCGGCATCCGGGAATGCGCGGCTTTCCACATCCCTTTGAAACTTCCTGATCCCTGCGACAATCGAGGAACTTAAATCGACATATTGCTTGACAAATTTCGGCTTGAATCTAGGGCACAACCCTAAGAGGTCGTGGGTGACCAGGACCTGGCCGTCGCAATAAACACCGGCACCAATCCCGATCGTGGGAATAGACAGTTGCTCTGTAATGAT
>MHGR01000008.1:0-3065 GCA_001805655.1 Omnitrophica WOR_2 bacterium RIFCSPHIGHO2_02_FULL_52_10
CTTATGCCCTATATAACATGGGATTCGCGCAAAAAGCGATGGAGGAGGCCGGGCAGGCACTGCGCATCCAGCCGTCTCATGCCAAGGCCAATAAGCTTATCGGCAAAATTCATAATGAACGGGGGGAATATGCCGCCGCGTTCGAAAGCCTGCGCAAGGCAAAGCTGACGGACCCCCAGGACATGAAGGTGCGTTTTCAGATCGCTTTTGCCCTTGTTCACCTCGGCCAGATCGAGCAGGCCAAGGAACAGCTCACAAGGGTTCTGGCCCAGAAACCTAATGACCCCGAAGCGTTGTTCCTCATCGCTCTGATCTACGCGCAGGAATTTCAATATGACCGGATGATGGCGGCCTTGACGCAGGCGCACCGTCAGGCGCCGCAGATGGCCGGGACCCTGATCAGGATCGGGGAATTGCTTAAGGAGCGCCGGGAGCACCAGAAGGCGCAGGAAGTTTTCCGCATCGCCGCGCAGGCCGGCGCGCGTGATCAAGAGCCGTCCGAAAATGTCCCGGCCGGTTTTTAGGAGAGTATGCATGACCGATAATTTTTGGAAAAAAGTGGACTATGTGTTCGGGCTGATCCCGGTGATGGGGATATTCGCCGTTTTGGTCATCAGCGCGAATATCGAGATCAAAGACCTTGATCTCTGGCTGCACATCGCGATGGGGCGCTTTATCACCCTGCACCGCTACGTCCCCGACACGGACGTGCTTTCCGCCTCCATCCAGGGCGCGCCCTGGATAAATCACGAATGGCTTTTCCAGGTGATGGTCGCCAATATTTTCGACGCATGGGGAGCGCAGGGGCTGATTTTAATGCAAGTGGTTATTGTCGCGCTCACCATGCTTCTGCTTTATACGCTCGGCTACAGCAAGGAAAAGCAGCTGGTGACCACGGTCTTTCTGTTTTTGGTGTACATGGTCTACCAGCAGCGGTTCACGATGCGGCCGGACCTCTTCAGCCTCCTGTTTTTTACCATCTACATTTTCGTGCTTTCCCTGCACGTCGACAAATGGTGGTCGACGCCGGTATTGTTTGCCGTCCAAATCCTGTGGAGCAATGTCCACGGATTTTTCTTTTTCGGGCCGCTGTTCGTGGGCATCGGCATTTTTTCAGAATTCCTGAAACGCCATGCGCGTTTACCGTATGAATGGAACGAATCCGGGCGGCTGACGGATGACGAATACCGGCGTTTGTTGAGGGTCCTGTTCTTTGTCGTGCTCGCCTGCCTGTTCAACCCCGCTTTTGTCCAAGGGGCGCTGTATCCCATCGGGGTCTTTTTCTCGCTGTCGGGCGAGAACAAGATATTCTTTAAGTACATCCAGGAATTAAAAGTGCCCCTCACCTGGGGAACGCTGTTCGACAAGAACGAGGATTTGTACTACAAAATGACGATGGCCCTGTCTTTCATTTCCTTTGTTTTTAACCGCCGCAAAATCGATGTCAGCGCGCTGCTCTTCTGGGCTGTCTTTCTGGTATTCTCTTTAAAAGCGATGCGCAATACCCCGTTCTTCGCCTTTGCCGCCTACATGGTCTTTATCACGAACGTATTTCATATTTCTTACGACGACATCATCCCGCTCAAATTCACCCGGCCGAAATTCCTTTACCTGACGTCCATCGTGCTGAAACTGCTGTTTGTCCTCTGGCTCATCGGGTTTTATGAGCGGATTTCCCTGCGCAGCTATTATGATTTCCAGCGCTACGAACTGAAAAGCGAATACGGGGGGATTTCCCAGAGAAGTTACCCGGACAAGGCCGTTGATTTTCTGGTCGCGAACAAAGTGCGGGGTAATTTTTTCAATGACTTTAACTCCGGGGCGTACCTGCTCGGCAGGGTTTACCCGGACATCAAGGTCTTTATCGACGGGCGGACCGAAGTCTACGGCGGGGCGTTTTTCAAGCGCTATCAGGAAATCTGGGATCAGGGGAATGCCGAATTGTTTGAGAAGGCCGTCGAGCAATATCAGTTGACCGGGGCCCTGCTGAACGCGTCCCGCGACCACATTCCCGAAAAAATCCTCAATTACCTTTACGCGCGCGAGGATTGGCATGCCGTTTATTTCGATTACGACGCCGTGATTTTCTTGAAAGACGTGGAGCCGAACAGAGCGCTCATTGACCGGTTTAAAATCGACCTGGCGCAATGGAAAACGGCCCCCACAGACCTTTACAGGCTCGGCGCCATACGCGTGCGGCCGTATCAGCCCTATTACCGCGCCTATACCATGGAGTCGCTGAACCTCGACGGGCCGGCGTTAAACGAGCTGAACGACGCTCTGCGCGTGGATCCGCTGTACGCGGACGCGCATGATCTGGCCGGCAAGATCTACGCCAAACAAAAGGAATACCAAAAAGCGTTTGAGCATTTCCGTATTGCCTTGTCGGCCGGGTCCAAAACCAAGGACAGGCGCCATAATTTAGCGTTGGCCTACTTGGATCTCAAAGAATATAAAGGGGCCGTCGGACAGTACCAGGGCATTGTTAAAGTGTGGCCCAAGGACCCCAAAGGGCATTTCTTTTTGGCCAAGGCGTATCTCCTGGATGGCCAATTCGCGCCGGCTCTGGAGGCGCTGAAAAAAGCGCATCAGTTGAGCCCGGAGGACATCAGGGACCTCATGGATTTGGGAGATTTGTTTCTTGAGAAGCAGGCTTACCCCGAAGCTCAAGCGGTCTATACCATGGGTCTGGCAACAGGCAAGGAATTGGTCACGGTGCATAAAAAATTGGGAAAGGCTGCCTTAGGCCTCAACGACCGGCCGCGGGCAATTAAAGCATTTCAGGATGCCCTTTCCATAGCTCCTGAGGATGAGGAGGCCAAAGCGGCCTTGATGAACCTAAGATAGGGGCATCCGAAGTGGTTGTGATACAAGCGGAAAAATCGGTATTGAAAAAATCAACAAGTCAGAATATAATGTGGGCTCTGTTACAAACTTAGAGGTTATTTCATGAATGTAAAATGTTTTCGTTCCAGTCCCGCATATGTGTCATTCCCGCGAAAGCGGGAATCCAAATTGCGGGATAAACTCCAGTGGGAACATATTATATATGACACGCCTGGATG
>MHGR01000008.1:3110-24788 GCA_001805655.1 Omnitrophica WOR_2 bacterium RIFCSPHIGHO2_02_FULL_52_10
GCGTGAAATACTGACATTCATTTTGGCCGGAGGCAGAGGCGAAAGGCTGGACCCCCTGACCAGGGACCGCACCAAGCCGGCTGTGCCGTTCGGTGGGATTTACCGCATCATTGACTTTACCCTGAGCAATTGCGTCAATTCGGGATTAAGGTGGGTCTATGTCCTGACCCAGTACAAGTCGTTTTCGCTGCAGAAGCATTTGCTTTCCGGCTGGGATGTCTGCTCGAACCAGCTGGGGGAATTCATCGATGTCATTCCCGCCCAGCAGCGGCTCAGCACCGATTGGTACAAGGGCACGGCGGACGCCATCTACCAGAACATTTACGCCATCCAGGATTATGACCCTGAGCTTATCCTCATCCTGTCGGGAGACCATATTTATAAAATGGATTACCGGGAGATGATCCGTTTCCACCGGGAGCAAAAAGCCGATGTCACGGTGGCCTGTGTCACGATGCCCAAAGAAACGTCCGTCAATTTCGGGGTGATTGAGGTGGACCGGGACCAGCACGTCCGCGGATTTCAGGAGAAGCCCGAAAAGCCAAAAACAGTGCCTAAACAGCCCGATGTCATTTACGCCTCGATGGGCATTTATTTGTTTAACCGGGATACCTTGTTGAGCGAGCTGGACGAAGACGCCCATGCCTCCGCGTCCGAAAATGATTTCGGCAAAAACGTGATCCCGCAGATGCTCAAGAACAACAGAAAGGTATATGTTTATAATTTTGTCGACGCCAACGGCCGGCCGAAATACTGGCGGGATATCGGGACGCGCGACGCGTATTACCAGTCCAACATGGATTTGCTCAAGCAGGGCTCCGAATTCAACCTGTTCGACCGGGCGTGGCCGGTGAGGACCTATCATGAGCAGTACCCGCCCATTAAAATCGCCAGCACGGCGCACGGGGCCGGAGCGATTGTGGATTCCTTGATCGCCGGCGGGTGCGTGATCGAGGGGGGATTGGTCGAGCATTCGATCCTCTCGTCCAATGTCCGGATTCATGATCAAGCCGAGGTCAGGCATTCCATCATCATGGAGGGCGTGACCGTCGGCAAGAACGCCAAGGTCCGCAATGCCATCATTGATAAGGAAGTGGTCATTCCCGACGGCACGGCCATCGGGTATGATTTGAACGTGGATAAGAAGCGTTTCACGCTCACGACGTCCGGGATCGTCATTGTGGCCAAGAAGTCTTCCGTTCCCAAATTATCTTAGAAAGGATCACCAGCAACGATGATTATTCAGCCCAAAGTACGGGGATTCATTTGCACGACGGCCCACCCGGCCGGTTGCGCCCGGCATATTCAGGAGCAGATTGATCATGTGCGCAAGGGCGGGCCGATTTCCGGCGGCCCCCGCAAAGCCCTGGTCATAGGTGCTTCCACCGGGTACGGATTGTCCTCGCGCATTGTTGCGGCGTTCGGCGGCGGTGCTGCGACCATCGGCGTGTTTTTCGAGAAGGAATCGAACGGCGCAAAGACGGCCTCGGCCGGATGGTATAATTCCGTCGCTTTTGAGCAGAAGGCCCGCGCCGCGGGATTGTACGCCAAGAGTTTCAACGGCGATGCTTATACGGATGACATTAAAGCCCGGGTCGTGGAAACGATCAAGAAAGATTGGGGCAAGGGGAGCGTTGACCTTGTGATTTACAGCCTGGCGGCGCCCCGGCGCGAGCACCCGAGGACCGGCCAGGTGGCCCGGTCCGCCCTGAAACCGATAGGCAGGGGATATTCAAATATATCCATTGATTTGTCCAATGACCAATTGGAAACGGTGACGCTGCCCGCCGCCACCCAGGAAGAGATTGACCAAACCGTATCTGTCATGGGAGGGGAAGATTGGGAATTTTGGATCGATGCCCTTGAGCGCGAAGGACTCTTGGCCAAGGGTGCCGTGACCGTGGCCTACTCCTATATAGGTCCGGAGCTGACGCGGGCCGTGTACCGCAACGGCACGATCGGCAAGGCGAAGGATCATCTGGAGGCCACGGCCAAAAAGCTTGACGCGCGTTTTAAGAAAATCAACGGACGGGCGCTGATCTCCGTGAACAAAGCCCTGGTGACGCAGTCCAGCTCCGCCATACCATTCATTCCTTTATATTTCATTTTGTTAAGCAAGGTCATGAAGAGCATGGGCATCGAGGAAGGGTGCATTGAGCAGATGGACCGCCTCTTCCGTGGCTTCCTCTATAAAGGGGGCGGGATTTCCGTGGATAAAAGCGGTTTTATCCGCCTGGATGACCGCGAGATGCGCGCCGAAGTACAAAAGATTGTCGCGCGGAATTGGGATAATCTGACGAACGACAACCTTAAAGAGTTTACCGATCTTGAAGGGTACCACAAAGACTTCCTAAAGCTTTTCGGTTTCGGTTTGGAAGGCGTCGACTACAATGCCGATGTCGAGCCGGACCAAAGGCTCCTTTCTGTTTCCGCGTAAAATCTATTTTCCTCAATCTATCTTCCCCGCAAGTAAGTTGCCTGTAAGAAATGTCATGATATGTAATATAATGTTATTATATACGTCTAATGTCAAATTATGTAATGATATGTAGAATACAGAACTAATTTACATAATTTACGGATATTCAGAACTAATATGAAATACAATTGTTAATAATGCATTAAACATGGTCATATTGAAATATAACTGAAGAAAACTGATATAAATATTGACATATGTATAGTTATGTAATAAATTGTTTTCTACGCACAGCGTGATGCTGCTTATTCATTTTATTAGGGTTACAATATTTTGCCTCATGACCGAAAAAGAATTGATGACCATAGAAGAGATTGCCGATTACCTGCGCGTCAAGAAACGCACGGTATACGAATGGCTGAAGAAAGGGAAGATCCCCGCCTTCAAGACCGTCGGCCAATGGCGGTTCAAGAAGGCCCAGATCGACCGATGGCTGGAAAGCCAGCAGGCGTAAACAGAGATTTAAGTCAGATAAAACATTCCGCGCAAGACAAAGTTATTCAAGAGAGGAGCGTGTATGTATTTTAAAAAGCTGGAGATTTTCGGGTTCAAATCCTTCGCCGACAAAACGGTATTGCATTTCGAGCCCGGCATCACGGCGATTGTCGGCCCCAACGGCTGCGGCAAGAGCAATATTTTTGACGCCGTGCGCTGGGTCCTCGGAGAGCAAAGTGTTAAGGAATTGCGCGGCTCCTCCATGGAGGACGTGATTTTCAGCGGCACGGCCAGCAAGCCTTCGCTCGGGTTTGCCGAGGTCAGCCTGACGCTGGCGAACGAATCCCGCATGCTAAAAATCGAATACGATGAAGTGACCATCACCCGCCGCCTGTTCCGCTCCGGGGAAAGCGAATATCTTCTCAATAAAACGGTCGTGCGATTAAGGGACATTCAGGAATTGCTGATGGGGACCGGCATCGGCGCCGAGGCGTATTCTCTTATCCAGCAGGGGAAGGTCGACCTGGTCGTCAGCGCCCGCCCCGATGACCGGCGCATGATTTTTGATGAGGCCGCGGGAATCACGAAATATAAAACAAAAAAACGCGAGGCCATGAACAGGCTGAAGGACACGGAAAACAACCTGCTGCGCATCAACGATATCACGGTGGAGGTGAAGCGCCAGATCGGCTCGATCGAGCGCCAGGCGAACAAGGCCCGCAAATATAAAGTGGAATTCGAGCGGTTGAAGGGTCTGGAAGTGCAGATGGCGGAGCGCCAAATCAACTCTTTTGATGAGCACAAAAGCGGCATCCGGGCCAAGCTCGAGGCGCTCAGGGAAAAAGAGGGCCAGCTGCACAAGGAGCACGAGGATTTAGCCAACCTTTTGGTCAATGAAGAAAGTTACCTCCTGGAACTGGAGCAGAAGATCAGCGAGACGCAGGCCGAGGAAATCAAGCTGGAAGGCGTCATTGACCTCAATAACCGGCAGATCGGGTTTAACCACGAGCGCATCGGGAACATCGAGCAAAACAGGCAGAAGCTGACGGAGCAAAAAGGGGAATTGATTGAGCGCTGCCGGCGCCAGCAGGCCAAGGTCGAGGAAATGAAGCGCACGATTGCGGATATTGAAAAGGCCCTGCAGTTCAATCAGCAGCAACTGGGGGAGAAGCGGGATTATTTAAGGAGCATTGAGGGCTCCATCGACTTCGCCCGGGGCAAAATCAAGGAGCATGAGGAAAAGACGCTCAGCCTCACTTCCCATCAGGTCAGCCTGCGTAACGAATTGACGGATGCCATGAAGGAAAACCAGGGAAGCTTGGCCCGCAAGCGCCGCCTGGAAATGGAAAACGAAAAGGTGCTATGCGAGAAAAAGGACATTGACCAGAAGTTACGGACGGTCGACGGCCAAATCAACAATTTGAAGGACATGATCCGCGCGCTGGAGGAGAAGAAGCTGAACAGCAAGCAGCTGATTGAGGAGTCGAAGATCCGGCTGGCCAATCTCGGTGAGCAGATCAGCGCCTTGGAGCGCAAAAGCTTGGCCTTGAGGTCCCAAAAAGAATTTATTGAAAAGCTGCACGCGCAATACCAGGACATCCCTGACCCGATCATCGAAGGGCGGTTAATCACCCAACTCCCGCCGTCCGAACATCACACCGGGATTCTGGGGAAGGTCAAGGAAGTCCGCGCTCTGAACGGGGATGATTTGCGCCGGATGCAGGCCAGTCTGGGGCAGGCCGAAGCGCAACAGATCTATGAGATCTTTTGCGAAACCAAGTTCATCGAATTGGATCCCAAGCAAATTTCCGCGAAAATCGATGAGATCAATTTGGAGAACGATGCCTTGATCATGCAGAAGGAAACGCTTCAGCAAAAGATACAGGAGCAGCGCGGCTCCCTGGAGGGAATTGAACTGGAAATCCAGGAAACGGAAAAAAGGCAGTCTGTCTTAAGCGCGCAGAAATCGGACATCCTCATCGAAGTGAAAAAATTGACCGACGAGCTGGAGCTGCTGCAGTGCGAGCTGCAGGAAGTGAATGAGCTGCTGGCGACGCTCAAGAAAAGGGAAGAGGAGCTGAACTACCGCCTGGATACGGTCAACCAGGATATCGGCTGGTGCCAGAATGATATCAAGGAAAAGCAGATTCAGATTTCCATCCAGTCCAAGGAAAAGGAGGAGGTTCTGGTCGCGATGGCGCAGCTGGAAACGGAAATTGAGTCCAGCCGCGAGAAGCTGAAGAGCGACCGGCAGCATGAATCCCTGTTTTCGCAGGACCTGGACAAATACCTCGAGGAGATCAAAAAGATCGATGACGAGGTGAACCTGCAATCCGATAAGAGGAAGGTCTACGTGGCGGAGATCGAAAGCCTGCAGAACGCGATTGCCGAAAACAAGGCCGGCCGGGAAGCCATCCAGGAAACCCTGGCGGAGAATAAACGCCAGAAAGAGGACTTGGCCCAGCGGATGAACAGCGCCCGCGAACAGATGAGCTCGACCACCAAGGAAATCGACCGCATCCGGCAGGACCTGCATAACCAGGAGCTTGAGGACCAAAAAATCGGGTTCAACGCGCAAGACATCAAGAACCGGCTGTTGCAAACCTACAAGATAGATTTTGACCGGGCCATCCGGGAAGGGTTAAGCGCCGGGCAGGATTTGACGCAACTAAACGCTGAAGGAAATCAGCAACCCCAAGCGGCGCCACCCAGAGCAATGAGCAACAACGAGTTGGAAGAGGAGCTGCAACACCTGAGAAAACGCTGCGAATCCTACGGCAGCGTCAACCTCGTGGCCATCGAGGAATACGAGGAATTGAAGGGCCGGTTTGAATTTCTCACCAAGCAGCAGAGCGACCTGTTCGAAGCGAAATCGCAGCTGATGAACACCATCAGCAAGATTAACCGCTCCACCCGGCAGATGTTCCTGGAAACCTTCAATAAGGTCAGCGAAGAATTCCGGATCTATTTCCGCGCCCTCTTTGGGGGAGGGGAGGCCCAGTTGATTCTGCTGGACCCCGAGAATGTGCTGGAATCGGGTATCGAAATCGTGGCCAAGCCACCGGGGAAAAAATTACAGAACATCAGCCTTCTTTCCGGCGGAGAGAAGTCATTGACGGCGATCGCGCTGATCTTCGGCGTCTTCAAGGTCAATCCGAGCCCCTTCTGCGTGCTCGATGAGATTGACGCGGCGCTGGACGAGTCCAATGTCGGGCGCTTCAGCTATCTCCTGAAGGAGTTCGCCAAGGTCGCGCAGTTCATCGTGATCACGCACAATAAAAAGACCATTGCCAATTCCGACGTGATGTACGGCATCACGATGCCTGAGACGGGGGTTTCCCGCATCGTGTCGGTGAAGTTCTCTGAAGAGAAAGAAAAAGAAAGAGAGCTGGTGGAGGTTTAACCGGGGCGGTGAATTAAGCGGTGCAGGTTGTATTCTTGCCGCTGTGCTTGGCCGCGTAGAGAGCCTTGTCCGCCCGGCCGATCAAAGTTTCCTTGGTCTGGTCCGTGTCTTTGGAGAAGACCGCAAGGCCAATGCTGATGGTGACGCGGCCCGGCTGGCCGGACGAAAATCCCGGAAAGGCGTGCTCGGCAACATTCTGGCGGACGCGCTCGGCGATGCCGCAGGCCTGCTCTGCGTTGGTTTCCCTCAAGATCATCGAGAATTCCTCCCCGCCGTAGCGGCAGGCGTAATCGCCCTCCCTTGAAGAAGCGAGGAGGATATGGGCAATGTCTTTGAGGACAATATCCCCGTTTTGATGCCCGCAGCGGTCATTCAGTTCCTTAAAATTATCGACGTCGATCATTAACAGGCTGAGGGGCTGGCCGGCGGCCCGCGCCTGCTCGATGGATTCGGCGAGCTTATCCTGAAAATAACCGTGGTTCCATAAATTGGTCAGCGCGTCGGTATGGCTTTTATGCTTGGTGATTTCATAAAGCCTGGAATTCTCGATCGCCAGGCTGGCGTGATCCGCCAGCATGGAAAATATCTTCAACTCATCGTCCGAAATCGGTTTCTGGGTGTAGAGGTTGTCCGCGATAATCAGTCCGTTCACCTGGTTCTTGATTTTCAGGGGCATGATGACAAGCTCGTTGGTCTTGAAGACCTGCAGCAAAGGGTCCTGCGCGTGGTCAGATATTTTCTCTTTTGGAATATGCACCGGCGACCCCTCCAAAAAGGCCGTGATCAGAAGGTTGTCCTTGGTCGTGCTTAAGGGGATCTTGAGCGGTTCGACCGTCTTGAACAGGGCCCCCTGTCCGATGTTTTTATCGAGGATGTTATCTTGGATAAAATCGTCCAAGCTGTGCTTGGACCCGGAGATATAGCGCCAAATGCTCTGGGCATGCTCCAGCGATTCCGGCCCCAGCGCCATTTTCGGTTCGAGGCAGCGGGTGACATTGTTCGCCAGATAGAGAATCGCCCGGTTGAACCCCAGCCCCGTATGGGAAGTTACGCCGGTGAGGATGATGTAAAGGATCTCCCTGAGTTCTAGCGTTGTGCGCATGGCCCGGCTGACTTCGTAAAGGATCGACAGCTCCCTGCGCGCCCGCTCGATTTCTTTTTGAACGGTATCATCCGTTTGCTTTTGATGAATATTAATCATTTCTGTTGTTTAACTAGCCCTGCCACAATTAGGAATATTTATGATGGAAGGTTAACATTTTGAAGGGTGATTGTCAAGCGCCGTTCCGGTATTGCCGAAACCGGCTACTTTGTAAATTTAATAATTTCAGATATTTGTGAGTTGTCTGGAAAGGCAGCGCTTTCTTGACAGACCCAATGCCGCATGTTATACTTTAGCACCTTTTCAGGGGTTTTCCGTTCCTAATTACTTTTCGGCAATGGGTTTAAATGAAATTGATATTTTAATGGCGGCGGTCATGGCCGCAGTTATTTTCATCGGCCGGAAAGAGGGCCTCATTGCCGGATTGTTCAAGCTCTTTGGGATCTTGTGTGTTAGCTTCGTCACCCTGCATTATTATGTCCATTTCGCTGACTTTTTGCGGGCAAAATTTTTCGGTGAGAAAACCGCCACCGAATTCTTCGCCTTCAGCCTGCTGGCGATGCCAACGATACTGCTGTTTATTTTGATCAGCCATGGCTGGGTTTTGATTTTGAAGGTCAAGATGCTTGCGGCCATCGACCGCTGGAGCGGGATGCTGTTGGCCTTGGTCCGCAGTTATTTTATCTGCGGTTTATTGTTCGTGGCCCTGGTCCTTTCGGACCACAGTTATGCCGCTCCGCGGGCCATGGCGTCGGTGAGCAGGGCCATATTCGCCTATGCGGCGGTCGGGTTTTATGAACGGGTTTATGTTTCCGTTATCCAGAAATATTTTCCGAATGAAAAAATAAACGAACATCCCTTCGGGGTGGTTGCGCAGGAACCCAGCAGGAAAAAACCAAAACGCCGGTGAAGTTTTTCAGCGAGGGTTTGTTTTGAAGTTAAAGCATATTTACGAATGCTTCATCCGGGAAGGAATCTGGGCCGATCCAAGAACACCGCAGCAGATCCGCAAAGCCCTCCAGGAGAAGCGCAGGGAATACAGGAAGCGCAAGGCGGCGGCACGCAAGTTCTTTGATAGCGAAAAACTCAAAAATCCGTATGCTGATCTGCGAATTTTGCACGGGGATCCGCAAGTGGACGTAAAACGGATGTTGGTCGGCATTGATATCGATGTCGGGGAACTGGTCATGGCGGACCGGATGGCTCAAAAGGGGGAAGGATTTGATCTTGTACTGGCCCATCATCCCAAAGGGATCGCTCTTGCCGGACTGGATGATGTCATGCGCCTGCAAACGGATCTGTTGGTCAATCTCGGCATTAAAAAGAGCATTGCCGGCGATCTGATGGGCAAGCGCATTCAAGAAGTTGCCCGCAATCTTCATAGTGTCAACCACGCCCGTGTGGTGGACGCGGCGAAACTGTTGGATATCCCGCTGATGTGCTGCCATACGCCCGCCGACAATCATGTCGCCCGTTATCTCCAAAAGCTTGTGGATGCCCAAAAGCCAAAGACGCTCGAGCAGATCGTCCGCCTGCTCATGAAGGAGCCGGAATATCGGTACGCGGCCGCGTTGCAGGCGGGGCCGCAGATTCTTATCGGCAAAGCGAAAAACGAAGCCGGGAAGGTTTTCGTCGACATGACCGGCGGCACGGAGGGGTCCAAGGACGTGTTCGCCCGTCTGTCGCAACTGGGCGTCCGTACGCTGCTGGGCATGCATTATTCGCAGGAGCATTTTAGACGAATAAAATCCGAGCATATCAACGTGGTCAACGCGGGACATATCGCCAGCGACAATCTGGGCATGAACCTGATCTTGGACCGGTTGACCAAAAAAGCGGACATCGAGATTGTCTGCTGTTCGGGCTTCAGGAGATTTAGGCGGTAATGGGGCTCATTCCCGAAGAAATCATTGCGCAGGTCATCGACCGCACCGACATCGTCGAAACGATCGGCGCGTACGTGCCGCTGAAGCGCGCCGGAAGGAATTTTAAAGGCAGCTGCCCTTTTCACAACGAAAAGACACCCTCGTTTATCGTCAATCCGGACAAGCAGATTTTCCATTGTTTCGGCTGTGACGCCGGCGGGAACGTGATCGGTTTTGTCATGAAACATGACGCGCTGACCTTTCCCGAAGCCGTCCGCATGCTGGCGCGCAGGGCGAATATCGACGTTCCGGACATCAAAGGCGACGGGGGCCAAAAGCAGAATTTGCGCCAGCAGATCATTGACATCAACGCGCTGGCGGCGCAATTTTTTCACAAAAATCTGCTGTCGGACAAGGGGATAACCGCGAAAAAAGCGCGGGCGTATCTGAAAGACCGTAACATTGAACTTGCCACGGCCGAGCGCTTCCGTTTGGGGTATGCGCCGGACCGGTGGGACGGCTTGATCGAGCATCTCCGGTCAAAGAACATCAGCTTGGCTCAGATGGAAAAGGCGGGCTTGATCGTTGAGCGGGAGAACGGCCAGGGGGATTATGACCGCTTCCGCAACAGGATCATGTTTCCGATCTTCGACACGCAGGGGCACTGCCGCGCCTTTGGCGCGCGCGCCTTGGGGACCAGCGGCGGCACGGATACGGTTGCGGCAAAATATATCAATTCCCCGGAAACGCCGATTTACGTGAAAGGGCATCATCTTTACGGGTTCGACTTGGCCAAACAGGCCATCGTGCGCGAGGACGCGGTCATTATTGTCGAAGGGTATTTGGATTGCCTGATGCCTGCCCAGGCCGGTGTCGCCAATATCGTGGCTTCGCTGGGGACGGCGCTGACGGTTGAGCAGATCCGGTTGTTGCGCCGGTACACAAAAAACATTATCCTGCTTTTTGACATGGATCCCGCCGGGGAGAGCGCCATGTTGCGCAGTCTGGACACCCTGATCGTGGAGGGGATGACGGTGCGCGTTGCCACGCTTGCTGATGGCCACGACCCGGATTCCTTTGTCCGGGAGCGCGGGGTAGAGGCCTTCCGGGAGCGCGTGGAAAAAGCACAACCGCTCTTTGACTACAAACTGAATGTGCTATTCGGCCGCTATGATGTCCGGGCGATCGAATCGAAGGCGAAGATATCCGGCGAAATGCTCCAGACCATCGATAAGTTCGACAACGCGGTCCTGCAGGCGGAATACATTAAACGGTTGGCCGGGGAGTTGTCCGTGTCCGAGCAGGCGCTGGTGGCCGAGTTGAAAAAAGTCCGGCAAATGACCGGTGAGAAGAAAACGCACGGCAAAAGCATTGTCCCTCAAACGGCCGTGCAGGAGCAGATCAGGGTCGTGGAAAGCGATATTTTAAGGCTCTTGATCGAAGAGCAAAGTTTTATCGAAGTCACGAAGAGAGAGATCGCCCCGTCCGATTTCAAGGATAACCAGATTCGCCAGGCGATTTCCAAAATCTATGACCTGTTCGAGCAGGGCAAAGAGATCAACAGCGTTAACCTGATCAACAGTTTTGAGGATCCGGACATGCAGCACATGATCGCCCGCGTCATGGCCAAAGAGGCCGTGCTCATCGGCGATAAAAGGAAGATTCACAGCGACTATGTCAACCGGATGAAGAAGGACCGGGTCAAGTGGATGATGAAGGGGCTGCAGCAGCAGATTTGTGAGGTGGAGAAGGAAGGGAACGCCGCGCAGCTAGAGCAGTTATTGAAGGAATTTAACCGGTTGGCCAAAGAAGTGAGCCTATAGGGGAGAACGCATGAAACACTCGCCGAAGAAAGATGACCTCAAACAAGACATTGAAAAACTCATCGTGTTGGGAAAGAAGAAGGGGTTTCTGACGTATGATGAGGTGAACGACGCCCTCTCGGAAAGCGTCGAATCTTCTGAGGAGATCGACAAGGTCTTCGACATTCTTGACGGGAAAGATATCAAAATCATCGAGTCCGAGGATGAGGGCGGGGCGACCGCGGAGTCGCTGGACCAGGAATCCCGGGAGCAGGAAGTGCGACGCGTGCGGGAGGAAAGCCGGGAAGATGAAGTCTATTCGGACAAGTTCATCCCCCTTGATGATCCCGTGAAGATGTACCTCAAACAGATGGGGTCGATCCCGCTGTTGTCCCGGGAGAACGAAATTAATTTAGCCAAGCGCATCGAGGAGGCGGAACTGAAGTTCGCGGAGGCCTTGTATTTGATGGCCTATGCGCGCAAAGAGGCCCTGAAAAGCATCAACCGCGTCCTCAATGAGGAGATCAATGTCGAGGACGTGGTCAAGGATGAGCTGGAACGCCGGCCGAAATTGATGCGGGATTTGACCCGGCTGCGTAAGCGTGTCAGCCAAACCCCGGTCGGTTCGAAAAAGTCGGCGGAAATCCTTGCCCAGTTCAAGCTGACCGCGTCGTTTAATGAGGATATCGTGGCCAGGATCCGAAAGATGGTTAACCAAATCGAGAAGATCGAGAGAAGCCTCAAGAATAAAAGGGGAACGAGGAAGCTGGGAGAGGTCGCACAGCTCAAGAAAGAGAAAACAAAATTGATCAGGGAGCTGGGTCAGCCGATCAACGTGATCAAGGCGCGGTTGCAAGATATAAAGATACGCCAGTCCAAATTCAATAAGGCCAAAAAACTGCTTGTCGAGGCCAACCTCCGCCTCGTGGT
This sequence comes from Omnitrophica WOR_2 bacterium RIFCSPHIGHO2_02_FULL_52_10, assembly GCA_001805655.1. Lineage (GTDB taxonomy): Bacteria > Omnitrophota > Gorgyraeia > Zapsychrales > Zapsychraceae > 2-02-FULL-52-10. The sequence continues at coordinate 15,127 of MHGR01000008.1, forward strand.
CAGCATCGCGAAAAAGTATATTAACCGCGGGCTGTCCTTTCTGGACCTCATCCAGGAAGGAAACATGGGGCTGATCCGCGCGGTGGAAAAGTTTGAATACAAGCGGGGATACAAGTTCTCCACCTACGCGACGTGGTGGATCCGCCAGGCGATCACGCGCTCCATCGCCGATCAGGCCAGGACGATCCGCATCCCGGTCCACATGACCGAAACCATCAACAAGATCATCCGCGTTTCGCGGCTGTTTGTCCAGGAATACGGCCGCGAACCCACGGCGCAGGAAATCGCCAAGCAGATGCGCATTCCGATCAGCAAAGTGAAGGAAATCCTGAAAATCTCCCAGGTCCCGATTTCCCTGCAGACGCCGATCGGGGACGAGGGGGACACGCATTTCGGCGATTTTATCGAGGACAAGAAGGCCATTTCTCCGGCCAATGCCACGCTGCAGTCCATGCTGAAGGATGAGATCACCAACGTCCTCAACACGCTCGATGAGCGTGAGCGCAAGATCTTGGAACTGCGGTTTGGCATACACGACGGCACCACACGGACGCTCGAGGAAGTCGGCAGCGAATTTAATGTCACCCGGGAACGCGTCCGCCAGATCGAATCCAAGGCCCTGCGTAAATTGCGCCATCCCACGCGGTCAAGGCGCATAAAGCAGTTTCTTGACATGGCCGCCAAGGAAGATCAGATTATTTAACCGCGCGGACAGATACGCCAAAATAAAAAGGCTCGCTTGTTGATTAAGCGGGCCTTTTTTGTTCTAATAGGATTATGAAGAAATGGACAAGCCTGATGATAGTAACCTGCGCCGTCATGGGCCTGGCGGATCCGAGGCTCCTCAGGGCACAAGAAAGCTATTTCCCCGCGAATTCAGTCCCCGCGCCAGTGAAACCCATTGCTGCGCCCCTCCAGGAGCTCTGTAATCAGGTCATTTTCGCGATTTACCAGGATATCGCGGCTCTTAAGGGTAGATATCCGGAATTGGAACAGTATGGCCCGTATGTCCTTTCGCAGAACCAATACGGCATCTATTCCTTGGAATATGAATATCTTGTTTCTGAAAGATTCCGGAAAGGAGAGCGTGCCGCCTTCGGTATCACGATTGTCAGGTTTGAGGACACGAATTTCCGTCAACACGGCAATCAAACCTTTAATTTCGGTTTTCCCCTGCTGGACCTGAAGTTTGCCGGTTATCAGGAGATGTTTCGGCGGCAGGAAGCTTTCGACATTCAAACAGTCATCCAAAAGAACGGCAATCTTCTGCTTGATGAGCAAAGCAAGCTTTTGCCTTTAAAACTGACCCTGGAGACCATAAAAGACAGCTATTTGGTCGGCGAGGACATTGAGATTTTGGTGGCCCTGGAAAATGTGTCTTCAAGAAATCTTTGGGTTAAAGAGCTTAATCAGGAAACTTTGTTTTTTCTTTACGGCGATACGCCCTGGGGGGCTAAAGAAATCGGTCGGAAAAAACTCAGTAAGGTCAAGAGGCAGATTCTCGAGCCCGGCCAGAAAATTACCGCAAGGTTTGTGGGGAGCGGATTCTTGGAGCCGCAGGACGTCGAAATATTCGGTTCCTACGTGGAGACATTTAAGGGAGTAAATCCCTCAAGTTTCATTAAAGTAGTTATAAAAAAAGAATAATAGTAATATTTTAATATGTCCCTGTGCGCCTCAATCATTTATTCAGGAATTGTTGATTTTTCTTAAATCATTGAAATAGAATCATTTCTGAGCATAAGAAAGGCCGGATGTAAGGGCTGAAATCTGTTGAAAAGGACAGGCCATTGTGTTATGCTGTAGTTCAATTTTCCCGGTTATTCAAAGAGATTCAGGCCTTTGGGAGGAGCTGGCATATTATAATTTTAAAGAATTTCCCTTGCTGATTCCCTCAAAGACAGGAGAGGCCGGGCATGCCGTGTGAAGTTCCAGTATTAAAATTGCGAGCATTTAAGGGCCCTTAGCTCAGAGCTGCGGACTCATAATCCGTTGATTCCAGGTTTGTACTCATTTTTCCTTTGAATATTTCAAGGATATGGAAATCAATAGTAGTCAGAAAGCCTTAACCGGGCCTTTAGCTCAGTCGGTTAGAGCAGTTGACTCATAATCAATTGGTCCCTGGTTCGAGTCCAGGAAGGCCCAGTTAACGGGCACATAGCTCAGTTGGTTAGAGCGCTGCCCTCACATGGCAGAGGTCGAAGGTTCGAATCCTTCTGTGCCCATTGTGCTTCGCCGGACTTCAAGAAACATAGATGACTTAAGGAAATGATCGTGCCGGAAATCTCCGTAAAAGACCAGCTTAAGAAAATCATCGAGCTACAAAAGATTGATGCGGAAATATACGAGCTCCGGGCTCGGCTGAAGGAAAAGCCGGTGGTTCTTGGTGAATTGAAAGAGCGGTTTGAAGAGCGCAGGGGAACGCTGGTCGGCCTGGAAGAGAAATTAAAGGCGGTACAGGTCCAGCGCCGGGAAAAGGAGCTGGAGTTAAAAACGAGGGAAGAGGAAATTGCCAAGGCCAACGCGCATCTTTTCCAGATTAAGACCAACAAGGAATACACGGCAAAGATCGCCGAAATTGAACATATCAAAGCGGACAAATCGGTCATAGAGGAAAAAATCCTCCTTGCCTATGACGAGGGCGATCAAGTCAGTTCTGCGGTTGAACGAGAAAAATCAGCATTCGCCCAAGAAGAAAAGAGTTATCTGGCGAAAAAAAAAGAAGTTGAGAAGGAGGTCAAAATCATAGAGGACAGGATCAGGGTCCTGGAATCGCAGCACAAGCAGGGCGTGGAAGGGATTGACCCTGAATTTTTAAGCCGTTATGAGCGTATCCTCAAGCACAAGGGGGGTCTCGCGATAGTTCCTCTCCATGGCAATACCTGCGGCGGATGTTACATGAATGTCACTGCTCAACAAATCAACGCGTTCAAAATGAATGACCAGCTAGTCATCTGTGAAATGTGCACCAGGATTATTTATATCGAGGACGACATGTGAGCGGCGAATTGGAAATTTTTGTCGATGGGGCGTGCAGCGGGAACCCGGGTGAGGCCGGGATCGGCGTCGTCATCAACAGTGACGGAAAAACGTTAAAAAAAATATCAAAGGCCATCGGCCAGGCCACGAATAATATTGCTGAATATTCAGCCCTGATTTACGCGCTGCAGGAAGCGCTCTTGTTAAAGGCCAAAAAGCTGCACGTGATGACCGACAGTGAACTGCTCTACCGTCAGGTCACGGGCGTTTATAAAGTTAAGAATGATCATTTAAGATTTCTGTATGACCAGGTCCAGAATTTAATGAAAGTATTTGACCGGGTCACGGTTGACCATGTTTTCCGCGCGCAGAATAAGGAAGCGGACAGACTGGCAACGGATTCTTTGAAAAAGAAGCAGGCGAAGATGGTTGCTCCGTTGTTTGATGACATCGGGGAGGAAAGTCCGAGCTCCAAAGGATAATGCATCCCGGTAATGCGGGACCTCTTGCCGCAGGGATGCGGCAGGGGAGGATCAGAGCAACAGTGACGATGTCTCTTCAGTGATCAGTGGTCAGTGCTCAGTGTTCAGTAACAGACCTATGTGTTTGAATTCTGACTGCTGACCACTGAGCACTGTAAGAGAAGTGAAACGGGCAATCTCTGCATGGAGCAAGGCCAAATAGGAGGAGATTCCTGTTTTTACAGGAAGCGAAGTGATCCGCTTCGCCATGATTCTCGGGTTGGCTGCAAGAGTTCGATGCGCAAGCGTCGAAGTCAGTCGAATAACCATCGCCCATGTATTTTCATAGGGAGACAGAACTCGGCTTACAGCCTGCTTCTTTCATTTATCAGTTAATGCAACAGAGGCGATGAGGGGGAAAAATGTCAGGACATTCAAAATGGGCGAGTATTAAACACAAGAAGGCGGCGGCCGATTCCAAGCGGGGCGCCGCGTTTACCAAAATGATCCGGGAGATTACGGCTCAGGCCAGGGCTGGCGGGGGAAACCCCGAAACCAACTCCGGGCTGCGGGCGGCCATTGACCGGGCCAAAGGCATAAACATGCCGCTGACGAACATCGAGAACGCCATTAAAAAAGGGACGGGCGAGCTCCCGGGCGTAACGTATGAAGAAGTGACTTTTGACGCTTATGGCCCGGGCGGCGTGGCCTTGCACATTATCGGCTTGACGGACAATAAGAACCGGACCACGGCCGAAATCCGTAATATTCTGTCTAAGAAGCACGGCAGCCTGGCCGGGCCCGGCGCGACGTCCTATTTGTTTTCCAAGAAAGGGTTTATATCCATCGAAAAAAGCAAAATCAATGAGGATGAATTGATGGAGCTGGCCCTGGAAGCCGGCGCGGAGGATATCACCTCGGGAGCGCAATACCACGAAATCACGTGCGACCTTGCCCATCTTCAGCCGGTGAAATCCGCGATTGCGGCGAAGAAGATCCCCATGGTTACGGCCGAGATGACCATGCTGCCCAGCTCCACGGTCAAGATCGTCGGGGATGATGCCAAGGCCCTGATGTCCCTCATGGAAACGCTGGAAGATCACGAAGACGTGCAGAATGTGTACGCCAATTTCGATATCCCCGACGAAGAGTTGGAAAAAATCGCCGGGTCATGATCAGGATACTGGGCATTGATCCGGGGTTCAAGGCCACCGGTTACGGGTGCATCGAATCGGACGGCCGGCGCACGCAATTACTGGAAACCGGAACGATAGAGCCGAAGCAGAAGGATCTGATTGAGAACCGCCTTCAAAAAATCAAGCAGCACCTTGGGGAATTGATCGAGGAGCATCAGCCGCAGGTCCTCGTCCTTGAAAAGTTATACGCCCATTATAAGCATCCCGCGACGGCGGCGAAGCTCGGGCATGTCCGCGGCGTGATTTGCCTGCTGAGCGCCGAGCGCGGCATTGAGTTGGCGGAATACAGCGTCAAGAGAATCCGCAAGGCCTTGACGGGAAACGGCAATGCGTCCAAGGCGCAAATGCGAAGGGTCGTCGCCGGGCTGTTGAACATCGATGAGACCAAGCTGGGGCTGGATGCCAGCGATGCCCTGGCGCTCGCCCTGGGATATGTCCGGATGCGGGGTCAGAAACCATGATCGTCAGAATTTCCGGAAAGCTGGTTGAGAAAAAAGAACATTCGCTGGTTGTGGAGGTGCACGGCCTATACTATGACGTGATTGTTCCGGCATCCGTCTATCAGCGGATTGACGAAACCAAAGACAGCCAGGGCAACATACATCTGGTCATTTACCATTATATTCAGCTGAGCCCTTCGAGCGGCTCGCCGTTCTTGATCGGGTTTATCAGCGAGATCGAGCGGGATTTTTTCCAGCAGTTTATCAAGGTGTCGGGGATCGGGCCGCGGGCGGCCGTCAAGGCCTTGGACCGGCCCATCAGCGACATCACCCGCGCCATTGAGGCGGGCGACATAAAATATCTGCAGACATTGCCGGGAATAGGCCAGCAGCGCGCGAAGGAAATCGTCGCTAAACTGCAAGGCAAGGTCGGGCGCTTCGGGCTGATTCAGGACAAGCGCATGGTTAAGGAAGAGACGCGCGCCGCTCCTCTCTGGCAGGAGGAGGCGTTAGAAGTGCTGATGCAGCTACAGTATAAAAGGCAGGAGGCGGAGCAGATGATCCGCAAAGCGATCAGCAATGCGAAGTCCATCCAAACGGCGGAAGAATTATTAAACGAGATCTATAAACAGAGGATAACAGGCTAATGGACAACACAACCGTTCAGCAGTCAGTGGACGAAACAGACGGACAAATTCAGCATATCAAGGGCGTGGTTGAGTCCCTTTTGTTCGTTAATGAACGGCCGGTCACGCTGGATCAAATCAAGAAAGTCCTGGATACCGTCAATGCCAGCGATATCAAGAACGCCATTGCTCAGCTTCAGCGCGAATATGAGGCGCGCTCCAGCGGCATGATGGTGGTGGAAATCGCCGGGGGATATCAAATGCTGAGCAATCCTTCGTACGCCTCTTACCTGCGGAGTTTTTATAAAACCAAGCATAAGGAGAAGCTGTCGAAACCGGCGCTGGAATGCCTGGCCATCATCGCCTATAAGCAGCCGGTAACGCGCGCGGACATAGAAACGATCCGTGGCGTTAATTCCGACGGAGTGGTGGCCCACCTCCTGGATAAAGAGCTCATCAAGGCGATCGGCCGCAAGGACGTGCCCGGACGGCCGTATGTTTACGGCACGACCAAGCAATTCCAGGAATATTTCGGGCTGAAATCCCTGGAGGACCTCCCTGTGCTGGAGGAATTTCCCGCGCTCGCGCCGGCGGCCGAGGCGAACATTATACCTTTAACGGATGAAGATACGGCCGCGGGCGAAGGCCATAAGCCGGAAACACGCGACCCTGCCTCCGGGCAGCGGGAGGCGGATGGGGCCGGAATCGCGGCAGCGGAGGCTCCGATGGAAACGGAAGCGCACACCGGCGGTACGGAAGAAAAACGGGCTCTGGACAATGAACCTAGATAAATTGAGGAATAAGATCAACGCCATCGATGCCAAGCTTGTCCCGCTGCTCAACGAGCGCGCCAGGGTCAGCAGTGAAATCGGCGAGGTGAAGGCTAGGGATAAAAAGGGAATCTATTCTCCCGCCCGGGAAAAAGAAGTCCTCAGGCGGATTAGGGAGCTCAACAAAGGGCCGATGACCAACGAGGCCTTCGCGGCCATTTATCGCGAAATCATGTCCAGCTCCCTGGCCCTGGAGAAAATCAGCAATATCGCTTATTTGGGCACGGTCGGATCGTTTACCTATATGGCGGCTCACCAACAGTTCGGTTCGCTGGTGGCGTATGTGTCCTGTAGCAGCATCGCCGAGGTGTTTCAAAAGGTCGAGCACGGGGAATGTGACTACGGCGTTGTTCCCGTGGAGAACTCCATTGAAGGCGCCGTCACGCACACCGTTGATCTGCTGGTGGATTCGGATCTCAAGGTGTGCGCGCAAAGGCTCCTTAAAGTTTCGCATAACCTGCTTTCCAATGTTCCGTTAAAATCCATCAAGAAAGTGTATTCCAACCCGCAGGTGTTCGGGCAGTGCCGGAACTGGCTGCTGCAGAATCTGCACCCTTCGCGGGCCAAAGAGATTTTGGTCGCTTCAACGACTGAAGCGGCACAGCGCGCCGTGAACGACAAGCATGCCGCCGCCATCGCGTCCATTGAAGCGGCGAAGATATACCGCCTGAAAGTGCTTCAGCGCAACATCCAGGACATGGCGCACAATACGACACGGTTTCTGATTATTTCCACGCACGATGTCCCGCCGACCGGCAAGGACCGGACGTCCATCGTGTTCTCGGTGAAAGACAGGGTCGGGGCTCTGCACGACATGCTGGCCCCGTTTTATAAAAATAAAATCAATCTCACGAAAATCGAATCGCGGCCGTCCAAGAAGAAGGCCTGGGACTATTATTTCTTTGTCGATCTGGAAGGGCACCGCACGGACAAGAACGTGAAAAAGGCCTTGGATCAACTGGAGGGGATGTGCAAGTATTTGAAAATCGTCGGTTCGTATCCCGTCTGAGATGAAACGCGCCGTCAAAAAAGAAGTCCTCACGATTAAGCCGTACGTGCCGGGCAAGCCCATTGATGAGGTCAAACGCGAGCTGGGCCTGCGGGACGTCATTAAGCTGGCGTCGAATGAAAATCCTTACGGCCCCTCCCCGAAAGTTTTGAGGGCGGTGGCCAGGGAGGCGCGAAGACTGAACAGGTATCCGGACGGGGATTGTTTTTACCTGCGCTCTGCCCTGGCGAAGCGGCTGGGCGTCGGCGGCGGCCAATTGGTCTTTGGCAACGGTTCCGATGAATTGATAGTGCTGGCGGTCAAGGCGCTTGTCCGCAAGGGCGATGAAGTCGTGATCGCCAAGCCGTCCTTTCTCATTTATGACATCGCCGCGCGCGTCGCCGGCGCAAGGGTTAGGGCGGTGCCGTTAAGGGATTTCCGTTATGACCTGGACGCCATGGCAAAAGCGGTCGGGAAAAAAACAAAGATTGTTTTTCTCGGCAACCCGGATAACCCTTCGGGCAAATATTTGACGGACCGGGAAGTGCGCCGCTTCCTGGGCAAAGTGCGCAGGGACGTGCTGGTTTTTATCGATGAGGCCTATTTTGAATATGTCCAGGCCGATGACTACGTGGATTCCGTCAGCCTCATTCCGTCGCACGCGAATGTCATGGTCACAAGAACGTTTTCAAAAATGTACGGCCTGGCCGGACTGAGGGTCGGATACGGCATCGCCAGCAGGGAATTCGCGGGGATTTTAAACCGCATCCGAGAACCGTTTAACGTGAACTCGGTCGCGCAGGCGGCGGCGGTAGCGGCTCTGCAGGACCGCGCGTATTACCGTGACATTGCCCGCAAGATTAAAGGGCAAAGGCAGTACCTTTATCGCAGCCTTGAACAACTAAATTTGGATTTCGTGGACAGCGCCACCAATTTTATTTTGGTGAAGATCCCGGGGCGCGCCTCCGGCATCGTTCAAAAGCTGCTGAAAAAGGGGGTTATCGTCCGCGGCATGGGCTTTTGGGGCATGCCGGATTACCTGCGGGTGACGATCGGGACCGCACAAGAAAGTAAACGTTTCATTCAGTCATTAAAGGAAACTCTATGATCATAGTCTTAAAGTCAGGCGCCACAGAAGAGCAAATCCAGCATATCGTTGATAAAACGAAAAAGATGGGTTTAAAGGCAAACATTTCGCGGGGAGTCGAGCGGACCGTCATCGGCCTGATCGGCCCGGAGGACGTCTTGCGGGTGACGCCGCTGGAGGTTTTTCCGGGGGTGGAGAAGGTGATTCCGGTCTTAGCGCCCTACCGGCTTGTCTCGCGCGAGTTCAAGAAGGAAAATACCGTCGTCAAAGTGTCCAAGCAGGTGAGCGTCGGGGGCAGGAAAATTGTCGTCATGGCCGGCCCGTGCTCGGTCGAGAGTGCCAAGGGCATGCGCGACATCGCGCGCAAGGTTAAGCAGGCCGGGGCCACGGTGCTGCGCGGCGGGGCGTTCAAACCCCGGACCTCGCCTTACGATTTTCAGGGCCTGGGAGAAGAGGGATTGAAATATCTGCAGGAGGCTGGCCGCGCGCACGACTTGGCGACGATTACGGAGGTGATGGACCCCAGGCACCTTGAGCTCGTCTGTAAATATACCGACATCATCCAGATCGGCGCGAGGAACATGCAGAATTTCTCCCTGTTGAATGAAGTGGGGAGAATCAAAAAGCCCGTGATGTTGAAAAGGGGCATCAGCGCGACGGTCAAAGAGTGGCTGATGTCGGCGGAATACATTCTTTCGAACGGAAACTTTGAGGTGATCTTGTGCGAGCGGGGGATCCGCACGTTTGAAACGGCCACCCGCAACACGTTAGACATCAACGCCGTGCCTCTGGTCAAGCAATTGTCGCATCTGCCCATCATTGTCGACCCCAGCCACGGGACCGGGGTCAGGGAGTTGGTCGGCAGCATTGCCAAGGCGGGCATTGCCGCCGGCTGCGACGGATTGATGATCGAGGTTCACGAGAACCCCGAGGAGGCGCTGTCCGACGGGCCGCAATCTTTAAATCCTAAAGATTTCAGCGCGGTCATGAAGGACCTCGAAAAGGTCGCGGGGGCGGTTTCCCGGACCATTTTATAAGTCAGGAATTTTTGAGTG
>MHGR01000009.1 GCA_001805655.1 Omnitrophica WOR_2 bacterium RIFCSPHIGHO2_02_FULL_52_10
TATTTCGCTTTGATGCCGACAATATGGCGATCTTTGGCGTCCTGGTCTTCTCCCATTAGAAGATAAATCATAGAAAATACATATGATGCTTGGTCACAAAATCATCATAAGAGGGCTTGATGACTTGTGATGCGGCGGCTTGGTGGTGCCGTAAACTTTTAATTTGTCTTTTTACCAATCTTCAACCGTTCTCTCGACAATGCGGCGGGCGAGATCCAGAATGGCTTTATCAACGGCAGAATCCTCTGACGAGGCTTGAGGGCCTGATACAAAATAATCCGCTTCCCCGGCGAACCCGGGCTCTTGCCACGAGGTCTCCCCGGTTTTCGCATCCACCAGTTCAAAGGAAACAGCAACCTGAACGCGGTATTCCTGGACATCGTCATTATCGGTATACCGCAAAGCCGACCTCTGATAATTGACCAATTCCCCTTTAAGGATAAGATCCGCAACGGGGGCTTCGGCAATCTTTAAACTGCCGTCAAACAAAAATCTGTCTATCACCGCATTGCGGGCTTTGATCTCCAGCAGCGGCAGGTAAACATCCCTTTGCAGGCCTGTCGTGAAGTCAATGCTGTTTTTGAACGGTTCGACATGGATGGTTTTGATGCTGGAAGGCAGGGTAGACCGCGTCGAATAACCGCAGCCTGAGAATAGGAAAACGGGTATCAGGCCAAAGGCCAAAGACCAAAGACTAAGAGTGAGGAATCGGGAATAAGCAGGTGAAACGGATATACAAAATTTTCTCATTTTTTCGCTTTCGGTCTTTGGTCTTTAGTCTTTTGTCTTCGGTCCCGGCTCCGCCTCCGGCGTTTCCTTACCGCCTAACTCCTGGATCTTCACCAGCGCCTTCGATGCCCAGGATGAATTCCTGTAATCATCAACCACGGTCTGATAATAAATCTTTGCCGCCTTATATTGCCTCTGTTTCTCATAGAATTGGGCGACCAAAAAACTGTTTTCCGCTTCTTTTTCCCGCAACCGGTGGATCTGTTCCTTCGCTTTATCGGTCAGCTGGGCGTCGGGAAAATTCTCGACATATTCCTCAAACTCTTTGATGGCGACCTGAGTGACCTTTTGATCATACTGGGCATCCGTCGAACGCTGGCTGTCCGCAACCGCAATCTGGTATTTCGCCGCCTTCGCCCATTCGCTTTCGGGATAATCATTCACGACCTTCTCCAACTCATCCCGGGCCTCCTGGTACAACCCTTGCTCAATCAGATAGAGGCCGATTTTATACTGGGAAGGGGCCGCCAGCTCCCCGTAGGGCGCGTTCTTGATAACGGTCTTGAACACATCAATGGCATTATAATTGGTCCCGGCGAAGGCATCCACGAATTTGCTGCGGTTATTGGCGTTTTCCAGCAGATCCACGCCGATATCGTATTGCTTTTTCACGATGGCGGCCGAAAGCTCGCTGAACGGATATTTATCGATGACCTCCTGGTATTCCTTGTAGGACTCGAAGATTTTCCCCTGCTCCTCCAGGCAAAGCCCGACATGATATTGGGCATCAGGGGCCTCGCGGGCGCGCGGGTAATGTTTGATCAACTTGCGGAATTCATTAATCGCCTCTTTATATTCCTTGTCCTTGTAAAACTCCAGGGCGTATTGGAGCTGTTCCTGCGGAGTTTCCTTGACGGCATATTTGGGGTTGACCCATTTATTGGTTTCCGGCGTCCAGACCCAGAAGGCGAATAGCGGCTTTGGAACTAATACTAAATATAGTATTAAAAGTAGTAGTAGACGATATCGGTGCAGCATATGGCAGACTCTAACATACCCTACTGGGTTTGTCAACCCTTCGGCTATCCTGCTTTAGGAGCGCGGCTTGACTCAGGGCGACTATGAGCGGCATCTCTTGTCCCCGCCTTGAAAGGCAGGACTTGGCCGCTGTCGAATGAGTCAATTACTGCTGCTTGGCCGCTTGACGCCGTGAAAGGCCCCACTTAAGGATGCCTGTCATAATTAACAGCAGCCCATAATAGATGCTGACGCTCCAAAGCGAGAATGCTTTAAGCCGGAAAAAAGCCCCGGGAACCTGGATAAACAGGAAAATGACGGCCACCATGCCATTGAGCACGACCTTCAGGCATTGGGCAAAGGCAAAGGCGATGGGCGGGACCACGATGCCTGTAAATAACAGCCCCATCCCCAAGGTCACAATGGCCCCGCTCATCGGCACCACGAACAAATTCGCCAAAATCGCAACCGGGGTCACGATTTGAAAATAGTAGGCGATCACGCCGGTCACCCCCAAAGACGCTGACAGTGATACGGCCGAGGACTGCATGACATAGGTCGCGATTTTTGATTTGTTCTCGGGAAACAACAGTTGAAACACCTTCATGAATTTGCGATAAAAAACGATGATGGAAAAGACGCTGATGAACGACAGCTGAAAACCCACATCAAATAAATTCAAGGGATTCATCAAAAAAATCAGAATGGCCGCCAAGGACAGGGTATTAATGGAATCCGATTCCCGTTCGATCATGTAACCGACTAATATCACGCTCCCCATGATGGCCGCGCGCACGACGGCAGGCTGGCCCCCGGTGAGAAACGCATAAAAGTTGATCAGGACAATCGCTAGAAAATACTGCGCCCGCCTGGGAATCGGCAGCATCTTCAAAAACAATAAAATTTGGAACGCAATAATCCCCAAATTAAACCCGGAGATGGCGAGGATATGGGCCACCCCCGAAATTTTAAAAAGGTCCACGATGGAGCTGGGAATGTTATACCGGTCCCCCACCAGAAACGCCTGCATAATACTCGCTTCATTCTTGGAAAGGTTGTCCGCCAGAACTTGATTGAACCGATGTTTGACCTTCAGGGAAACAGCCTTAAGGGGATTTCCTTTACCGGATTCCCGGATTTCAACGTAACCCTGCTTTTTCACGCTTACAATGAAACGGATGCCTTTGACATTCAGATACTCCCGATAAGAAAATTTACTGTCGTCGGAAAATTCGAACGGGCGGTGCAGTTTTCCCTCCAAGCGTATGCAGTCACCGTAGGCTAACTGTTCCTCACGGAAGAGATTGACCAAAATTTTGCCGGAGCGCTCCTGCCACCCCCAGGGCGTTTTAAGACGTTTTACCGCCAGATGAAAGACCGTTTTTTTCCCCTTAAAAAAATTCCGCTTTTCCACATCCGAGGCAATCGTCCCCTCCACCAAAACGGGGCTGCGCCGGTAATACCGCGCGCTGTGCTCGATGTGGTCTTTGGGCAGCGCCTGCCGGCTTTGGGTATAAACGGCCCCCAAGGCCGCGAGCGCAAGCAGGACAAACAGGGTCGATGTGTTCTTGCGGTTGCGTGCCAGAAAACCGAGGGTGACGGGCAACAACACCAGCGGCACTAAAGCGCGTAACGGCATATCCGTGTGAGATTCAAGAAGTATCCCGGTGCCGAAGGCCAAAACAACCCCGAGAAACGGCCGATGAACCGCTCTCTTCTGTTCAAATATCTCTTCCATCCCCGCCCACTCTTCAATGGCTGCAACCCCTTCCAATCCAGAGGTTGACTTAAGGTTATCGTTTGTTAACTTTCAAATACATGGAAAACCGGCCGTAGTTTTTGTCACGGATGCCCTTGACGTTCTTCACCTCTTCCACGGCCGTGAACGGACCGTGCAGCTGGCGGTATTGGACGATGCGCTCCGCCGTATAGCGGCCTATATAGGGAAGCTCCTCCAATTCTTCGGCGGTCGCGGCATTGAGGTCCGTCCTGAAATAAATGCGCTCATTGTCGATAAAGTCGACCATGTCCTCAAGCGGCAGATATTTGATGAAGGCACAACGGAGGACCGCGCCGCAGAGGATAATGACGGTGAACAAAACGAGGACGGTTCGTTCCTGTTTGGTGAAGGCAAACATAAAGGAAAGATGAGTCTATTGATTCTGCTTCATTTTCGGGAATCACATGAGGGGGAATTTCAAAACAGCGGATTAGTATACACCGCGCAACCGAGGCTGTAAACGAATGCGGGGGACACCTTAAATGACGAGGTTTACGAGCTTGCGGGGGACGTAAATGAATTTTTTAACAGGCTTGTTTTGGACGAACTCCTGAATCTTTTTGTCCGCCAGGACGATTTTCTGAAGTTCCTCCTCGCTGATATCAGCCGGCAGGTCAAACCGTCCGCGCAGCTTCCCGTTGACCTGGGCGATGATCTGGACCGTGTCCTGCTGCAAGGCGGCCTCGTCATGGCGCGGCCAGGGGACATGGATGATGCTCTCTTCCTTGCCGCCGATAATTTCATGCCACAACTCCTCCCCCATGTGGGGGGCAATCGGGGCAATCAACTGGACAAGCGTCCTGCAAAAATTATTTATAAGCGCCTGATTTTGGGTGGTATATTTATATTGTTCAACAGTAGAATTTTTAGTTTTGGGCTCTTGTATCTTGGTTCCAGTTTTATACTTATCAGAATGATTCATTAAAATCATCATTGAGCTGATGGCTGTATTAAATTTATAATTCTTAAAATCATCAGTCACTTTTTTAACCGTAAGATGTAATTGCCGGTCCAATTCTCGGTCATCCGCATCAAATAACTCTTTATTAAGTTGCCCTTTAAACCCCGGATCAAAGCGGTCCTCGACAAAGCCGTAGACACGGTTTAAAAACCGCCACGCTCCCTCAATCGCGTTGTCATTCCATTCCAGCTGGTCTTCGGGCGGGGCGGCAAAAAGGATAAATAACCGCAGCGCGTCCGCCCCGTACTTCGCGACAATCGCGTCGGGGTCGACCGTGTTGCCCTTGGACTTCGACATGACCTCCCCGTCCTTGAGCACCATGCCCTGGGTCAGTAACCGGTTGAACGGCTCGTCAAAATCGACCAGCCCGAGGTCTTTCAAGAATTTCGTGAAGAAACGGGAGTAGAGCAGATGCAGGATCGCGTGCTCGATGCCGCCGATATACTGGTCCACCGTCATCCAGTACGCCGCTTCTTTGGGGTCAAAGACGCGGCGGTCATCCCCCGGCGAACAAAATCTTAAATAGTACCAGGAGGAGTCGAAAAACGTCGCCATGGTATCGGTTTCCCGGCGCGCGGCGCCGCCGCATTTCGGGCAGGAAACATTAACAAACTCGGGGCATTGGCCTAACGGACTTCCTCCTTCCCCGGTGATCCGGATATCCTCCGGCAATACGACCGGCAGCTGTTTTTCTGGGACGGGCACGGTTCCGCAGCGCCCGCAATAAATGAACGGAATCGGCGTGCCCCAATAGCGCTGACGGGAAATCAGCCAATCGCGCAGCCGCCAATGCACCGCCGTTTCGCCCAGGCCTTCCTGCTCCATCCAAGTACCGATTTTCCGGATCGCCTCCCGGCTGTTCATCCCGTCAAACTGTTTTGAGTTGACCAGCGTCCCCTCGCCTTCATAGGCCTTTTCCATCGCGGACTCATTCACGCGCGGGGCCTGCGGGTCCTGAATGACAATGCGCAGTTTCAGACCGTGCTCCCGGGCAAAAAGAAAATCTCTCTGGTCATGCGTGGGGACCGCCATGATGGCCCCCGTGCCGTATTCCATCAGAACATAATCGGCGAACCAGATCGGTATGGCCTCGCCGTTGACGGGATTGACGGCATAACGTCCGCTGAATATCCCGCCCTTGCCCGCTCCCCCGGTCAAGCGAGCGCTTTTGCTTTCATTGGCGACATCGGTGATGAATTGTCTGATCTCTCGCTCATTTACCGCCCCCCGGATCAAAGTTTCAACTAATGGGTGCTCGGGCGCCAGGACCACATAGGTAGCCCCGAAAATCGTGTCCGGCCTGGTCGTAAAAACCGTCATGCGCTCTTTGCCGCCCTGGACCGTAAAATGGATGTTGACCCCGTAGCTCTTGCCAATCCAGTTCTCCTGCATCGCGATGACCCTCTCCGGCCAGTGCGCGAGCGTCTTGAGGTCCTCCAGCAGTTTTTCGTTGTACGCGGTGATCTTTAAATACCATTGCTCGAGGTCCTTTTGGGTGACCTGCGCATGGCACCGCCAGCACTGCCCTTGGATGACTTCCTCATTGGCCAGGGTCGTTTCGCAGCTCGGGCACCAATTCACCGGCGAGGCCTTCTTGTACGCCAGGCCGCGCTCGGCCATTTTCAGGAAAATCCACTGGTTCCAGCGGTAATATTTCTTGTCGCAGGTGACCAGCTCCCTGTCCCAATCATAGGAAAACCCCATGCGTTTGAGCTCGGCGCGCATTTGATGGATGCAGTCGTGCGTCCACTTGGAAGGCTTGACGTTATGCTTGATGGCCGCGTTCTCGGCGGGCTGCCCGAAGGCATCGTAACCCATGGGGTGCAGGACGTTCAGCCCCTGGGACATTTTGAAGCGGGCAATCACATCGGCAATCGTGTAATTGCGGACATGGCCCATGTGGATTTTGCCCGAAGGGTAGGGAAACATCTCCAGGACATAGTACTTCTCCTTGGAGGCGTCCGCTTTGGCCCGGAAGATCTTGTACTTATCCCAGAACAGTTGCCATTTTATTTCAATGTCTTTGAAGTTATAGGGCATCCCGGCTCCTGTAAATGCTTAACAATATAATGAAATTCGGGAAGGGTGTAAAGATTTTTCCTTTGGCGCCGGCACAGGGGAACAGAAACGGCATTGGGCAAGATGTTTCCGACTGGCGGGAGGAATAATGGCCCTACATTGGAATATCAGACTAGCTGCTTGATCTGATAATACTTGAGCCCGCGCTCTAAATGCTGGGCATCGATCGTCTTTGGGGAAAAATACCGGTAGCAGACTTCCTGGGCTTTCTTGATGTCAAAAGCCCTGCAGCAGTAAATATCAATGGAGATAAAATCCTTCGGGGTCAACGTGTGGATGACGATGGAGCTTTCGATCAGGGGGACCCAGCCCGACAGGCCCGCCTTGTCGGGAAAGCGGATCTCGTCACTGCGGAAGATGTTAGGCGGCGCCTGTTTTTCCATCCCCAGGCGGGTAACCATCTCATCGAGGAAGCGGTAGTTCAGGTCCAGGTCGTCGCAGACGCCCTCCTTGCACTCATAGAGGTCCAGCAGCAGTTGATAGCCGAAAACCTGGTTTTTGGAGCCTAAGGGGTTGGTCATTTTTTTTCCTTTTGTAAATAATTGTTAATTGAAGCCATCAAAATTGTTTACGCCTTACAAAACCAGATAGAACGTCACCGCCAATACAATAAAAAAAATCAGATAGAACCACAAGACCCGCCGGTTCGAATACCGGACCCGGCCCAAAAATCCTTGACCCGCTCTCTGCAGGCTCCCCCCGCAAAAATGGCATAACACCACATCAGTCTCATAGATCGGCTGTTTACAGCTCGGGCAAATATATTCTTCCATGAATTCGCATTATTATCACATTAGATTTTTTCTTAGTCAAAGAAAAATATAAATATTATTGGAGGGTTTTCTGTACCCCGCCACCCTATTTTAAATATTTGCATTTTTAAATTAAATATTCTAGAATGAACAACATCCTTAACAAGCGCCTTACTCTTATGAAAATCATATTGAACGGTTACCTCAAAGAAATTTCTGATTTTCCTGACTTAAGCGCATTCATCGATCATTACCGGAGATCCAATAGCCCTGTTATCGCCGAGCTTAACGGAGAAATTATCAAAGACCACCGGTGGAAGAAGACCGTGTTGCGCGAAGGCGATCAATTAGAACTCATTAGTTTTGTCGGCGGCGGTTGAATCGTCATCCGTGACTCGTGTCCCGTGACTCGCATCGCTTTCACGGGACACTGGTCACAAGCGACGGGTCACTCATTCATATGCCAATCACACAGCCAACAATCCAGGATTCCCCATTGAACATTGCCGGAAAATTTTTTTCCAGCCGCTTCATGCTGGGCACCGGAAAATTCAAAAATAAATCGGATGTCACCGAAAGCATCAATGCCTCCGGCACGCAGATCGTGACCGTCGCCTTGCGGCGTATCGACATCGAGCGCCATGAAGACAACGTTCTCGAATACATCCCTCAGGGCATCACCTTGTTAACCAACACCTCCGGCGCCAGGGACGCCCGGGAAGCCGTGCGCCTCGCCCGGCTGGCCAGGGAGTCCGGCTGCGGGAACTGGATCAAAATCGAAGTCATCAACGACAGCAAATATCTGCTCCCGGACAACAATGAAACCGTTAAGGCAACCGAGATTTTAGCCCGGGAAGGGTTTGTTGTCCTTCCCTATATATATCCGGACCTTTACACCGCACGGACCTTAGTCAAGGCCGGGGCCGCCGCAGTCATGCCGTTGGGATCCCTGATCGGGAGCAACCAGGGATTAAAGGCCAAGGAATTCATTAGAATCCTGGTCCAAGAGATTGATGAGATCCCGGTCATCGTTGATGCCGGCATCGGAACCCCGTCCCAGGCGGCCGAGGCCATGGAGATGGGAGTGGATGCGGTTCTCGCGAACACGGCCGTGGCTACGGCCGGGAACCCCGCGGGCGTGGCACGGGCTTTTGCGCTGGCCATTCAAGCCGGACGTTTAGCCTTTTTAAGCAAGCTTCCCGCTGAGCAAGACAGGGCCGGCGCCTCCTCCCCATTAACCGGCTTCCTCTTCGACCAATGATTACCCTGTCCGCCATCAAAGAGATCCTGGCCGAGCAAGACCCTGCCCGCGTCGAGCAGCTGGCCCAAAAAAGCCGGGAGATCACCCGGCAGTATTTCGGCCGGACAATCTCGTTATATGCCCCCTTGTATGTATCCAATTACTGCAGCAGCCATTGCACGTACTGCGGGTTTCACAGCAAGAACAGGATTACACGCATCCGCCTGACCCCCGACCAGATGCGCCGCGAGATGGAAGCCGTTGCCAAGATGGGCATCGAGAATATCCTGCTCCTGACGGGCGAGTCGTACCAGGCGACCCCGCTCGCCTACCTGAAAGAAGCCGTCCAAATCGCGAAAAAGTATTTTACGAGCATCAGTTTAGAGGTCCACCCGATGAGCACCGATGAATACCGCGCATTGTTTTACGAGGGCGTGGACGGGATTACCGTGTATCAGGAAACGTATGACCGCGGCCGTTATGCGGAAGTCCATCTCTCCGGTAAAAAAAGCGATTACGATTACCGCCGGGACACGCCCCGGCGCGCGGCTCTTGCCGGGATACGGCAGATCTCTCTCGGCATTTTGCTGGGGTTGGGGGACATCGCGGAAGACCTGCAGGCGCTTTATGAACATCTGCGCTGGATGGAAAAAAACCACCCCGGGATCGAATACAGCCTGTCATTCCCGAGGCTTAGAAAAATAAAAGGGCGTGCCTTCGCCCTTTGCGACGTCAACGATACCACCCTGATCAAGGTCCTTTGCCTGACGCGCATTCTTTTCCCGCGCGTCGGCCTGAACCTCTCCACGCGGGAAACTCCCGCGCTGCGCGACCACGCCATTGAGATCGGCGTCACGCGTATCTCGGCCGGCTCCAACACCTCGGTGGGGGGATACGATCTCTTCAAAACCCCCGAAGAGCAGGACCCCCAATTCGATATCGAGGACCGGCGCTCCGTTCATGACATCGTCCGCCTGCTTAAGGAAAGGCAATTTGATCCGGTCTTTACCGACTGGCGGCCGATTGATAATGCCTGAAAAAAGAGATAGAGAGATTGAAAGGCGACAGGACTTTCTTTTATGGATGACCCCGATGCCCTGCGGGCACGGGGTTAATTCCGGCAGTGGTTTACGTTCACTTCGCTCCGTAAACCACGCCGTCATTAATAAAGAGAAAACGTGAGCTTAAAGCTGTCCTTCAGCTCTTCAAATGATTTTCGGTACTTGTCGAACTTATCGGGAGGGGCGGAGTATTGGATTTTGTGAAACGTGTTGTTGTCCGTGACCATGTAAAATTCCAGGACCAGCGCCGGCGCGGCCTTGTCCAAATAGACGACCCAATGGGTAATCTTGTCGTCGATCTTGATCTGTCCCTTGTCCTTGATTTCCATGCCCTCTTTCTGGATGGCGCTTAAAATATCGGGGAACTCGTCCTCGATCCAAATCGGCGTTGACAGTTTCTTTGTATAGATGGAAACGAATATGTCCGGCTGCCCCTTGCTCATGTCGGTTCCCTGCGGCACGAACATGGCCACCTCCACGTCCTTGGGATACTGGACGTTTTTTTGGCGTTTCGCTTTTATCCAGCCGGCGGGGATTTTGACATAATATCCCCTGCCTTTATGGTCCTTGGGCTTGAAGTAGCCGGCGTTGCCCAGGCTCTTGATGATCACGACCATCACGGCGAAGAATATCAGAAACTTCATTATCTTTGCGCTAGGCTCTTCGGACATGCTGTTCCCTCAACTATTGAACGATTCAGCCATTGCTTCCCCGGATTGATCGGCCCTTTTTCGGAAAAAGCGGGCCGCGAAAGCGATGACCGTCAGGATAAGGACGAAAAGAAAATACAGGCCGCTGTATCGAAGCACGTGCGGATGCCCCGCAAAATAAGCGATCATCGATGACGGATCTTGAAACAAGCTCGTACCGATCCCCGCCAGAATCAACTGAAGCCAAAGGATCCGCACAAAAGAAACCGCGGCAATTCCGATCAAATACTTCCGGAAAGAAATCTGCGTAAGACCGTACCCCAAGTCGATAAATCTGAACGGGACCAGGGGATTAATGCGCCAGGCGGCCACACTGAGGAGAGTCGCGTCGTCCTTCATTCTGTCCAGGTCCTGCGGCTTCACCCGGAATTTCTGCTGAACATATTCCCGGCCGAGGAACCGGCTTAAATGGAACATGATGCCGGCATTGAACATCTCGCCCGCCCAGACAAATACCGCGCTGACCGCGCCCCCGAAAAGGACGGCGCTGGAAATCCTTAACACGTCCTTGGGGCCGAGCCAGACAAAGGTCGTGGTCAGGACGTACAGCAGGACAAAGATCAAACCGGAAAGGGCCAGCGGATACCGCGACAGGAGTTCCTGATAATATCCGACATCGATCTTAAAGATCCGTCCCAAATACCAGCAAAGGACCAGAATAACGATAAGGAGGAAAAATTTGATTAATTTCTTACCTGATCGGGATTCTACGGCCATACAAGTATTCATTGTACTACAGACCACCGCATTTTTAATGGAACCAATGCATCTTTCACAACTGGTTGGAGCGGTGGCAGTATTGACTCATTCGACGGCGCCCAAGTCCCGCTCTTCAGAGCGGGGAAAAAGGCGCCGCTCAGAGTCAACCCTGAGCAAGCCCCGCCATTTATGGCGGGGAGAGTCGAATGGGTTGACGTCCGCAAAGGTTCCATTACTTATCCGAACGTCAATAATGTACAGGTAGACGATGCCGAAATATATATATAAAGCGAAAAAAGGCCCGACGGAGGTCGTGGAAGGCGAGATTATCGCCGACAACCCGGATCACGTGGTCACGCAGCTTGACCAGATGGGCTTGATCCCGGTCAGTGTTGCAGAGAAGAGCGCGGGGGGAGCCGGGGAAGCAAAAGCGGATGCCCGGCAAAGGCAGAGCCCCGTGTTCCGCAACCGCAAAATACGACCCAATGACGTCGACGCCTTCACCTGGCAGCTGGCCAGCCTGGTCAAGGCCAGGGTGCCCATCCTCAGGGCGCTGTCGCTCATCGCCCAGCAAACGGATAATGCCTCCCTGCGGGTTGTCGTTGAAGACATGCGGAATCAGGTCAAGGACGGGAAGACCATGTCGGAAACCATGCGTCATTACCCGAAGTTGTTCAACAATCTGTTCTTAAGCCTTGTCAAATCCGGCGAACAGGGAGGGGTGCTTGACGAGGTCTTATACAGGGTCGCGGAGCACAGGGAAAAAGAACAGCTCATGCGGCGCAAAATCCAGTCGGCGCTGGCCTATCCGATCGTCATGCTGGTGGTCGGGGTCGGGACGGTGTTTGTCATGCTGACGTTCTTTATGCCCAAGTTCATCGGGATTTTTGATCGTATGAACAGGGAACTTCCCCTCCCCACGAAGCTCTTGATCGGCGTCAGCAATTTCATGTCCGAGCACTGGCTGTGGTTTTTAATCGCGTTCGGCTTTGTGCTGGTCGTTTTCGGGCGCGTGCGGCCCTCGAGTAAAAAGAAATTCTTTTTTGATATGATCAAACTGCATATGCCCCTGGTCAAGCAGTTCATCCGCAACGCCGAGATCGCCAAGTTTTGCCGTACGTTGGGCATGCTCTTGAAAAACGGCCTGACCGTCTATGACAGCCTGTCGCTGGCGACCAATACGCTGGACAATGACGCCCTGCGCAAGCAGCTGGAAAACACGGGCAAGGAAATCGTCAACCAGGGGATCACCCTCTCCGCCAGCCTCGGCAAGGTGAAGATATTCCCCAATTTCGTGATTAACATGATTGCCGTCGGCGAAGAAGGCGGCAAGCTCGAAGAGTCGCTGAACGGCGTTGCCAGCACCTATGAGAAACAGGTGGACCAGGCCATCGGCGTCATGACCTCGTTGATCGAGCCGTTATTGATCCTGACGGTCGGCGGCGTCGTCGGGTTCATCGTCTTTGCCATGCTCATGCCGATTTTTGACATCGGCGTGATGGCGAAATAGGGGTTAGACTAAGGACCGAAGACTGAGGACGCGAACCGGGAGAACGCAGGGGTATAATTTATTTAATTGTATTAATGTCAAAAGGGGGCAAACATGAACACTCACTTAACGCAAAAAGGTAAAAACATTTCAAGACGGGACCTTGCCTTAATTTCAGAGCGAAAAGGTCTTTGGTCTTTGGTCTTTGGTCTGAAGTCCAGCCGTGCGTTCACTCTCATCGAGCTGATGATTGTCGTGATCATCATCGCCGCGCTTTCGGCGATGGTCGTGCCGCGGCTCTCCAACAGGTCCGAACAGGCGAAAATCGCCGTGGCGGACGCGGACATTAACTCGAATATCGGGTTGGCGTTGAAGTTGTATAAACTCGACAACGGACGTTATCCGACGACCGCCCAGGGCCTCAAGGCGCTCCTTTCAAAACCGACTTCCAGCCCGGCCCCCCAAAACTGGAACGGCCCGTATTTGGAAACGGATCCCATCGACCCCTGGAAGGAAGAGTATAAATTTAAGAGTCCCGGGGAGCATAATACCAGCGGTTACGACCTTTATTCCGTAGGGCCGGACGGTGTTGAAGGCAACGAAGATGACATCAAGAATTGGGAATAAACAGCGGTCAGTGCTCAGCGGTCAGGGTTCAGGTGGGATTAAAAAGAAAAAATTTTCGGGTTTAGTTTCTTTTCTGACCACTGACCACTGGCCAATGACCACGGAAAGAGGTTTAACCCTCATCGAAGTCATGCTGGCTGTTTCCGTGCTGTCCATCGGCATCGTCGGCGTTCTCAGGGCGTACGCTAGTTCGGTCGCCACTCTTGAATCGGGCCAATACAATATCGATGCCGTGAATTTACTGAAACGAAAGATGGCCGACGTCCAGCAAAATTTGCTTGAGCAGGGCACGGAGGCTTCAAAGAGCGATAGCGGCAATTTTGAGGGCATTTATCAGGATTTCCTCTGGTCATGGGAAATCAGGCCGACAGACACGGACCATCTCAATGAGCTGGAGCTGGCCGTGTCGCATAATTTCAATCCCAGGAAAATTTCGGTAATAACATATGTGGTGGACCCGCCCGAGGAAGAAGAATAAACCGATAGCGTGCAGCGTACAGCGTATAACGGACAGAAAAGAACTAATCGCTAAGCGCTATTCGCTTTCCGCTGAAAAAGGATTTACCCTCATCGAATTCATGGTCGCCGCCTCAATTCTGGGCTTCATCGGATTAGCGATCCTGACGACGTTCGGCAGCGGGTTCAGCGTTTATGAGCGCGTACAGGCGTATGGCGGGGCCCAGGCCGACGCCTTGCTTGCCCTTGAGGAACTCGAACGGGATGTGCGTAACATTGTTCCGATTTCGACCATTCCTGTGGAGGCGGAAGCCGACCGCATCGCCTTCCCCGCGGTCATCGAGACGTACGAAGAGGTGGAGGGGGAGGAGGCGCAGCTGCGCGCCTCCATCGGCAAGGTCGTCTATTTTCTCGAAGGCATGGGATTGGAGGGCAAGGTCCTGAAAAAGTCAACGCTGAATTATTCCGACGCCGTATCGGGGGGTACGGACAGCGAGAACGCGGATGAAACGCTTGTTTCCGTCAGCAATTTGGCGTTCAGGTATTATTCCTACAATGCGGACGAGGGAGAATATCATTGGGATGACGTCTGGAGTGACAGCGCGGGAGGCGTCCTTAAAGGCGTGGAGGTCACCTTAACGTATCAGGACCTCAACCGCGAGGTGCAGCTTGTGCGGGCTGTGCTCATTCCCGCCGCCGGCGGCATCGCCGCCGAGGCGGAAGAGGAGGGCACGGAAGAAGGCGGGGGAGAATAGGAGCCGAGATGGAAAAAGAGGTGTCCAAGACCGGTAGCGTGCTCATCGCTGTTTTGTGGTCCCTTTTTCTTTTGACGGCCCTGGCGCTGGTGATCAACGCCTCCATTACCCCCCAATTGACCCTGGCGGCATCCCTGCGCGACAGGATGGCGTTGCGGTATTTGGCGGAAGCGGGGGTTCAACGGTCGCTCCTGGAACTGCGATCCGATGAAACGGAAGAATATGACGCCCTGAACAATCCCTGGGCCGATAATGATGAGGCCTTTAAGGAAATTTTTTTAACGGACATTGGGTATTTCAGCGTGGAGCATGAAATCGCCGGGGAAGGGGAGGAAGGCGGGAAGCGGTACGGTCTTATCGATGAGGAGCGCAAAATCAACATCAATACGGCGCCGGTTGACGTTTTAACCGGGTTGTTCGTGAACGCCGGGGAAGTTTCCGATCAGGAGGCGGAGGAAATTGCCGAATCCATCGGAGATTGGCGCGACGGCGATGATGAGGCCATGGATAACGGCGCAGAAAACAATTATTATCAAGGGCTGGGAGCCCCGTACGCCTGCAAGAACGCCAATTTTGATGTTTTGGAGGAGCTCCTGCTGGTCAAAGGCGTGACGCAGGGAATATTTGACCGTGTGAAGGGTTATGTGACGGTGTACGGAGAGGGCGCCGTCAATATCAATACGGCGGATGAGGCGGTCCTTCAATGGCTGGGGATAGGGGACGACTTGGCCAAAAAAATCGTGGATTACCGCAACGGAGGCGACGGCCAGGGGGCGACCGAAGACGACAACGCGCTTGAAAGCGCGCAGAGCCTGATTCCCGACCTTTCTGCCAGGCTCAGTTTGTCCGCCGAGGACATTGAGAAGCTGACCAGCGCGCAGAACGCCGGGCTGCTCGGCGTGCGGTCGGATTTTTACCGGGGAGAATCTTACGGCAGGTTTCAGGACAGGGAGGCGGCGGTTAAAATCATTTTTGTGGTCAACCGCGACGAGACAATTCATTTTTGGAAAGAAATGTAACGGGGCGGTGGTTCCCTCTTACCTATTATGGCGCAGTTATTGTTAAAATCGGGATTTAAAAGGCCCACGGTTGTCGTTGAGATCGGCAACGACTGGCTGAAGATCCTCGAATATAATCCCTCCATCAAGGGGGGGTGCGTGACGCGCACCAGCCTCGTGAAGCTCGTGCAAATCAAAGAGCCGGTCACGGAAGCCCTGTCCAAGGCGTTTAAAAATCTCAAGCTCAGCAAGCAGGGCGTCATTGTATGTATCCCGCGTCATTTGGTGACGATACGCATCCTCGAGTTCCCTTCCACCGACCCGAAGGAGATCGACAATATGGTCACGCTCCAGGTGGGGAAACAGACGCCGTATTCGCGGGAGGAAATCATTTTTGCCTACAGGCTGATCCACATGGGCCGGCAAGGCTACACGAAGGTCATGCTGGTCATTGCCAGGCGGAGCATCGTCAACGCCCGCGTGGAGGCTCTGCAGAAGGCGGGCATAGAGGTCGACCGCGTCACGGTCAGTTCCGAGGGGGTTTTTAACTGGTTCAGCATCGCCTATGAGTCCAAGATGAAGATGGAAGGCGACGGGATTGTCCTCATCGACATAGACTCCAATTATTCCGACTTTATCATTATTTATAAAGAACAGTTTTCCTACACGAGAAACATCCTCATCGGGACCAACCATCTTTTGGAAGAAAAGGAGAAATGGTCGGAAAAATTCATCGAGGAAGTCAACCATTCCATAGAGCTTTTTCACAATGAAGAGAAGGACGTGAAGATCAGCCAGATTTTCCTCAGCGGCGCGGCGAAACACGTCGGCGACCTGCAGCGCATCATCGGTCATGCCCTGGAGCTGCCGGTGGGGGGCGTGGAGCCGTTCAACAACATCAAAATCCGCAGCGATGCGAATATTTTTAACCAGGAAGATTACATCTATGTTTCGCCCTCGCCCGTGCTGGGGATGGCGATCAAGAACAAAGAAATCTTCCTTGATTTGACGTCAAGCGAGCTGCGCATACAGAAAGAAATGGAAGAAAAGCGCAAGCAAATCATGCTCATGGGGGTTTTGGCGGCGGCGATTGTCATGGTCGGTTCCTTGATCCTGCTGATAACGATTTACACGAAAAATGCTTACCTCAGCGAGCTCAAGAAGCAAATCACCAAGATCGCCAAGGAGGCCAATTATGTCGAAAACATGCGCAAGCATATCAGCCTTGTGGAAGAGCGGCTCAGCGCCCAGCGGCGGTCGATTAATGTTCTGCATGAGATCGCCAAGCTGACCCCGAGGGATATCTACTTTACGAATATCAACATTGAAGAGAGGAATCAAACCACCCTTCAGGGCCGGGCTGATGTGATGTCCAACGTCTTCTCCTTTGTCACCACGCTTGAGGGCTCTCCGTATTTTGAAAATGTCAAAACGACCTATACCACGACCAAAAAGGAGAAAGGGGAGGAGTACACGCGCTTCGAGATCATCTGCATGTATGAAGAGGAAGGGGAGATTGAGGAAACGGGCAGTTTGTAGGCTAAACCGGGCGTGCCGCGGGAGATACATATGTTTTGGGATAAACTTTCACGAAAAGAAAAAGTCGGACTGAGCCTCGCGATCGCTTTCATAACCGTGGCGTTCTTTGACAGGCTCATTGTCAGCCCGATCCGCAGCCGGGTCCGGCAGATCAACCAGAATATCCAGATCAGCGAAAAACAATTGGCCCATGACTTGCGCAATGTCCGCCAGAAAGACCAAATCGAGAAGGAATTCGAGAAGTTTGTCGGATACGTGGAGCGCAGCGGCTCCGATGAAGAGGAAGTCGCCAAAATCCTCGGGGAGATCGAGTCGCTTTCGCGGCAGTCCGGGATTTACCTGGTGGACATGAAGCCGCAGGCCCCGAAGGATATTGATTTCTATAAGGAGTATACGATTGAGATTGAGGTTGAGGGTGAGATGATCCCGCTCTCAAAATTCCTGCACCAGTTGAACACCTCCCGGCAGCTGCTGCGCATCAAGAAATTGCGCTTAACTTCAAAAGAGGAGGGGCAAACGGGTTTGAAGTCTTCCATGGTGATTACAAAAGTGCTGGTCATTTAGTTTCATAAGAAGCGGGCGCGGCAAGGCTCAAAAAAATGGGAAAGATAAAAAAATAACCGAAAAAAACCCGAATTATTCTTGTATTAAAATTAATAGTTTGTTATATTCATACTAACTTCTAAAATCGGGTTATTGCTCATCAAAAACTCAAAGAGGCAGCGGCGGCAGGCGGCGGTCCGGGTATTTACGTCCTAAGCCGCAGGCCGAATTTTGTGAGGTATATAAAGGAAAGTCAGTGAAGCGCTTACGTTGCATGAGCCATCCAACTTTCAGATCGAAAAACCTGTTGCGCCGGTTGTGGCAACAGGTTTTATTTAAGGAGCGGTAATGTCGAAGGCGGCCAAGAAAAGTATTTTTATCCTCATAGCCCTGCTGGCTGCCGCGTTGACCGTAACGGTCCTGTTTTTTATGAAGGCAGAGGAGCTTGATGAAGAGTTGGAAGTCGCCGAAGACACTTTGGAGACCACGAGGCAGCAATTGACGCTGGCCGAAAAAAAGCGCGTTGAGGACACAAAGAGCTTCAATGACCAGATTCTTAAGATCAGCGCGGAAAAAGACCAATTCACCCTGCAAGCCAAAGAGATAAAAGAGCAGTCCGATAAAAAAATTAAGGATTTGGAAGGGCAGGTCAGCGAAATCACGGAGGACCGCGACAAGTGGAAGCGGCGCATCGATGAGCTGCGGCAGAACCGTGACCAGCTGATGGCCAAGGTCGACGAATTGACCAAGCAACTGGAAGCGCAACCCCAACCGCAGGTTGTCCATCAGGAAAAAGAATCCGCGCCTCCATCGCTAACTCCCACGGATTTAAGCGGCGCTCCCACGTACATATCCGAGACCGGCAAAGCCGTGGATGAGGAGTACTGGGCCAACCTTCTCAAGGAAAAAGCCTCGCTTGAGATCGACATTCAGAAACTCAATGAAGAGTTGTCCAAAAAGTCCATTGACGTGGTCGAGACCAAACAGAGGGTCGAAGACCTTCAGATTGAGGTCAATACGCTCAAGCATGAAAAAGAGGAGATGGAGGCCGCCATCCAGCATAAAATGGACATGATTGACAATATCAGCCTGGAGCTGGCGAGGACCAAGAACGACAAAAAATTCGTTGCTGAGCGCGTCAATAAGCTGAACGAGGAGAACGGAAAACTGCGCCAGGAGATGAAGAAGCTTGTCTCGGTCAAGAACGCACTG
>MHGR01000010.1 GCA_001805655.1 Omnitrophica WOR_2 bacterium RIFCSPHIGHO2_02_FULL_52_10
CCTCAATATCCCTGATTATGTTGAGATCATCTCTGACAAGTTCGGCATGACGAGCTAGAGTTTCCGCAATCACCTTTTCGGGATTATAGGTATAGTCGGCGTGCGTCGCTTCATGAACAATGATCGCACCAATAGCTTGCGCCACCACCAAATCCTTCAGTAATTCATTGATATATATCGTATTATATTGCGGCCCCCGCCAAAGCCCCAATGCATTTTCGTGTCCATATTTTATAAAATTATCGTAAATAACGCTGATCTTTTTATTAATGATTAAGTCATAAAAATATTGTCCAGTCGTAGTCCCGTTTAACGAATTTATTGCAGTTTGAATATCCGTATCAATTTCCTGATCCGGAGGAGGAGTGGCATCTTCACCGCTCGTGCTACCACCACTTCCATCATCAATATTATCACCGCCACCACCAGTATTATCGGTGTTCACGTTACCGCTAGCACCACTGCCGTCGCTAATGTTCCACCCTCCGCCGCCTCCACCGCTACCGCCGCCAAAACCGCCGCCTCCGCCGCCACTGCCAGAGCTACTGCCTTCGCCGCCCCCACCGCCGCCCCCGATATAGCTGTTGTCAGCTATTTCCTCAACTCCCGCTACTGTAAGAACCTCTTGGCCGTCCCACATAGATAAAGCAATCTGGTCCGCCATATTCATCATCCCGGAACTGGTGGATGACAAAACCTCATCATACGCTGTTTGGAAGGGGCTAAGAGGCCCCAAAAACATAAGTGCGGCCCCAATAATGACCGCAATGAGGACCAGATATTCTATACCCGTGATCCCTTTATGTGCCCTGTGATTATTAGTCATTTTGAGATATTGAAACCGGGTTAAGTATAACTCCAATAAATTAATGGAATGTAATTAATCCTAACACATAATGTTACAATATGTTACAAGTATTAGCAAAAAGGGCGTTAAGAGTATAGCATATTTTTAATAGCACAACAAAGGGGTCGGAAAAAGCCATTTTCCTCTTCGCTCATCTGCTTGGTCGGATAAAACACCTGTTTCCCTGCCTCAAAATGAGAAATCATGGCGTAGAATGCCGCTGAATGTAATCCGCTAACGCCCTGCCTATAAAATCGTTGCCTTGAACATCAAAATGGTCGGCCGTATTTTCCGGATTATAGCCGTAATCCCGCATGTCCTAGCCGGCCCAGAAAAACCCGGTAAACACGGTCAATGTTATAATGGCCAGATCCCGCGCGGCCGGTTTGAGCTTTTTGGGCGTGACCAAGCAGACAACATAAAGGAAAAGGGCAAAAAAGAAAAGCAGGCAAAGAAAAAAGGTCGCCAATAACATAGATAAACGCGCTTAACCGTGACCGGTTGAAATTAGAGGATAATTGACTGCAGCGGGCCTGCCCGGGGAGTATATCATTTTTATCTCAGCCAAAACCCGCCCAGCAGGCCGGCACCGATGATTATGAGCGCCGGATGGACTTTGGTGTACATAAACAGAATGAAGGCCGCGCAGATCACCAGCAGGCTGCGCCATCTGATCAGCTCCTGCACGTTAATGGTCTGGAAGGCGACGGCAATGATCATGGCAAAAACGGCGACCTGAATCATTTCAAAGGCGCCTTTGATCTGCGGCGCGTTTCTGTAATGCTTGTAAAGGTAGGTGGCAAAGATGATCATCAGGACCGGCGACAGCATGTTGGCGATATTGGCGACGACCGCCCCGGCCCATCCGGCCATTTTAAAACCGGTGTAGGTCGCGAATTTGATGGAGATCGCGCCGGGAAAAATTTTCACCACACCGAGCACCTCGAGGAATTCCTCTTTGGTCAGCCAGCCGTAGCGCTCGACAATGTCCTTTTGCAAAAGCGGCAGGAACGAATACGCCCCGCCGACGGCAAAGAGGCCGATGCGCAGGAACACCAAAAAAAGTTCAATTAAAACCATAAAATCCCTGCCTCGTTAAACGCCGGGCGGCGGAAAGAGCCAACAACGTCAATTCACCGGGTTTTTCTGCTCTCCATGCCCTTCCGTCCGCCACCCGGCGCTAGGAGCCCGTCTTAATGAAACTCCCCGCAGCAGAGCTGTGAGGAATTCTTTCGATTAATGGTTTTTGACTATCCTGAGCAATTCTCTGGCCGCCTCGAGCGGGCCTTTCTGCTCACAGCCGGGAACACCCAGCCGCGTCCTCATCTGCCCCACATATATTTTCTTTTCATAGAAGAGCTTGAAATATTTCATGGCAATCCGGTCATGCGCTTCCTTGTACTGGGGAGGGCCGAAAATATTGGCAAAATACGAGTGGACGAGCCCGGTCGAGGTCGTCGTGCCTTTGCTCATGACCGTCCCTTCCTTAAAAATATTAAAGGCCAGCTCGGGGCTTTCAATGCGCTCAATCAGGGGATGCTCGGCATCGATTTCCTCATAATTATTGGCGTATAAAATAAAGCCGATCTTATGCTCCTTAATCACCCGCTCAAAGGCCGTGACCGGTATGATGATCCGGGCGTTCACCTTGTTGGCGCCCATGATGATCGCCCGATCCATCTGCCCGAAGGCGTAACCGGGCTTTAAATCGTCCAGCCGCAAAAACGCGCCGATCTCCGTGCCTATGCCGACAATATCATTTTTCTTGCTCTTGCGCACGGACCCCATGTCATCCGCGATGATATGCATGTCCGTGATTTCCTCATCTCCGGCTTCCCGCAGCGCCTCCAGAGTTTCGGACTTGCCCGCCCCGGTGTCGCCGATCAATAGAATGGTCGCCTTGTTCTTCGACTTTAAGGTCAACTCGACCAGCGCCCCGTGAAAGGGCAGCTCCCCCCTTTTCATGATGACGATATTATGCAGCGTCAGCGCCATCTTCTTCAAATACCCGAAATAGCCGAACTCCTCGCTGTCGGGGACGGCCGCAAAAAGAATGCCGTGCTCTTCGTCATCGTAAAAAACCGTCTGGGACTGCCCTAAACCTTTCACGACGCTTCCCGGAACGCCAAAGCAATAGACCGCGTCCGGCTTCACCCGCAGGTCCTTTTCATCCGCCAGCTGAAAAAGATTCGATAAGGTGTAGCCCAGCTCGGCATAAGAATTATGAAAGTAAATTAAAATCAGCAACTGGCCGACCTTGGCGGGATAGCACACCCATTCATTCTTCTTGATGACCAATCTATCCAACGGATTCTGGCTCACCCGCTCAAAGGACCCCGTCCGCTTATTCATCGGCGGATTAAAAATGAGGGGCGGATAGAGGAGGACCTGACGGATGACGGGAACGGGGTTTAACTTTTGGTAGGCTTTTGAGGGAAATTTAAATTTATGGGGAATGGCGATGGCGGCAATTTCCGCGCCGGCCCGGACCTGGCGGTATATTTTGGGGTGGGTCCCCGTGATGCTTTCCTCAATGTCACGGTAGGTGGCCCTGACCAGATGCATTAATTGCTCAATCGTCTCGTTAAAAATATGGTACGGCCGCTTCTCAATATCGACGTTTTCTGAAGAACAAATGAGAAAGCGGTCGAAACTTCTCCAATAATTATAAAGATGCTCGACAAAATCATTAAACAGCATTTTATCCCGGAGGAAAACCTCCGACCCCTGGACGACGTTGGGGACCAAATCCCCTTTCATTTTCGGCAAATAAAAAAGGGTCTGGATCAAGGTTTGGATGTGCGCGTCGGTGATCTTCCTGGTTTGAAATATTTCCAGCAGCTCGGAATCGCGTTTCTGCAGATCCTTGATGCACTGCTTTAAGACGCACGCGAACAGCTTGCTGGAGATCAGCTCATCCGAATCCTCGCAGACCCTGTTTTTGATCCTGATGATTATTTTTTTCCCGTAAAATTCAAATTCACCGAAAGTCATAGGAACACCGTTTTGATTTTTTTAAAATACTTCCTGTATCGCCCTCCCTGGCACAAGGCCCCGCGGCCGGCAGCCGCCGGCCGGGTTCCGAGCCAAACGAAATGCCATATTTTAACATAATTACCAAAAATCCGGTTTGTGAATTTTTGCCGATATGCCGGCCAAAAAACCGGGGCCCTATCATGCAAAGCCCCACATTTTGATCACCATTTCTTTAAAACAAAGAAAACCGCCGCGACCATTAACCCGAACCCGACTAAATAATTCCAGCGCAATTCCTCCTTCAAATAAATGACCGAGAACGCGCAAAACACAACCAGGGTGATCACCTCTTGAATCGTTTTCAGCTGGGCCGCCGTGTACATGCCGTGGCCGGTCCGGTTCGCCGGAACCTGAAAGCAGTATTCAAAAAAGGCGATCAGCCAGCTGATGAGGATCACCCAGGCCAGCGGCTTGTCTTTATACTTCAGGTGCCCGTACCAGGCGAAAGTCATGAAAATGTTCGAGATTGTCAAGAGAATGACTGTTTTCACCTCACGGCTCCTTTTGCCGATTTGCCCCGACGAAACGGGATCATGGCCCGCCCCACAGAAAAAGGCGGACCGCTTGCGGTCCGCCTGTAGATAAAATATAGGCAGGGTTTGGGTCGAATTTTGCGACTATTTCACGGCCCTTAACAGGCCATAGAGCCAGTCACAAAGAAACCCCGCGTCCCGCGGTTAAACGTTTAAGAGCACGGCCCTACGTATTGCCCGTTAATCTCGATCGTTGCGCTCGTTTCCTGCCCATCGACCGTTTCACGCGACGTAATCGTGCCGCTCATGGTGTCCCCGTTATACGTCACCTGGCCGGTGGAATGGCTGTCACTGCACGCCTCTTCGAAATGGATCGTGTTGCCGTTGACAGAATGCGTTTGCTGGCAATCTTCGTCCTCACTCATGCCCGGGACCGGGTCTTGGGCCGACAGGCATTTCGTGACCGTTGTCGTGATCCCGGCGCCGTTGCCGCCCATTTGAACGTTCATGCCGCCCATCATCTGCTGCATCATGGCCTTCTCTTCGGGCGACATATTTTCCATCTCTGCCATTGCTTCATTCGATTCTTGGTCCATCCCTTCCATGGTCGTAACCATGGTCATGGACCATTTCCCCTCCTGAAAATTTTGCGCCCGTAAACCTGCGGTAAAAACAAAAAACCCCGCGGACACAACCGCCATTACCAAAGTGAACTTTTTCATGCTCTTGCTCCTTTCACGTTTAATTTGAGTTTAATGTGGGGACAAATCTGGGGCAGCCGTCCTTCCGCATTTAATTTTCGGAGCACGCAACCCCTGATTGCCTGGCTATTTCCTGTCGGAAAATCAGGGGTGGCACTTGTTTTTCTAATAAAGCACCATCGATCCCCCGCTCCTATTTTTCTGCTTTTCCCAAAATCCATTGATAAACCGGCACAACATTGATATTCTTCCCGGAAATCTTGAGCTCTTCTTCATCGTCATCGGTCAAAAGAAGTCCGGTTTTAAGCTTCAACTCCTCCATAGCCTTAAGGAGCGCTTTGATTTCTCTTTGCCTCGTTTTCTCTTTTTGCAAATTATCCGCGACTTGAATCAATTGTATATCCTTCCGCCCGGATTTGACCAAAAAGTCCACCTCAAGATTATTTGTGGTCTTATAATAATAAACCTCTGGGAACCTCCTCCTCAATTCAAGAAAAACCAAATTCTCTAGAAACTTGCCCTTATTCTTGGAGAATTGAAAAGCGATCGACTCCGCCAAACCGTTGTCGATACAATAAATTTTTTTGAGGGCTACAAACTGCTCTTTCAAGGAATACGAAAACTTAGCTGTAAGGAATATCAAGTAGCTGTTTTCTAAGTAATCCGCATAGCGCTTGATGGTATTCATACTGCCCAGCCCAAGAACTTTTTTCAGATTGTTATAAGAAAACGTCCCGCCGACATTACTCAAAAGATACAGTCCTAATTCGCGTAACGGTTTTACTTGCTTGATACCATATCTCGCCACTATATCTCGGTACAAAATATCTTCATAGACCCGTTTCAAAAGGGTTTGATCCTGATATTTCAAGTATTCGGGCATGCCCCCGTGCTTGAGGTATTCGGCAAAATGTTTTTTGAGCGCAGCCCTCTCTGTCGTTAGAGACAATCCGTTCTTGGACAACTGAAATCCTTTAAAGGAAAGATATTCTGTGAAAGAAAAGGGAAACAGCTCAATACTGACGTTCCTGCCGGACAATTTCGTACCAAGCTCTTTGCTCAGCAGGGAGGCATTCGAGCCTGTGATAAAAAATTTACAGCCCTTCCCCTGCATGCGCCGGACAAATACTTCCCACTGGAAAACATTTTGAATTTCGTCGAAAAAGAAAACTTTTTTCTCGCCATAAAGCTCCAAAAAGACCTCATAAAGATCGTTGAAATCCTCAACATTAAAATCGATGAGTCGTTCATCTTCAAAGTTAAAATAATAAACGCCATTTTTATAAAAATCATCGATGACCTGGTTGAGCAAAGTCGACTTGCCGCAACGGCGAACGCCTGAGACAACCACGGCGTGCGGCAAAGCCGCGTGGCGTAAAGCAACATCCAAGGCGGTCCTTGGAACGCCCCCACCCAAACCTTGGCGATCTTTTTCTTGCTCAAGAATAATTTCTTTTAATAAGGACTTCTGCATCTGCTCCTCTCGCATACTCACCACTGATGAGAGGATACCATAGATAGTTCTCATTGTCAACGAGAACTATTTGTTAAAGCTTTAATCGATCTTTGAAGTTCAAATCCCTCGATCCGAGGCAACGGATTCATACCCCTAACTCTTTGACCCCAAAAAGTTAAAAACCCCGATGACTTTTGATCACCAGGGTTTTATTGTAACTAATTGCGCTACAATAAGTTACATAAAACTGGGGTGGCTGGCTGAAGAAGATTCGAACCTGCCTGACAGCAGACGAGCCTGTTTGGTTGTAGCATAACCCCGCCTGTTCCTCTTGCCCTTAGCAACCGGTCTATTCCTTGCGCCGGTTGACGCCTCCTTTAACGGCCGCTATCTTTTCGTTTTGAAAAGCATTCTTTGCAGTAAATCGGGCGGTCTCCCCTGGGCTTAAAAGGGACTTCACACTCTTTTTTGCAGTCCGAACAAACCGCTTTGTGCATCTCCCGCGGACCTCTGTCATATCCATCTTGAAAAGCCATGCTGCCTCCTTTTTTGGTACCCATCAGGATACCGGTTAACTCTGGTTATGCTTCCGTTGATTATTGCTCTTTTCGCTTATGAAAAGAAAATTTCTTTTTTGGGCCAAACCTTCTTTTTTTACCGCCAAACCCTCGATGCTCATCTCCTTCGGGTTTTACAGAATGACGGCCGGGGCGAAGGTTCCTTTCTTGGAAATCTTCACCCTGGCCTCTCCTGCCGCGATAATTGTCCGAGCGGTAAGGCCGATTAAAAGAACGAAAAGGTTTTGAAAAAGACTTTTCCCTGAAAGGTTTTTCTTGAGACTGGCTGATCAAGATGTCAATTTTCCTCTCCAGAAAAGTCAATTGCTGCTGCATCATTTTGATTAATACAAGGACGTCAGACCCGGTTTGTTGGTGCGCTGAAAAATTGCCGCTTTTGAGTTGCTCAGTCATCTTTCCTCTTTTCTTAATAAATAGATTTTAAAAGGGTGAAGGTTGGAATCTGCGTGACGATTGCCGGCAGGCAGGCCATTTGGGAACATTATAGCTAAAAATTGGATAATTGCTCCATTTTATTGTTTTATGACAAACCGAATATGAACGGAAATCCCGTGGTCGTGAGCGCGGTCTTGATTTTTCATTCACCCGCGGGGACTTTTAAAAGCCTTATTGTCCTTTGATGCCTTCCAAATATTCCCAGTGTTCATACGCCTTAAGCAGTTCATCCATCACGGCAATGACCCTGATTTGGCTCCGGGCAATTTTTTCAGGATTACTCTTATAAACGGCTGCATCCTCTAATACAGCGCAAAGCTCTTCCTGTTCAGCTTCAAGTTCCTGAATTTTACCCGGCAGATTATCTAATTCCTTCTGTTCAGCAAAGCTCAATTTGCGCGGTTTTGCGGATTGAACAGCCTTATCTCTTGGTTTGGCATCCGTAAGCTGCGCCTTCGCCTGCGGCGCTGCCGCTGCCCGTTGCGCCAGCCAATCATCATACCCGCCGGGATAGGAATAAATTTCCCCTTTGCCTTCAAGCACGATCGTCGAAGTCACAACATTATTTAAGAAAGCGCGGTCGTGGCTGACCAAAACTACGGTGCCGGAATATTCCATGAGAAGCTCTTCCAACAATTCCTGGGTTTCAAGATCCAGATCATTTGTTGGCTCGTCCATAATCAAGAAATTCGACGGCTTCGTAAAAAGGCGGGCAAGAAAAAGGCGGTTTCTCTCTCCACCGGAGAGGACTTTGACCGGGGTCCGGGCGCGTTCCGGCGTAAAAAGAAAATCCTGCAAATATCCGATCACATGCCGGGGCTTGCCGTTGATCATAACGGTGTCGCCGGCACCTTGGACAACGTTTTCGATAATGGTTTTTTCATCATCCAATTGTTCGCGCAGCTGGTCATAATAAGCGATTTCCAAATTGGTCCCGCGCTTGATCGTTCCTTTATCCGCGGGCAGAGCCCCGGTCAGGATCCGCAGCAACGTCGTCTTCCCGCTGCCATTAGCGCCGATCACGCCGATCTTATCTCCCCGCATGATCTGGATGGAAAAATCGCGGACAATGCAGCGGTCTCCGTAGCTGAAACCTAAATGCATGGCCTTGATGACTTGTCTCCCGGAGATGTCAGACTCCTGCACGCTCATACGGACCTTGCCCGCGAGGTCGCGCTGGGCCCGTTTTTCTTCCCGCAAGCGTTCAAGGGCCTTGACCCGTCCTTCATTGCGCGTGCGCCGCGCCTTCACGCCTTTGCGGATCCACGCCTCTTCCTCGGCGAGCTTCCTGTCAAATTGAGAACGCTGGGCTTCTTCGATATCCAGCGCGACCTGCTTTCGCTCCAAAAAAGTCTGATAATCGCACGACCAACTGAATGTTTTTCCGCGGTCGAGCTCAATGATATGCGTTGCGATATGCGTCATGAACATGCGGTCGTGGGTTACAAAAAACAGCGTATACGGATAACTTTTCAAAAACCCTTCAAGCCAGTTGATGGTATCAATATCGAGATGGTTTGTCGGCTCATCCAATAGAAGGATTTCCGGCTTGATCACCAGGGCTTTCGCCAAGAGCGCGCGGCGCTTCTGCCCGCTGGATAAAGTTTCAAACTGGCTTTCTCCGTCAAGTTTCATTTGGGAAAGGACATCCTCAACTTCATTGTTGAGGTCCCAGCCATCGGTATGGTTCAATTCCTCCTGCAGACGGCCAAGCTCCCTCATCAGGGCCGGCGTATGTTCGCTGTGCAAACGGTGAGTGACGTGATGGTAATCGCTCAGCAATTTCGCGCGCCCGCCTAATCCGGCAAAGACCACATCAAACACCGTCCCCTGAATGTCATTAGGCACTTCCTGCGGCAAGTAACTGACCCTGGTCCCTTTTTGAGAAATAATTTCACCGCTGTTGATTTCAATCTGGCCCGTGATAACCTTCATCAGCGTCGATTTCCCTGAGCCGTTACGGCCTAACAGGGCGACCCTTTGGCCGAACTCCACATGCAGGGTTAGCTTATCAAAAACTAACGGCCCGCCAAACGCCAGGGAAATTTCCTGTAAACTGATTAATGCCATAAATTGATTTTCCGCTGCATGAAAATTAAATGCTTGTTGTTCACTGGCTTTCGGGCTGCTCACCGCATGCCGCTATCCATTAATATTTTAATCTTGGTTTCAATCTGGTCTTTAATCTCTGTGCGGGAATGTTTCAAGCGCCGCAATGCTTCTCTAAACGCCCGGATGGCCTTTTGCTTTTCCCCGAGATTGAGGTAGGTATCAGCTAAATTCTCATAGGTAACGGCCCGGCCGGGGTCAAGTTCAAGGGCCTTTTCAAAATACAGGATCGCTTCTTGATGACGCCCGAGTTTATTTAAGCGCCATCCTTTATTGTGATACACATTCGCGTAATCCGGCTCGGCCTCAATGCCTTTATCAAAATCGGCCAGGGCACGCCCTTCATCGCCCCCTAATTCA
Source organism: Omnitrophica WOR_2 bacterium RIFCSPHIGHO2_02_FULL_52_10 (assembly GCA_001805655.1). GTDB lineage: Bacteria > Omnitrophota > Gorgyraeia > Zapsychrales > Zapsychraceae > 2-02-FULL-52-10. The sequence goes on from MHGR01000010.1 coordinate 9,996, forward strand.
ATAATACATAAAGCGCGGTCGTTATAAGCCGCTCCGTCGGAGGGATTATATTTGATGGCGAGATCTAAACAGTTGACCGCCGCCGCATAATCTTCATTGATGATCTCCCGTTGAGCTTTAAAGTACATGATCTCGCCCAATAGTTCCCGGCTCTGCGCGCCGTTTAAGCCTTCCTGGGCCAATTGCCGCGCCAAATCAAAATCGGCATACGTGATCGCGTCATCTAACTCTCGTCTTAATTTACAGAAATCAATGGTCTTCATAAAAATAATTCGGGTTACATTGCGCGTCCCCAAGAATGAACGGGCAGTCCCCTTGGGGCCCCTTTTGCGGGAGATTTGGGCTGGAAACGAAAATGGGGCAGCCATCCGCCGGCATCTGAGTTTCGGAGGACGCAGTCCCTGATTTTCTCTGAATCAATAATTATCGATGGGGCAGTCACCCACCGTCTATTAAATAGCTGTTCAGCCAAGCTCCACCCCTTTTTCCTTGAGGACTTTTAATAAATAGTCGGCATGCTCCCTGCCCCTTTGCGGGAAATGATAGAGATCCAAGTAAAGCTGGAGATTGGAAACGACGGACAAGCCCTTTATTTCCTGTTTATGGAGAAAGACGGAATTCTTATAGTAGGGCCTGATAAAGCAGACATTACCGCCGTTTTTCAATTCTTTCAAATCCAGCGCCTGCCGGATTTCCAGAGAGATTTCTGTGAAACGGTCACTGTCCAGATAGCAGTAAGTCACCGGTGTATTGACATAACTGCTGATCAGATTGGCGCCGGTATGGAGCGTTAAGGCATATTTATCGTCCCACTTCTTATTTTGGAGGAACGTCTTCATTTTTTTTAAGATATCATCTTCACTATAGTAAAGATGGCTTTCGTTGAGTTCAAAGGTGTAAACACGAAGCCACTCTTTAATCAAGCCCTCCCTGTCTGTAAGCCGGCTGTAAGCCTGCCTGCCGGAGGCGATCCCGCCCACATAGCCTTTTTTCCGCAATTCGGC
>MHGR01000011.1:0-2822 GCA_001805655.1 Omnitrophica WOR_2 bacterium RIFCSPHIGHO2_02_FULL_52_10
CGGCCGTCGCGCCCTTTGTGTATACGCTGTTTTAGGAATTGGCGGCTATTTTATTGGGCATAACAAGCCCTCTTTGGGAGGTGGCCCCTGCTCCCTGCATTCGCGCGGGGCAGATTGATATTCCAAAATGGAATATCAAGTGTAGAGGCAGCACGTTGCGCTGTCCCTCCTAAAACAGCGTATACACAAAGGGCGCGACGGCCGAACTCTGCGTGAGCACGACCAGCAGGCTCAACAGCACCATAATCACGATGATCGGCGTCAGCCAGTAGCGTTTGCGGACCCTCAGAAAATCCCAGAATTCCTTTAAGATGGATACCTTAGACATTGTCTGCTCCTCTTAGAATTGGCGGGTGTAATGCTCCGGTTCAAACGCGGCCTGCCCTTTAGGAATCCAGTACGAAGCCGCCGCGGCGTCCCATTTGCGGTCCAGGAGGTCCTTGCGCATGAGCCGTAATATCAATCCGGTGACACCGAACACGCCGTAGAACAGGACCGATAAAATAATGCCGGTGATCACCGTGCCGATAAAATGGGCGACTTTCATCCAGCGGATATACAACGGCTTCAGCGCCTGATACCGCACCGCGGTAACCAGTATAAACAAAAATATGCCTGCCAACAATGCAGCATGGACGGCCACCCAGCCGTGGCCGCGCCAAACCTTGTAGGCAATAAACGCCAAAACGACCGCCAGGCCGTAGCCGAATACTTTCAAATTTTTCTGTTCATTGACCATATTAATCAAGAATCTGGGAGATATCCTCCTTGCGGTAGCGCTCCCGGTGCGGCTGATCTGTTTTATCACAAATATAGTTACCCATGACCAAATAGTCCATGTCGGTGCACATAAAACAGCGGTAAGCGTCCTGCGGCGTGCAGACAATCGGCTCGCCGCGGATGTTGAACGACGTGTTTATTATAACAGGACAGCCCGTTTGTTTATAGAATTCCCGGATGATTTGATGATAGCGGGGATTGGTCTCTGCACGGACTGTCTGCAGCCGCGCGGAATAGTCCACATGCGTCACGGCCGGAATGGACGACCGGCGGATGTTCAGCTGTTCGAGAATGTCGCCGGCTTTCCGGCCGTAGGAATCCGCATTAACTTGACTCTTTTGGACCGGGGCGACCAGGAGCATGTACGGGCTCGGGCAGGCGAGGTCAAAAAATTCGCCGGCCTTTTCCTCCAGGACGCTTGGCGCGAACGGCCGGAAGGATTCCCGGAATTTTATCTTCAGGTTGATGACCGACTGCATCTTCTCCGACCGCGCGTCGGCGATGACGCTACGGGCCCCCAAAGCGCGCGGGCCGAATTCCATGCCGCCGTCAAACAAGCCGATGACCTTTTGCCGGGCGATGAGTCCAGCGACTTTAGCGGCGTATTCGCCGTCCGTGACGCGCACATAACGGGCATCGATATCTTTCAAACACCGCTCGATCTCATCATCCGTGTACCTTGGCCCTAGATACGACCCGCCCTGCCGGTCATGAACGCCGTCGCTGACCCGCTCGTTATTGAGCAGCCTGTACCATATGAACACCGCCCCCCCCAGGGCCCCGCCGGCGTCTCCCGCCGCCGGCTGAATCCAGATGTTCTTGAATTTCCCCGCGCGCAATATCTTCCCGTTGCCGACACAATTCAGCGCCACCCCGCCGGCCAGGCATAAATTGTCCATCTTGGTCACCGCGTGCACGTGGTCGGCCATTTTCAGCATGACTTCCTCGGTGACCTCCTGGATGGAGCGCGCCAGGTCCATGTCCCTTTGGGTGATCTTTGACTCGGGTTTGCGCGGCGGGCCGCCGAAGAGTTGGTGGAACCTGCGGTTGGTCATGGTCAGCCCGGCGCAATAATCAAAATACTTCATGTTGAGCTTGAAAGAGCCGTCGGGCTTGATGTCGATGAGCTCCTTTTTAATAAGGTCGGCGTATTTCGGCTCGCCGTACGGGGCCAGCCCCATCAGTTTATACTCCCCCGAATTGACGCGAAAGCCGACATAATACGTGAAGGCGGAATACAAAAGCCCGAGCGAGTGCGGGAACTTAATTTCGGAATGAAGGCTCAGCGTGTTGCCCCTGCCGGTGCCGAAGCTCGCCGTCGTCCATTCGCCGACACCGTCCATCGTCATTATGGCCGCCTCATTAAACGGCGACGGATAAAACGCCGAGGCCGCGTGCGACTCATGGTGGTCCGTGAAGATGATCTCCCCCTCATAATCCAGCTCTTTGCGGATCAGGTCTTTGAGGAAAATTTTCTGCTTCAGCCAAAGCGGCATGGCCTTGAGGAAGGAAAACAGCCCGGCCGGCGCGTAGTTCAAATAGGTAAACAAAAGCCGCTCAAATTTAATGAACGGCTTTTCGTAATAACCGACATAATTCAGTTCGCGCGACGTGATGCCGGCGGCGTTAAGGCACCAGCGGATGGCGTGGTTGGGAAAGGCGAAATCGTGTTTCTTGCGGGTAAAGCGTTCCTCCTGGGCGGCGGCGATGATTTTTCCGTCCCGCAGCAGGCAGGCGGCGCTGTCATGATAAAACGCGGATATGCCTAGGATATACGTGCTTTTGGGACCGGGCATGGTTCGGTGGTTAGCGGACAAATATCAATACATCGTTCACCCTAAATCCGAAGCACGAAACACGAAACTCGAAACAAATCCGAATGACAAAAATTCGAAAATCCAAACATAACTGTTTTGAATTTAAAAACTTCGAATTTCTGATTGTTTCGGATTTTGGAATTCGGATTTCGGATTTAAATCGAATGTGCATTGTGCTTCGAGCGAACTATGTCCTGATATTCAAAAGTTAGCCTATGGAGTTAC
>MHGR01000011.1:2864-4061 GCA_001805655.1 Omnitrophica WOR_2 bacterium RIFCSPHIGHO2_02_FULL_52_10
GGCCGGCGTTTCCGTGGCCACTTGAGTGGACATCAGCGACCTGCCGCTCTGAGTGGACAAGATGGCCAGGCCGATGCACGTGATAAAAAAGACCGTGGCCATGACCGTCGTGGTCTTGATCATGAATTCATTGGTCCGCGCCCCGAAGATCGATTCCGCCGAGGCAAAACCTTCGGTCAGGCCTCCCCCCCTTCCCGCCTGCATCAGGACCACCACAATAAGCAAAATCGAAATAAACGCATGCAAAAACATGATAAATCCGGTCATGACCTCTATCCCCGCTATTGAGCTGCGGTGCAGCTGTTTTTAATAATTTCGGTGAACGTTTCCGCCTTTAGACTCGCCCCGCCGACCAGGGCCCCGTCGATGTCGGGCTGGGACATCAACTGCGCGCTGTTCTCCGGCTTAACGCTCCCGCCGTACTGGATGCGGACGGTCTGCGCGGTATCATCATTGTACATTTCAGCCAGCAGATCACGGATGAATTTATGCGCCTCCTGGGCCTGTTGTGCAGTCGCTGTCTTGCCCGTCCCGATCGCCCAGACCGGCTCATAGGCAATAATGATTTTCTCGACTTCGTCCGCTTCCAATCCATCCAGTCCGCCCCGGCATTGTTTCTCGAGGACTTCAAACGTCCTGCCCTTTTCCCGCTCCGTCAGGTTTTCCCCGACGCACACAATCGGCGTCAAACCGTGTTTGAGCGCGGCCGCAAGCCGCTTGTTGACGGTTTCATCGGTTTCGCCGAAATACTGCCGCCGCTCCGAATGGCCGATGATGACGTACTGAACGCCGATGTCCTTCAACAGGGGCGCGGACACCTCGCCTGTAAAAGCCCCCTCGTCTTCCCAATACACATTTTGGGCGCCCAAGGCAATGTTCGAATCCGTAAGGACATCCTGCACATCGGACAATGCTGTGGCCGGCGGACAGACGATGATATCCACGCCGCTAATATCGCACAGTTCCCTTTTCAACAGCGTCACAAATTCAATCGCCTCACGCGAGGTTTTATTCAGTTTCCAGTTCCCTGCTATGATCAATTTACGCATCATAAATTACCTGATTATGTCGAAACTTTCCTTGACCGCATGACGCTGCCAGATATCCGGATACCCATTTTATCGGTCAAGGCCGCGATGCCGGGCAGCACTTTCCCTTCCAAAAGCTCAAGGGACGCGCCGCCGCCCGTCGAAATAT
>MHGR01000011.1:4069-19451 GCA_001805655.1 Omnitrophica WOR_2 bacterium RIFCSPHIGHO2_02_FULL_52_10
GAATCGCCGCCACCGATAATCGTTGTCACGCCCTTGAGGCCGGCCAGATACTCCGCGATTTCCCTGGTCCCTTTGGCGAAGGCGTCGATCTCGAACACCCCCATCGGCCCGTTCCAGACCACCGTTTTCGCCGTTGAAAGAATCTTTTTATAGGCCGCGCAGGTCTTGGGGCCGATATCCACGCTTTCCCAGCCGTCGGGGATTTCCTCCACCGTTTTCTTGCTCTCGGGGGAATCAAAATTCTTGACGATAACGAAATCCGTCGTCAACGCGATCTTGACCCCGGCGGCCTTGGCTTTCTTGAGCAGAGAGTTCGCCAAGTCCAGTTTATCGTTTTCGCAAATGGAATTCCCGATCGCTTTGCCCTGGGCCTTAAGGAAGGTATACGCCATGCCGCCGCCGATAATGATCGCGTCGGCCTTGGCAATCAGGTTCTCAATCAACAAAATCTTGTCGGAAACTTTGGCCCCGCCCAAAATGACCACGAATGGCCGCTTGGGACGCTCAACCGCGTTGCCGAGGAATGTTAATTCCTTCTCCAGAAGAAAACCAGCGACCGAGGTCAAATAATGGGTTATGCCTTCCGTGGAGGCGTGGGCGCGGTGGGCCGTGCCGAAGGCGTCGTTGACGTAAATATCGGCCAGGGAAGCCAGCTGTTTGGAAAAACCTTCGTCATTTTTGGTTTCTTCCTTGTGGAACCGCAGATTTTCCAGGAGAATGACGCGCTCGGCGCTTGTCGCTATGGCCTTGCGCACCCCTTCCCCCACACAATCATCCAGCTTGAACACCTCTTCGCCGAGGAGTTCTTGCAAGCGGTTGCCCACCGGGGCCAGCCTCATGGAATCGACCGCCTTCCCTTCCGGCCTCCCCAAATGGCTCATCAGGATCAGCTTGTCAGGTTTCTGCTTTAAAATATATTGGATGGTAGGGAGCGCGGCCCGGATGCGCCGGTCATCCGTGATGGTCAAATGGTCATCCAAGGGCACGTTGAAATCAACCCTCATGATCACCTTTTTCCCTTTGAGATCGGCATCTTTCACCGTAAGCTTATTCATTGCAACCTGTTAACTCCATGATCAATTCATTGGTGTAAAGTTCATTTATTATAACCAAGCTTTTTGTTTTGTCAACCTTCGTCTATCTAAACTCCTAAAAGCGAAAGTAGGACTCCCCGACCCCTCATTCATTTTTCACCGGCATTTCTCTTCTCTCCATGCTTTCCATACTTTTGATCCAGATAATTCTCCATTTCCTTTAAAACAGCTGGACCGTCAATGTTCGGTGAGTTGGGCTCATAAGCAAAACAAATAAAAATATCCTCATCCTGGTCGGCCCGTGTGAGATTGCAAGGAATTTCATATTTGGGGTCATCATTCTTCTTACACGTCACACACCGGCTGGGTTTCGGGATGAGATCCGGGTTAAACTCCGTCCCGTCATCGTTAAAATAAGGCATGGTTAACTTTCCTTTATGCTCCACAACATTTCTTGTACTTCTTCCCGCTGCCGCAGGGACATGGTTCATTACGCCCTATCTTGACCGTCTTTTCAGCTTGATGTGACATAGAGGCGTCATCATTGATATTCAAATCTCTGGGCGCCCGGCCGCCCAGCTCCCAGCGGGTAGAGATATTCCATGTCTCAAATATACACTCAACCAAGCGGGGGAAATTCTCAAAATACACCTGCATTTTATCTATCAATTTATCTCGATGAGCAAACCCAACAATATCATTACGCATCTCTCTACGGAACAATTCCAAATTCCAACGCCCCAACGTGAAAATGCGGATTTCCTGGTCAAGCGCCGCTTCTTCTTTTGTATAAAACTGATGCCTTCGCCCTTCCTGGATTAATTTTATTTTTGTTAACGAGTTTTGAAAAACAGGCGCAAGTTTTCTCTTTTCAAATTCACGCACAAGCAAATCCAAATCTTCAACAGATTTCAGCGCGATATATTTATCCTTTAAAATAAACGTTTCTCCCTCCTCCTCAAAAAACTTCCGCAGTAAACCGCCGCTCACAACATCCGGGACATTAACCATTTTCTTAATTTTCTTGGTAGCAATGTCGTACTCTGCGTATCCGATATCCTGTAAAAAGCCAATCATATAATCGCCGAACCGCGAGATCAAGAAAAGGCGGTCATCCTCAGAGGAAAAATCACACATACTCCGCAATATGGCAAAGGCCTCAATGTCCTTCTTGTAATCCTTTAAAGCGGGAAACAATTTCCAATCTTCGTTAATCATTTCCAAAACTTCCTTCACTTCGGCCTCAAACTCTTTTTTCATCTTTAAGTTCACATAAGCAGAACACAAAATCGGTGACACCTTTTCTCTGAGATTTGCTTCCTTCTTCAGCTCTTTTCCGAGCTCAATAACTTTGTGCCATGTTTCGATTTTCAGTGCCGCTTTCAATTCCTGATAAACACCATCAACATAATTTTTATGCTCTTTCCCTTTTTTCTCCCTGTCGGGATCAAGCCATTCAGCGTAAAGTTTACAAAACTCTTGCCAATCGCGCGCATTTTCATTCTTTCTTTCAATCGGGAAACGCCTTTCAGCAACCTCAAAAGCGTCATTCAGTTCAGGATGATATTCAAACCTGCTCACGACAGAACGGACAAACGGCAAAACATCTTCGCCCGGGAAATACGCTAAAGCCATCAAAAATTGTGAAAGACAATCCTCTTTGTCTTCAATAACTTCTTCAAGAGCTATTTGGTCTTTTAAAAATTGCTTCACCTCGGCTAATAGAGCCTCATCGCCATAATCAAGGACATTTTCAAATACTCCTGCCGCATACAATTTCTCCACAAAGGAATGCTTCTGTTTTAGCCAGACCATGGCCTCACGCACGGCCGGCTCCCCGAGCCATATCAGACATTGATGGGCCGTATCAAGCACATAGTCATAATCCGGATACCGGGATAAACAGCGTAAAAAAAGCGGTATTGATTTCTTGCTTGCGCCCTTTGCCAGGATCACCATGAGCCAATAAATCTCTTCGCCCCAATCTTCCTCTTTATCATTAAGTATCGCCTCAAATTCTTCAATGAGTTCATTTTCGACCTCGGGGCTTTCCCTGCACCTGTCCATCAATTCACTCATGGCGTCAAACGGCACCTGCGGCGCGTAAGTCGAATACAAATCCTCCCAAAGATTCTCATCTATGAATACTTGACCCATTGCAAAAATTCCCTACTACTGCGTTCCATAAATTCATGAATCGTTGCCTTAATCGCAACATTCAGAAAACGCAGTAGTTGTGCCGCATTCCACTGTTCATTGATTTAAGAAATGCGGTGCTACCTGGCCGTTTTAATTCCGGTTGCGTTACACGTCTCCGGACTTCCCGTGGTAAGCCTGGATCTCTCGTGAGATGTTTTTTGGTTAAGGGTAGTTCAACAAGATAATCGTCTGGACGATGTTCTTTGACTTTTTTAAAACGATCGACATTTTGACGCTGATGCAGGGGTGTGATGAATTCCAAATCCCAGATTCAATTTTTAAGTGCAACACAAGTTTTGTAAGTATTTGATGGTGTAGAGTATTGTAAACATTTTCTTGGTCTGGCGTTACCAAACCGTTATTGACGATTGTTCCACCAAACTAACAATTGACCAGAGAACAATCGTCGAGATACTGACTTCCACATACGTTTTTAATAAAGAAAAAGTCAGTAGTCATTGTAAAACCTGTCATCTAAAAAACAGAATTGAAGATAAGGGCATAGCAACTATTCTAGGATCGTCGATAGTTACGTCATCATCCAAGGTAATCAATATGCCGAAAGGAGCGTTATAAACTGTTTTTTCTATAAACGAGCGCAGCCCGATCGTATCTCGATGTCCATCAATATACCTGCGGTATTTAACTTCAATAGGAATACGAAATTCACCGACCGAAATAATATAATCGACCTCGGGCTCGGCGCCGCGTTCGGGGAACCAGGCCACATCCAAACCGGGAATTCCTCCCAAAAAATAGCCGAGCGTGCTTTCGGCAACATGTCCGGCTAAATCGCTCAAATGGGGCGCGTTGATGAGCCCTTCGGGGGACAACGGAATAAATTCCTGCAGCCAACTCGCGCGCAAGGCATGGTCGCATAGACAAATTTTGGGACGACCCCTTCTTCTTTTTATTCGAATTTCAAGAGGATCTATCAGCCGAAGAAGCAATGTATTGTTGAGAAATCTCAAATAGGCCAAAACCCTGTTCCAGCCGACATTAGCGGTCAAAGCCTTGCGTAGTTCCGTAATAAACAACGCCTGTCCCGGCGCCTGGCCGATATAGCGGCAACACAGGCGAAACAGCTCTTCCAATAAATCCTGATCCCGTTTCCTTCCCCTTTCTCCTATTCTTAAATCATGCTGAATGACCCGCTTTACAACTGTTTCATTAAGCTGATCGGATACCTCGCCCCAGGGCCGATCTGTCCGCACTTGAGCGACAGGATAACCTCCGCGCTCAGAAAATAAATTAAACGCCTGATCGCGAATCTTTCGATGCTTTTGGCCATTTTCCTTCACCTGCTTCCAAAAATCTTTTTGCGTCAACTCTTTTAATCCATTTAACACAATCATAGGAGCCATATGTCCGAAATTCTGCAGCCCGGCAATTTCCCTCAAAAGCAGGGTTCCCAATTCCAAGGTCGTGATTCGTCCGGCAAGGCTGTCGCGTCCTTGTTCAATACGAAGCGCAGAGCTTCCGGTTATAAGAACACGGACCGAATGATGGTCAACTAATGACTTGACCTGAATAGACCAATTATCCAGATTTTGAACCTCATCAAAAAATATATAGACTTGCCGCCCTTCCTTTACTGACTCGTTAAAGGTTTTCTTTAAAATATTTTCTTGAAACCACTGGCAGATACTCAAAATGGGGATCTGCAGTCCTCTGGTTAGGGGCACAATATCATCAAATTGAACCCGGAAAATATTTGCCGGGTTCACATTTTCTTGATGCAATAAATGCTCTATAATCTGTTCCTGTAATGTCGTCTTCCCAACCTGACGCGGACCGCGCAACACAGTAACCGGTGCAAGCCCTGTTTTCAATCGCTGCAACGTATGGTCAAATAACCAGCGGTGAAACGGTGGCAGTGTCCGCATGGGCTTGCCATTCCACCAAGGATTTACGCCTCTGAGGAAATCCTCCAATTCCTGGCTTAAACGAACTCCAAACAAACTATGCGTATAAGAACTTTTCTTTTTCATAATATGTATCACCTCGCTTTTGCAAATACCGCGACTTCGTCTCTTTGTATCCTATTAAAAATCGACCGCATAATTTAGCATATCACATCCCATCCAAATAATCTTTATAGGTCTTAATGCCTTTTTCCTTAACATAATTTTTGCGGATGTTGGCAAGGTAGCGGTTAAGACTGTGGTCGTCAATCCCGTTGGGGTATCGGCTTCTCAGTTCACCAAAGCGACCCAAAGAACGCGCGGTGCCGGTTTCTTCATGCCCAAATAAGCGTGGTGGAACACGGGTGACGATGTCCTCGTCATTCACAAAACGAAAGGAGCGGGATTTGATTTTCCAATCAAAATTTTCGGTGAACTCTTTATCCCCAACCCTCGGCTGGCCGAATGTGTAGAGCCCGCTTATATCCTCATCTTCCTCGGTCAGGCTGTCAACGGCTAACGCAACCAGTGCCCCGCCTAAACCTTTGAATTCCTTCCAATCGCGGGTATCCGTATGTGGCATATCCCGAAATGTGCCGAAGGCGACCGACAGACGCCTTGGGCGTCTTATCTCTAACGGGGTAAACCTTCCATAGCCTTATTAATCCGCCTGAGCGCGGCGTCGAGATTGAAATTTTCCCGATCCTTCGGGGCCAAAACCTCAAATAGCTCCTCTTTGATGCGGGAGCGCATATCTTCTATTTCCGCATCCAAGCGCCCAAGATTGACACGATATTTTGATAAGCCGGTATCCGCCCCATCCTCAGCGAGTTTCTTCTGGAATAGTTCCATGACGTCTCTGTTGCTAAGGTCAAACTTGTTCCTCAAAAGAAAATCCAAATCATAGAAATCGCGCGGGGCGATCTTTTCGCGGAGCGCGCCCGCGCGTAATTTCTCCGATACCAGCTCATTGAGTGATAAACAACTCACTTCACCGCCGTCAAACATCGGTTCACCGGTAAAGGGGTGTAAAAATTTATGCTGAACTTTTTTCCTTTCGGTTTCAAGAATCGGGTTAAAACGAAGACCTATCTCAAATTTGATTTGCTGATCCACCGGCTGGACAATCGATTTATACACGAAATAATACACATACTGCTTCGACTCGTTACGCCCGGCTGTTTGCCCGCCTTCAATTTTCAACCCTAACTGCCCCGCAAATTGCTCGATACCGTCTTTAATCGGCTGTATGCATTTTCGCCGCATGCCCCGGGTGGCCTCATGCGCCGGAAGACCTCCCTTGCCGGCAGGCAGGCGCATGCTGAAATCCAAATCTTCACTCAAACGATAATAAGAATAGTAAATTTTATTAATACACGTACCGCCTTTGAAAACCAGGTCCTCTGAGAGTTCGTTTATTCGAGAAAGCATAAGAGTTAAATAATAATCCTTTTCCAGAAGATTGACCCTAAATCCCGTGCGCTGAGCCGTCACATTCAAAATTTCACCAAATTGATTCTTATCTTTGTGGATCATTGATGATAACCTTCCACTTCTTATTTAGTTTACCTTTGAATGATCCGGTAAAAGAACTGATTGCGGTGTCTTCGACGCTTTTAACCAGCGGGGCCAGCATGGCATCGGGATATTTTTTTTCTTCGAGAAACACCCCGATCATTTTGCGCGCCTTGACATTCGGAAATTTCGCCGCGAAACGAATAAACCTTTTCACATCACAGCGGTTCCTTTTTAATTCCCGCCCAAGAATCTCAAAAGCGGGCTGAATACCGCCCACCGGATTATTAAAATAAATAAGATCTACCAGGGTGCGCTCCAGCGAACTAATGCTGACCTCCTGTCCTTGAATATTACTTTTTTCGAGGCCGTACATGCGGGTTTCCGGAACTTTTAAAAAATTAAAAGTAACGCCGCAAATGTTCTTTTTGCGCTGGAAGGAAGTATTTAAAACATACACGACTTGAAAAAGCTGCTCTGTCAGGCTGTAATAGTTATACATCGTAGAATAACCGATATAATAATTGCCTTGCGGGAAAAATTGCGCCGGGATCAGCATCTCATTGATTGCCGCGCCAGCCTCACCATATTCCAGGGGAGAAAAAACATAAACCCCCTTCTTAATGGTTGAAAAAATCCTTTTTTTCTTCAGGCGATAGACGATTTTATTGCGTTCAGCATCACTGAATTTAAAGAAAGCATCCAAATCTTCTTTTGTTACAATACGCTTCTTCTCGAAAGAGAGGCGGGAAATGACTTCTATTTCCTTTTCACCAAGACGCGTTCGTTTATTATTATCCATAGTGCCCTCTTGAGGAACTATCGTTAATTATTTTATATATACAAAATATCACATTCCCCCCGTATGTCAATGAAAATCTGCTGCTGGGGAGCGCTTATAATCTGATAATTTTTGGTTTTACATTCGGCCTCTTGGGGCGCCTTTTCGTGACGCTCCATGGCCTGACGGCCATGGCATCTATATTTTCGGAGCTCCGACACCCCTTCGGGGGTCGGCACTCCGACCCAGAAAGCCATTCATCCACGCTCTCACGAACGTGGCTTTCTGGTGTCGGAGTAAACCCCGTTAGAGAACTTTGTTCTTTAACGGGATAAACTAAAAAGGTTCTTTGCGCCGGGCTTTCGCTCACGGCTTGACCGCTTCGACATACACCGTTTCCAGTTCACGCTCGGGCAGCTCGATGTCCTTGAGGCCCGGGACCTTCCCCTCCAGCCGCCCGCATTTTTTGACGTCCCTGAACCCGGCCAATTCCAGAATGTGTTTGAGGGAGGCGAAATCATAAAACCACCTGTGGCTGCCGCCGCTGTCATAGGCCTTGGCGGCCAGGATCTCGCCGGGCGTGCGCGCCTGGGAAAAAGCGCACCATTCCTTGACCAGCTTGTTCTCGAAAAACGCCCGGTTCCCTTCGACATAATTCCTGGCGTAAATTTCGAGATCCGGACAGCTCAATCGGATCACGGCCCCCGGCTTCATGACACGGAAACTTTCCTTTAAAAACGCGATGCCGGCGTTGAGGTCCAGATGCTCGATGAAATGGCTCCCGGCGATGAACGCTATCGAATGGTCGGCCACCGGCCAGGTCTTGAGCAGATTGTAATTGAGCGCCAGCCGCCCGCCACGCTCCTTCACCCGGCCGTATTCCTCGCGCCGTTCATAAAAGATGTTCAGCCACCCGTCCAAAAGGACCAGCCCGCAGCCCACGTGCAGCCGGCTGACGCCGCGCCGGGCAATCTCCTCCCGCAGCCGGCGCCTGTTCCGGCGCGTGTGGCGCAGCGTGAGATAAGAGCACATCCGCCAGAAGGCCCCTCTCAACTTCATCACTCTTTTATTCCATTTATTGGATGCCATGTTTTTTCTTTGAGATTTTACTACACTGTAACATAAATTATTAATTCCCCTCCCTCGATGGGAGGGGCTGGGGGAGCCCCGCCATGGCGGGGTAACCTCCCCCATCAAGGGGGAGGAACGCCAAAAACTAATATTACCGTGTCTTAGTCTTACCAGCCCGTCACTTTAAAGCATAGATATACGAAAGAGGAGTCTCGGCAAATAGGCTGTATTCCGATTGGATGAAGTCCATCACGTCCTTGTATTTCTCGCGGTTGGGCTCAAGCGCCAGGTAAACATCTTTCCAGTTTTGGGAGATCTCTTTTTGCACAACGGCGAATTTCGGCCTGGACGACTTTAGCTCGGCCATGTACTCTGCGTGCCAGCGGTCATTGAACCAGGTAAACGTGGAGATCGGAAATTTCCCGAAAAAGCGGCGGCCCGCGAAAAAATTATACGTGCCCAGCTCCGGATACGTGAACATTACTTCGTCTTCTTTAATATGGCCCGCGGCAAAGGCCGCCACGACTTCAAGCTCCTGCGCCTGAACGGCCGGGAGTAAAATCCCGCTTGCCCGCTTTAGATCGGCCGTCCGCGCCTCTTCTTTGGCCAGTGGTCTCAAACGCGCGGTATCCTTCCCCGCGATTTTATCCCGGACAAATTTAAATGCAAAAAACCGGTGATTAAAGCGCTGAAGGGGATAACCGATGGATGAACCCAGCAGGACGAACATAAACACATTACATACATACAGCGCCCACTTTTGGCGGCTGTACCATTTCAGGGACGGCATTGCTTTCAAGGCCGGCAGAAGTTCCCGCCGTTTTGCCATGGCCGCGAAAAGAAAAACCTCGAACATAAAAAATAACAGGATTTTTTCGGGCTGGAGCGCCATTTCGAACTGGGCGGCCCAGATCCCCCTAAAGCCCGTGTTGTACATGATAAAGCCGTAGACCCCCAGGCAGATGACCATCAGATCTTCGCGCGCCAGGGCCTTTTTCTTGAGCCTTAACAGGAGATAAACCGCGATAAAAATATACAGGTAAGCGGGCGTCATGTGTTTGAAATTCGTATGGCCGGGATTGGTCATCGCGACCACGGCCTCCGTCAGATTGCCCGGATACACCGACACGAAGTGGGGATCAATCACCTTTTGCATTCTGGTCACGATGGTCCAGACCGCGTCCAGGTAAGGCACCAGCGCCGCATGCCACGCCATATAAATGACGAAGGGAACCGCGATGAAGCCAAAGCCGATGATATACCCCGCGAGCCCTTGGACAATCAGCTTTGCCTCTTGTATTTTTAAAATCCGGGAGACGGACAAGGCCGCCAGGGCCCCGATGAACGGATACACGCCCATCTCAATGCTGGTGAACAGCGCGGCGGCGCTGACGACACCGGCGCCGAACATCCAGCCTGGTTTGTTTCTTTGAAAAAATTTGACGACAAACCACAGCGCCAGCAGGCCCAGGGCATAGCGCATCCCTCCCCAATAGGTAAAAACGACCCGCGGGAACGTTCGCCCGATCAGTACCGGCGCCATCAGGTAGAGAATATACCGCGTCTTCAAAAGCTCCTTGGCGATGAGGATACACAGGATCAAACCAAGCACGGTGCCGAAGTAAAAATAGGCATACAGAACCTTGATGTGCGCGCCGAACAGTTTCATCAAAAAGGCGGGCATGTAGAGCTCAAAGGGGCCGCGCAGATGGAAAAAATCGCGGAAAGGTATTTCGCCGCTCAGCACGGATTGAATGCCGGGAAGATAGAGGCCGACTTCAAAGATATTGATTTTGCCGTCGGCAAAATAAGGGTGCCAGGTAATGAGAATGGTAAAGAGCGCCAGCACGAAAACATCCCGATAGCGCGGCGGCCCCAAAAGTTTTTGCCGGAACGTTCCCATCAAGGACGCACCCCCTCGGCGTTTTTGATGTACAGCGCGTAGCGTGTGCGCTCGATATAATAGATCCGCTTGTCCCGGGCGATTTCGTTAATGAGCTTAAAGACGCCGGGGTGGATAAAATCATAGTCGTGCCAGAGAATCACCCCGCGCGCCGAAAGCATGCGCAGCGCGTTTTCCGTGTCGGATTTCACGTAAAGATAGGAATGATTGGCGTCGATAAAGACAAAGTCGATCTTGCCGTAATACGGGGAAAAATCAAAGGTCATGGTGTCCCCGAACAATTCGACGACCCTCCCCCCTTCCCGCGCGGCATCGAAATGCCGGCGCGCGTTGAGGTTGATGTTCTTGATGTCGCGGTGCGCTTCATGCAGATCGTTACGCAGGACGATTTCAGCTTTATCCTGCGGCAGGTCCAGGGTGTAAATCACGGTGTCGGGAGGCGTGTTTTCGATAAGATGTAAAGTTGAAAAGCCGGTGTACGTCCCCATTTCAAAAACCGTCTTGGGCCGCAAATGGGCCGCGACGGCGGCCAGCACCTGCGCTTCCATCGGCCGGATCGTGCCGAAATCCGCGTTGAAGCAATTGCTTTTGAAAAACCGCACCGCGGCGGTCAAGTCGCGGTAAAGAGCGGCTTCCCTGAAATTCCGCACCCGCCCGCCGCAGCGTTTATGGAACTCGGCGATCTCCGTGACGACACCAAACAGAAAGTTGAAGATGACCGAGGGATGAAAAATGCCGTACGCCAGCACTTTCAGGGAAATGATGATGAACTTAAACGCCCGGAAAACGTAGTAGTACCCCTTCAGGAAATAAGGCGTTAACGCGGAGTTCGATCTGATTTTCGTACCGTCATTCATGGCAAAAGTTTTTTCCACTATTTTCTTTTATACAAGGAAACAGACTCGTACGGCCGGAGCACTTCATAACGCTCCAAGATGAACCGTGTCATGTCGTCGTGTTTTTTTATGTTGGCTTTATTCCGGAAATACCACTCCTGCGGAAACGTGCGGTGGCCGGGATTGGTCATGACCACATACCGCGGCAGATTCTTTTTTAAATCGGCGACCAGCTCGGCGTGCCAGCGCTCGTCCATCCAGGAAAATGTCGCGATCGGAAACCGCCCGACGAACGGCCGGTCCGCCCAGAAATTGAAATTCCCCAGCTCCGGATAGGTAAACACGGCCTCATCGGGTTCCGTATTTTTTTCCAAAAACCCCACGATCCCCTCCATCTCTTCGGCCTGCCAGACAGGCACGACCATGCCCCTGGCGCGGTCAATGTTGACGGCCCTCTTTTCGACATCATGCAGAAGGCTGAGATCCTTGTCAATGCCGCCGCTGAAATAGCCTTTGATGAGTTTAAACATGACAAAGCGCCGGCTGTATCTGGTTATCGCGTAGCCCAGGGAAGACCCGACAAAAGCGATGATCAGGAAATTGACCGCGTAAATTTTTTTCCTTGCCCACAGATATCCCCACCCGGCCAGCGCCATCGCCTCAAGCTGCTGCGCTTCTCTGGAACGGACCGACAAAATAAATAGACAGGCCTCTTCGAGGATGAAAAAATAAAGAATCTTCTCCGGCTGCAGGGCCATTTCGAAATGATGGCCGTCGAGGCGCCGGAATCCGGTAACGTATAAGATTACCCCGTACAGCGCGACACTGATTAAGCACGACAACTGCCCGTTGAACATGCCTTTTCTTGTACGGTAAAGAAAGCAGGCAAAAAGCAGGATATAAAAATACACCGGGGTCATGGATTGGAAAAACGGGTCGCCCGGAACCATGGCCGCAAGAAACCCCGCCACACCGACCGGATGAAGACCGGGGCCGTTGGGGAAGGTTTTGAAGGACTTGGTGAGGACGATGTATGTCGTCTGAACGTAGGGACCAAGCGCGCCTTGAGCGGCCATCACCGCGGCCACGGGCAGAAAAATCAGCAGGAATCCCGCCATATAAGCCCTCAACAACTTTGCGATTTGCCCCCTCTCTTGAACCCTGAACATCCAGGACAATACCAGGGCGCCGCCGACGGCAAACACCGTACACACCCCTGCCTCAATCGTCGTCCAAAACGCTAAACACGACACAACCCCCGCCCCCAGCATCCAGGAGCGCCTGTCCGTCCTGAAGCCCTGGACCGCAAAGACCAGCGCCAGCAGCCCCAGGGCATAGCGCATTCCTCCCCAGTAATAAAACGAAACGCGCGGAAACGTGCGCGCGACAAAGACCGGCACCATCAAATAAAGCGCGAAGCGGGTGCGGTAAAGCTGGAAGGCCAGCGCGACGGCAAAAATCAGTGTCAACGCCGTCGCGGCATAGTAAAATACAGGCAGCCAAATCATGTTTTCGCCGAAGAGCCGCATGAACATCGCGGGCACGTACAGTTCCAGAGGGCCGCGGAAATACAGGAAATCGCGGTAGGGGACCGCCCCGTGGAAAAGGGCGCGGAGGCCCGGCAAATGAATCCCGGTTTCCATCATAATGATTTCATGGTGAAGAAGGTAGGGCTGGAAGGTAATGAAGACAACAAAACTCGTCAGGGCAAACACATCGAACAGTCTTGGCTTCCTACTCATAAAAACCTTAATACAGTCTCTCAGGGAATCTTCGGGTCCTGGCCGATCTCCCGGACGGACATGATAAAGCCCATCATGACCCACATCAAGCTTCCCAGCTGGACGGAATAGAAATTGGTATCAAAAAAACTGTGGATCAGAAAACCCAATAAGCCGGTCGATGCACCGATCAAAAGCATTTTATAGGCATGGTTAACGGTGCGCCGTAAGGATTTGAGACTATTCCAAAAAAGGATCCACAGCACCCAGAGAAAACTGGCTACGCCTATTAAACCGGTATCCGAGGCCATTTGCAAGAAAGAATTGTGCGGGTACCCTCCCCATCCGGTGCTGTAGCGCCCTTCCACTAAAGCATACGTGTTCACGCCGCTGCCGAAATAAGGGTAGTCTTTGATGATGTCCAAGGCCCTTTGCCAGTACCGCAAACGATTGTTTTCTATCTGAAAAGATTTTTTGTCATTAATGGGCGCTCTAAATGTTGTCAGCCTGGGATAAAAGAAAGCCAGAAAAACAACAATCGCAAGTCCGTATAGTAAAAGGGCCTTGCGGTTCGTTATCCCGAAAAACAAAATGCTCACGATTAAGCCGATCCAGGCGCCGCGCGATAACGTCAGCCCCAGGCATACCATGGCGCTGGCAAAAAGGATAAAGGTGAGAATTTTGGTGTTTGCGGCGGAAAAATAAGCGAGCCCCCCCTGCGCCTGCCCTTTTTCCTTCGGGGCGGTTTTAAAAAGGAACGTAATACAAAATAGGATCGGGATCAACATCACGAGATACGCGCCGAAATCATTGGCGTGCCGGAACGATGAATAAAGCCGGTCGCTGTAGACATGCCCAAAAAAGAAATCATACTCGGCATAATACTGATATATTCCGTTCATCACGATCAGGGTGCACGAAACCAGGAGCACGCCCAGGAATGCCTTGATGCGCTTATTCGAGTGCATGCATTCCACAAAATTGAAATACAGGAACACGCTTTGCAGCACTTTCCCGATAAACCCCTCAATGCTCAGCAAAAGGTATTGGCTCTGTGCCACCGAGATCAGGTTGACCAGCAGGAAGATATAAATGGAAATGTTCAGGGGATTCGGGACGGGCTTATACGCCATCCAGAGTTTACGCCAAACCGAGATATTTGTTTTATCTTCCCCGGCCCCTCCGCCCTTGAGGAGCCCACAAGAAAACTCCTCACTTCGTTCGTCGTATCTTCTTTGCTGCATAGGAAAGGAGTTTTCCAGCAGCATCTGCTTTTTATACTTTCCTATGCTGTAAAACACCGCGCCCCTCTTGAGCAAATAGGCGAAAAATGACAGCCCGGTGAATGTTTCGGACAAGGCGATGGAAACCGGCAGGAAATAAATCAGGGCGTAAAAAGAAAACGCCATTAATTGATCGCACCCGTTTATAAACCGCTCACTTTTACTCATACAGCGCACGCATGATGAATGTTTTCCTCATACCACTGGATGGTTTTTTTCAATCCCTCTTCCAGACCCACCTTGGCCTCAAACCCGAATTCCTTCTTTGCCCGGGTCACATCCAGCAGCCGCCGGGGCTGGCCGTCCGGCTTCGCGGTGTCCCAATTGATTTTGCCCTCAAAACCCGTCAGCCGGGCAATCATGTGGATCAAATCCTTGATGGAAATCTCAAATCCGGAGCCGATATTAACCGGTTCGGATTTATTGTATTTCTCGGCCGCCAAAACAATCCCGTTGGCCGCGTCATCGACATACAGGAACTCCCGCGTCGGATCGCCGGTCCCCCACACTTTGATGGATTTTTTACCGGCCTTTATGGCATCAAAGCATTTTTTGATGACGGCGGGAATAACGTGGGAAGAATATTGGGGGAAAAAATTGTCATGCGGGCCGTAAAGATTGACCGGGAGCAAATAAATTGAATTAAAACCGTACTGCTGGCGGTAGGCCTGCGACTGGACCAGCAGCATCTTCTTGGCCAGCCCGTAGGGGGCGTTGGTTTCTTCGGGGTAGCCGTCCCAAAGGTCGTCTTCCGTAAACGGAACCGGGGTGAACTTCGGATAGGCGCATATGGTCCCGATCGCCACGAATTTCTTCACGCCGAATATCCTGGCCTGGTCCATCAGTTCGACACCCATCATGAGATTATCGTAAAAGAACTTGCCGGGATTATCCTTATTGGCGCCGATGCCCCCGACCACCGCCGCCAGATGAATGATGAAGTCCGGATTGGCCGTTTCCAGCATCCGCTTAATCGCGCCGGCCTTGCGCAAATCGTATGTCTTGCTGCGGGGGATAAAAATGTTTGTGCAGCCCTTGCGGGAGAGCAACTCGACCACGGATTTGCCCAAGAATCCGGCGCCGCCCGTCACGACCACTTTCTTGTCTTCCCAGAACGACATTATTTCTTTTTGCC
>MHGR01000012.1 GCA_001805655.1 Omnitrophica WOR_2 bacterium RIFCSPHIGHO2_02_FULL_52_10
AACATTCCCAATCTTAACGGAATTACACGGGTCATGGTCGTTGAGCCCGCTCAACTGCCGGACGGTAGCCGCCCCGCGGTCGGGCAGAATAATAACAATGAGAAAGTGCTGTACATCGCCCCGCAGCACATTTCCGGTCAGGGGGCGGTTCGGTTTGATCCGGTGATATTGGGTGCGGCGGAATCTGACCGCCTGGCGGCAATTGTCGCCGTGCGGCGACAATTGGCTCTCCAGGACATGAACCGCCGGGAACTCGCCGCGGCCGTGCGGGAAGCGGCCGGTTCGCCGGTGATTGAGAAGGATTTGATAGATAGGATTCAGGGGCAGGGGGATATGGGAAGGAGATACGCTCCGGCCGCTATTCAAGTGGCTGCTCAAGAAGCCATAAAGATTGCAGAAAGCAGCCGGCCTGGGGCGGCATTTACGGAGCATGAAATTAGAACTATGCTGGTTGAGCAGAAGAGAATTGATCAACCGTTAGCAGGCGTTGCAGCTCGGACGTACCAGGAGATGGCATTTGCTGGGCGCCGTGGGGTGGAGGCCGGTTCGCCGGCGGTCAGCTCTCAGCGGCGGTTTGCCAGTTCGCCATCCATAACGGAACAACGCACGGAATTAGAGAATAAGATCAGGACGAGCGTCGGCCGTTTTGGGAGTTTCGAGCCGGTTAAGATCCTCGGGGCGACGCAAGAAGTTATGAAAAAGATGGATCACGGGACCCCCGGGGGAGATATCGGTGCCGCGCGCAGGAATATGGTGAATGACCTGGTTTCGCGCGGATATGATTGGACATTGGCGGTAAACACGGTTTCCATCGCCGGGATTTTGGATATCGCAAACAATCATGCCGGCCGCCTGCAGCGCGGGGCGGTGGAAGTCGACAAATATTTGAATCAGCATATTGATACGGCCGATGCGCACGGGAAAATCGGGCCGGCGGTAGGGAGGGCGATGAATTTAGCCGTTGAAATGCCGGAACGGTTCACAACACCGGCCGAAATATTTGAAACATTGCGCTCCGAGGGTTATGACCCGAACATTGCCCAGAGGGCAGCGCAGGCCATGGCTCCGGGGCTTTTAGGCGCACCGATCGTAGGGATCAATGCCGTGGGCAAGACTGAAATGCTGTTCGCCCGCGGCGCGGACAGGATCGAAAGGCGCTTGTTGAGCGAAATGAATGCCGCCGAGGCCCTTGAGGCTCTGGGTGATCTTGACAACGTGATGTTCGCGGGGAACTCGCCGGCCGAGATCAAGAAAGTCCAGAATGAAGTTATTGAAGTGCGCATCAAAAATGGCGTCGCGGAGAACGCGGCCAACAAAGTGACCATGTTGGCCGTCGGGAACCTGCCGGAACGCCCAATGCTCAACAACGCCAAAGATGTGGCGTGGAAGATATTCGGTAATAATAGCAATGTCAAGCCGTTTCCGACACGCCATGCCGGCGCGCAGGGCAATGCCGTGATGCCGATCATGGTCGCTGAAAAAGAGGTCTATGATAATGATCGTAATGATGCAATGGCTGGTAAACACGCCGAACATTATTTTATGAGAGACGACGGGGTTAAATTCGACCGTTGGCGGGTTGTTGACGGGAAGCCCCATCAAGAAACCATCACCGCCGATGAATTGTTGAACAGGAAGTTCATGCCTGGGTTCGCCGTGATCGCCCACGCGGGGCAGAAGATGAGCCATTCGGCTGCCGGTCAATTCTTTGAATCCGACAGATTAATTTTCCACAAGGGGATTCCGGTCAATCTAGCCGAGGCCACGGCCGCCACCCGGGAGCCGGCCCATCGGGCCAAGTTATTCGAA
The DNA here is from genome assembly GCA_001805655.1 of Omnitrophica WOR_2 bacterium RIFCSPHIGHO2_02_FULL_52_10. Classification (GTDB taxonomy): domain Bacteria; phylum Omnitrophota; class Gorgyraeia; order Zapsychrales; family Zapsychraceae; genus 2-02-FULL-52-10. The sequence goes on from MHGR01000012.1 coordinate 1,810, forward strand.
GCGTTCAACGAGGTTGATAAACTGCTAAGCAATGTGGGTTTTGGAACACGCCGCAGCCGCGGTGCCGGAATAAGCGGCGGGAAGATCGAGACAAAGGTGTTCGACGCGTTCTATGTCGACAGTTCGATGGAGGACGCGGGCGCGCGCATTTTCGAAATCTCCGGCAAAGCGGGAGGGTCAAAGCAAATTGTTCTCGCGCTGAGCCCGCAAGTTGCCGAGCGGGCCGATCCGGTTGAGATCGCCAACATCATTACAGGTACGTTAGGTAGTGATAGAAAGATGAGGGATGAAGGAGGGTTCTTTACCAATATCAAAGAGGCATCGAGCGAAAATGACCAGAAGGGTGGGCTTATTAGTGAGATAGTTAGAAAGATTGTTCGGAATGGGGCGGAAATCAGTTCTAACATGTTTGAGGGTAAACAAACCAGAGAAATGACGGATGAAAGGGTTTATCGCATGGATCCCCAAGAGGGCGCGCAATTTAATGAAAGGGTGTTCCCCACAAGCGTGTCCATGGGAGGTTTGATAACACTAGCAGAGAATACCGCGGAGGCATACACGAAAATCGAGCAAGCCAAAGTGGAGATCGACAGAGGCGATGTCGATTTCGGCAAACTGTTTGCCAAAGTATCGCAACTTGAACCACGGGAGTTGGCAAGGCTGCCCGAAGTAAGCGGGGTATCAGCGGTGGGAAGAGATGGGCTATTAACAGAACCTACGAGATATCAAGAGGCCACAAGAGCGCCACCGGCGCCTGATTTAAGCCGTCAGCCGTCCGCTCCTGCTGTTCAGCCTCAACAACTCCTCTCCACCGCGTCGCCGATTACGCCTATATTATTGGAACAGAACTTTACAGCGCCAAACACTGCCATTCTACTGATAACACCGATGCCCACCGCTCCGGTAATGCCCATGGCTTCCGCTTCTTCACCGTCCGAAATTGTCATTCCCGCGAAAGTCCTTCGGCAGGCTCAGGATTCCTCTCGACCGAAGTATCCCGAGCGAAGTCGAGGGACGGGAATCCATACTGGCGATAGTTTCAGTCTGGATCCCCGCTTAAAGCATGCGGGGAGGACAGAAATTGGCAGGGGGTCGAGCCCGCAGCTGGCAGTCGTCAGTCCTCAGCCGACGGCCTCGCCCATTGTGAGGGTAGATATCAATAAGGATATTGCTCTGGCAGGAGGCGCGGGGGAAGTCGGGAGCAGCCCGCTTACTTTGACGGGTGGTTCTCTTGATGCTGCTTATCGGAATGCTTATTCGTATACCACAGCAGGGCAGATAACAGGGCCACAACGACATACAGCATTATTATTACCGCCTCAGTCATTTTCTTCATCTCCTCTCTCTGGAAATATGATAACAGATATTACAAGGATTGCAAGCAGCGCCCCTATACCGGAAATAGTCACAAAAAGCGGGTATTTAACAAAGAATCCGGATGCGAACGATGTCACGCAAAGCAACCGAAACAGGTCAAACAGCCCCTTGCCGATGAGCACTCGCCTTCCCGTGGACAAAAACGCCTTCAGTTCTCCCATAGACATTTCTCCTTTGGTTGATCATGATACGGCTGAAATTGCTTTGAGGGAAAGCGAGGGGTATCGGAGGGATGGGGATGTTACTAACGCGCTTACATTAACACAGACGCCTTCGTTTGTCAATCCGGTTGGTGGGGGGTCGAGTCCGCAGCTGTCAGTCGACAGCCCTCAGCGGATCGGCAATTTCACCCCGTCCAGCAGTCCCGCGAGATATGAAGTAAGGAAGATGAGCGCAGAAGATTTTAACAAGCTCAGTGAAAAATTTGGGCTAGGTAGGGAGTTTATCGCCCAACATGTGTCGAAGTGGCCGATAGATATCGCCGCTCGTGTTTCTGATATCATCAAAGTCAACCCCGTACATCGCATTGAATATCTAAATGGTATTGGTGAGCACGCTGATAAATTTAGCGAAATCGTGTTCGTGGATGATATGCCTGAATGGGCCGGGCCAGCATCGGATATTTCACCCCATATAGCGGCGGATCAAAATATTATTTATGTCCATGCTCAAAAGGCCAAACCGGCTGAATTGAATCAGTATTTGGCTAAAATCAGAGCGAAGCAACAAAAAATCATCGAGAGGAACGGAGAAGCAATCGAGAGAGTCCACAGGACGATGGAGCGCCAGCGGCGGAGTAATCAGCGAATGCCGGACTACACGCAGTTCGTCGCGGGCCGTAATATTCCCAGCTTAACCAGGAGGCAAGGCGAAGCTTTGAGTGTTGCGGAGGCGTATAACAACGTCGGCTTCGTGTGGTCGTTAAGGCAGGAGAAATTAGATGCCGGGCGCAGCAATGTCAATATTCTCCGCGGAAAAATATCCGCCGCAACACCAGATGTTGCGGCAGGTTCATCTCCTATTCTTGATCAGGCGCGCCGCCAGGCGATACCGTTGGACATCGAATCTGCGCAGGCGCCAACGACTATTTCCGTCCCGCGCGAAACCAGCTCGCCCGCTGAACTCCGCGAGCCTGTATCATTGTCGATATCTGAAGGGGAAGATATTAAGGTGTCTAGGGGGACGTGGTATTACTTAGATAATAAAGGGGATGGCTTACGTTACTACTTAGATTTAGAGAATGAGAGAGGGGGAAGACAAATCTTAGGCGCCTTAAAGGAAGGTTATAGAGTAAAGCCTCCTAAAGAAGGTATGCGATATTTTGTGAGCAACCTTTTGGCCTCACCGAATGTACCGGATGAGGTCAAGGAAAAAATTAAAAAGGCCGTTTCGCCATCCGGGAGATTCAAGAGATACTTATCCAACTCAGGCTTGCCGGCATTGACATTGATAGGGACCTTGTCGGCCGGGGGCGTGTATACAGATCTTAACTTGTTTGATGGCGCGCTCACAAGGGCGGCTGTATTCACTGCTTCCGGCGGGTATTCGGGAGTGATGACGCAGGGTGAGATGCAGAAGATGAAAGAAAGAGAAGGCACCTATCAAAGGGCTTCGGATATCGATCGGATACAAACACAATTGAAGGCGGTACAGGAAAGGTATTGGACTGGTAACGAGACCGCCCCCAACATTTTCCGGATATTCCTGAGATTGGACAAGAACACACTTCCCGAATCGCCGTATAAGCCGAAATCCATTTCAAATGACAAAGGCATGAAATATTACAGTATAAAAGACTTGAGCCGTGTCCGGGCATTGGATGAAAAGCGGTCAGATGGGCAATATTTTTGGTCGACGGAACTGTTGCAGTCTTTATCGTCCATGAAAGATGGCGAGATCATTAAAAGCGGATATAAAAGAAGCGCAAATTATACTTCCATCTATGGAAATTTAGATGATGGAAAATTAGAAACAAGGGTCCGTCTCGGGAATTATCTGGAATCGTTCGGAAAGGATAAAGAAGGGGTTTATCTCAGCATTTATGATGTTTATGATTTCGGAAAATCGAGCCGGGACGGGGTGCAAGTGCAACCTTTGGGCCGGGCGCTAAACAGCCTGGGAGCGCCTTTCGTTATATATGACAGGCACTATATAGATACAAAAGAAATAGCAAAAGAATTAAAAAATCGCAGGTCGTCCTCACCGATCCAACATGACCGGTATGACTTGGCAAAATCCGCACGGCAGGCAGAGCGGTCAGTCTCTATCTCCACGGTTGGTGAAGGGTTGCGTCTCCAAGAAGCGTATGGGAATGTCGGGCCGTTTAAGCTTCAGGCCCCAAGGAAGACTGGTATTGATCAGTTAACCCATCCTGAAATCTCCAGGGCCACCCCAATAGTCGCATCCCCGGCCCTTGTGCCAGAGCGTACGGTCAAGCTGGACATTAAACCTGCGCAGGCGCGGGAAATAGCCCAAGCAGCCGCGCGGCCGCTGGTGCCGTCTTCCTCCTCGCCGGTCGTTAGGCCGTCAGTTATCAGATCTCAGCAACGCTCGGCAACTTCTTCTCCGATAAAATTCGATCTTTCTACCAGGCGGTTCCTTCTGGATGCTGTCCAAAGGGCTGAAAATGGCACTTTGGGTGAATTAAAAAGAGAGGAACTAGAATCTTACGGGCTTAATGTAAGAATGTTGAATGATCTATTGAGAGAAAAGGGGCGGGAAGTAGTCCAAAAGAAATTAAGAAATGTTAATTTCCAAATTCTCACGGATGAAGGAGGGAATGTCCGCGTTTGGCATTCTCCAAGCCTTCCTGGCCTTGTGATCAAGGCTGAAAGGGTGCCAGGGCACTTTGTCAAAAATGTATTGCCCGGTTATGAAACAGCCAAAAAAAGTTTGGGAGGGCTTTTTGCCTTCATGATCCTTGAGGATATGGATGTCAAGATAAATGGCGAAGTGCAGCATTTTGATCATCTGATTATTCAGCAATATGCAGAACCTGTTGCAAAAGTCATTGATCGGATCAAGCAGAGCGGCGCAAAACAAGAAGTCATTGATCAGGAGATCGGGAAAATACAGGAGGCCTTTCTCAATTTATCAGAAGCGATCTGGGAACGAGGCATTATCGATAATGATTTTATTAATTGGCGAGACAACCACGGCATTCTTCCTAACGGAAAAATGGTATCGTTTGATGTTGATCAATATAGCGAAGAGCCTTCTCCGGGATTCGACTGGGTGGGCGCACACATGCAAGAAGAAGATATTTGGATGTTGGACCGCATTACTACTAAAAATTTTGAGGAGTTCAAGAGGTTAGGGACTGAAAAAGGCGTGAAGCGGTATCGAGTCGCGGATATGTTTGCAGATGAAATAAAGGAAGCCTTCCAAGAAGCCATTATGAATAATTTGCCGCAGAACTCCAGCCCTGTGTCTGATAAAGCTATTTCTCGGGTCAAAATGCCGGATTCCTCCTCCTCTCCCGCCCGCATCGAACAGCGTGATTTAGCACCAGCCGCAGCCGCGCGGCCGCTTGTTCCGTCTTCCTCTTCGCCGGTTAATGTCCGGGCTGTTGATCCGCCAGCGGGCAGTTCTTGGCCAAATTTAAATACAATAATTGACAAATTTAAAATAGTTAGTAAATTTTTCGGGCCGCGGAACAACCAGAAGAAGGCGTCTTTAAGTAAGCCGCCTGCCTCCGCTAACATTGACCTGCCTTATGAACGCAATCGGCGAATAATGGGAGCAAATGGATTTTGGGAGCGTTTCCGCTGGAAGGGGGGAAGCGAGGCGATGCTCTTTGAACATCCGGACCGGCCTAATCAGATTTTCAAAATTTTTAATGGGACACACGAAAAGGAGCATCTGGAAAAGCTTGTAGAGCTAAATCAACGGCTCAATGAAAAAGGTCTTAAGGTGCTCCCGATAACATTGGCCCAAACGCCCATAGGCTTTGGGGTAAAAAGAGAACATGTTCATGGGAGAGGTCTCAACGAGGTCCTTGGAGAGCTCAACCCCAAGGGCACAGTGATGTTAGACGACGATGGGGATGTGGCAAGATACGATATTCGAGGCTTCCCTGTAGATGAAAACACCAGGCTGCGCCAGAAAGAGGCATTAAAACTTGAGGCAGTAGCCACTAAGATGTTGAATGACATCGATCAGATAACCAAAGAAATCACCGGAATGGGGTTAGCTGACCGTAGAGTAAAGGGGTTATCTTCTGAAGAGATGGATTTTGATAATTTCATTGTGAAGCCCGATGGAGAAATCGTTAATATTGATCCGATCAGCATGAGTTTGTTAATTAAGAGCATGAAGGGATCCTCGCTGGCCCTTCCGGCGGCAAGGGGGGCTGAGCCTACTGTTCCGGCAGCCGCAAATCAAATCAGCCGGCGTGGCAATGTCCTAACTGGCCAGCCATTACCGGTTGCCCGCCCGGCTGTGTCCGCCGCAACATCCGGTGTTGCGGCACGGGATACAGCGGTAGGTTCATCTCCTGTCTTTGAACCGACGCGCAACACGGTAAAGTTGGACATCGAGCCGGCGCAGGTGCGGGAAATGGTCCAAGTATCCGAGCGGCCGCTTGTGCCGGCCTCTTCATCTCCGATCAGCCGGGAGCTCAGCAACCGACTTGTCCAAATAGGTTTTGTGCCGGAAGCGCGCGTGGAGAGCAGGCTGTATGGCCGAGGGACGATCAAGGTCATCGACGAAATGCCGGGGGTCGGTGGTATATCGGTCCCCACCATTACGATCCGTTTTGAAGATCATAATCTGACCGTGCCGTATAACGCGCAAGATGTCATTGATGGGAAGATCCGCGACATTGCAATTATTAAACCGGCCTCTTCTTCCTTGATTGATATTCGAATGGTTGAGTCGTCAGCGGTCAGCTCTCAGCAGCGCCAGGCAACCTCCTCGCCGGTCAATGTCCGACCCGTTGAGCCGTCAGCTGAAAGCCGTCAGCTTTCAGTTGGCTCATCTCCGACAGACAATAAGCTCCGGGATCAACTTACTACCCTGACACAACGGCCGATAATAGCACCAAGGATTGAATCGGCGGTGCGGGCAATGGTCAAGGTTGAACCTGTTAAGATTTCGTCACCTATTAAAATACCATTTAACGATTCATTCCACAGATCGAAAATACGCCAAGCGGTAGATGCTTACGCTCGCGACCTAAATCGCGCCTATCAGTCGTCAAGAACGGCATTGCCGCCGGTTGTTTCGGACACGCGATATTTTAAGGACATGGGGGGTGCAGGCAAAGATGTTTATGGTAAAGCGGTTATCGGTGAATTTGAAGCCCCGGTCACGTTCCGCGCATTATTGACTAGGCATAATCTTCCGGAAAACACGCGGAGCGTCGTCGTATTGAATCCGGATATTTATGCCATTACGAGAGATCTGACAGATGCGCAAAGATTGGATATCGTTGGCACGACCGCATTCCACGAAACACTTCATGCTACAGTAGGAACAAAGGAAAAGACTGTTCAACTTGTTGAAGCGCTGAGATCAGACCCCAGCTTGTATCGAGATATCCATAAAGCCATGCAGCCTCTGGGATATAACATCGATCAGCCAAAGCGTGATGCTGATCTTATTCATGAATTTGTGGCTATTGCGAGAACACAAAAAGAATTCGGCCGCATTCCTCACGGTTCTCTAGGTACTGAGAAGCTCGTTGCTCCCGAATTGGCAAGATTATACGACGACAGCCGGGCAGAGCCCATAAGAGCCATTATGCCGAAGATCAACGTGAAGCACCTCGATCGCGCCTCCTCGCCGGTCACGTTGAGCATTTCCGAAGCGCCCAAGGTGGATATTTCGCGGTCCGAGATGTCCCGTCCCGCCATCGCTTCCTCGCCGATCGACTTAACAAAAGTATCATCTACTTTGAGTGAAATTAATGGCAAGATTGTGAACTCCGGAGTTGACGCAAGCGGCAAGATCCAAGACATCAAATTAAGTGAAGCGGACAATGACCTTTTAATACGTATCCATAGGCTTAGCCAGGATATTATAGATAAACGTTCAGAATATGGCTTGCGGAAACAATTGGATTCGTTCCGCGCATTTAAGCCTGCTGAGAATAGACGGCAGGATGTTGAGCGGATTATTGCCGCTTTGTCCGATGCTTTGTCGGATGATTTTGCGCCGGTCCAGTCAAAGCCAGTTCAAATGAACTTAATCAATAAGGACGGTGACCAAGCAATAATCAAAGAACGGGATACGGAGTTCATTGGTTTTGAGCCTGCCCCAGCGCGCGAACAGGCTCAAGTTCAACTGGATCTATTTAAAACAGAATCTTCCAGCCCCGTAGACCGGCAGACCCGAAGTATGTTTACGCAAATGCCCGAAAGACAGCTGGTTAGCAGCCCCGCAAAGCCCGAAATGCCGCAATTTCAGCCGGGCAGGACTGAAATGCCCCGCATTGAGACCTCCAGCCCCGTTATACACAAAGCCCGAGGTGAAAATCACATTACGGCTATTTTGCGAGCCTGGAATTCCGTCCCGAGGCGGATGCGTTTGGATCTGAAGGAACGGAATATATCCAATGCGCTTAAAAAGGGCGGGAAGGCCCAATTGTTCTATGCGGGAGAGGGAGATATGCCGCAAGCGGTCTTGTTGGCTATTCAACCAAAACCAAAAGAAACTTTCTTCAATTTGTGGGCCGTTGAGACAGACCCGGACGTTAAAGGAAAAGGTTATGGGCGGGATTTGGTCAGGGAGTTTGTCCGAACCTACGGAGAAAAGTACTCGATCGGGACCATGCTTAATTATCAGGGGGACAGGTCCGGAGCTCAAAAAGAATGGGAAAACTTTTTCGAAGAACAAGGATTTCGTCCTCTTGGCGGAGAAGGATATTTCTTTAGAAAACCACAGCCGGTTTCCAGCCCCGTGGAGCAGTTGAGCACGGTGGAGGAAAATGTGCAGCGGACGGCAGTCGTCTCCAGCCCGGTTGCGGCAACGGATATATCAAAGTCCATGGGCGCAATGAGCAGGGTCAAAGAAAACATGAACAGGATGTTTGACAGGGTCAATGAACAGCTCAGGAAGTGGAGGGGTCAAAATGTTCAGTCTAACGCTGGTCGGGCAGAAGTCATGGCAGCGCTGGGTACCGGCAGCAAGGCGACAGAAGCCGTTTACTCAAAGAGCCTGTTCAGCAAGTTCATTGACGGGGCCAAAGCGCTCTTCGGTATATTTAGTCCCGAGGATAAGGACCGCGTGGTTAATCCTGAAACACCCGGTATTGCGGACAAGGCGGTGCCATTAGTAGTACCCCGTGCCCGTGCCGCAACACCGGATGTTACGACTACACCGGGTCCGGGTGTTCTGGAGCCGTTTGCTCCAGCGCCTATTGTCCCAGTGCCGGCGCCGGCCTCTTCTCCTATATTAGTGCCAGTGTCCCTGCCCATGCTTCTTGTGCAATTAGAGAATGGACTATCGCTTGCCTTCACTAATAATAATTTACGGAATGATCCATTTGCGGGTAAATCCTATGCCAAGGCAGGGGCCGCTGCTACAAACGCGATTCCGGGAGAAAGCCCATTTGCCCCGTCTGCCACTAAACAACAATTCC
>MHGR01000013.1:0-2347 GCA_001805655.1 Omnitrophica WOR_2 bacterium RIFCSPHIGHO2_02_FULL_52_10
ATATCGTCACGAATTTTCACGTAATTTATCAAGCCAACAGGATCGAAGTCATTTTGGCGGACCAAAAATCCTATAACGCGAAGATCGTCGGCATCGCGCCCGATAACGATTTGGCGGTCTTGAAAATAGACGCCCCTGCGGAGATGCTCAAGCCGGTGGCCATCGGGAGCTCGAAAGACCTGCGGGTCGGGCAGAAGGCCTTGTCGATCGGCAACCCATTCGGGCTCGATTATTCCCTGACGACGGGTGTAGTCAGCGCCCTGGGACGCTCCATGCGCTCCATCGGCGGCAGGATGATCCATGACGTCATTCAAACGGACGCGGCCATCAATCCCGGGAATTCCGGCGGCCCTCTGTTGGATTCTGCGGGCAAACTTATCGGCGTGTCCACGTTAATCTACAGTCCCTCCGGGGCATCGGCGGGAGTCGGGTTTGCCATTCCGGTGGATACCGTGAAAAGGGTCGTCCCGCAGCTGATACAATTCGGAAAGGTCAAAAGGGCGGGGCTGGGGATCATGCTGGTCCCGGACAATTACCGGCAGCGCATAGGCGTTGAAGGGGCCGTGATCCTCAATGTGGAGCAAGGCAGTACGGCGGACAAGGCCGGGCTGAAGCCGACCCACAGGGACTCCTCCGGGAACATCATTCTGGGGGATATCATCATTTCCGCCGACGGCCATCCGGTCAAGAACAACGATGAGCTGATTGATTACATAGACGAAAATAAAAATATCGGAGAAAAAATCGACCTACGGTTCGTGCGGGATAAGAAGGAATATGGCACGACCGCCGTGTTGCAGGAATTGGAAGGGTAAGGGGGTTGAACAAGTGACCGTTCAATTGGACAAATTCACGCACAAAAGCCAGGAGGCGATTCAGCGCGTCGTTGAGCTGGCCGCCGAGTTGGGCACTGAGCCGGCTGGTTCGGCGTCGGCACCCGGCACAGAACCCAAATCCGCGGTGAACCCTTCCTTGCAGTAATTTTCGAGAAACGCGCTCGCCTGCTGATATTTCCCTCCGGCGACCAGCAGCCCTACGGTAGAATTGCAAAGTTCCCCGCTCTCGGGTACCGACTCCAGGACGCCTTGCAGGTGAGCCCCGGCTTCTTCATACTGCTCTAAATTGATGTGTGCCTGGATGGCCAGGTCGTGATAATGGAGGTCTTCCGGCGCTTTGGCGATGAGTTCCGCCGCCCGCTCCAGGACCCCGCGGTAATCCCCCTTAGCCATCAGCTCATCGATGTCCGGTCTCTGCTGGGCCATGATGATGACCGTGGTGATTGTCAGGACATTGACCAGGACGATGAACAGGAAAATCACCGGCAGCACGCTTTTTTTCTGGAACGGATGCAGGCCGGCGCCGCTGCTTTTGAGGAGCTTGTAGACACTGGTCTGGTCGGTGTCCCGGCCGATATTTTCCGTGTGAATCCCCGTCCTGTCCATGGCCGCGTACGTGGACTCTGCAATGTACACATTGTTCGGCTCGGCGAAATTCTGCAGGCGCGTGGCCCGGTTGAGCGCGTCCCCCTGAACGTTGCCGTCCAACCCCAGGATGACCTCCCCGGTGCTGATGCCGATGCGAAAGCGCGTGGCCTCATTTTGTTTCGTCAGGCTGTCATTGCGCCGCTCGATCTGGGTGCAAATATCCCTTCCGCAGCGCACGCCATCGGTAGGCGACTCGAAAGCCAGATAGACACCGCTATTCATGGTTTTCAGGAAGGTCCCGTTGTGCTTTTCCGCGTTGAGATCGATGGTTGACTTGAGCTCTTGGGGGATCGTAGGGCTGTCGGCGCGGGAAATGTTGTCCATGCGCGGAAAATATCCCTGAAGGTCAACAAAGAGAATGGTCAGCGTTTTTTTCGCCATGATGTTGATTCTATCCCTGGGTCGCTGAAATATCAATGAAACAATTGGAATAATGCGCTAGGAAAACGGCCGTCAGCGCCCTTGCCCCCGCTCCTTTCATCCGCAGGGGGGCATAGGATTGTTCACAGAGAGTTCACGCGAATGTCACGTTGATTTCATGAATATGTAATATTCTTTTCCTATCATCGGGGATTTCTTTTATTTGTGAAATGTTGGGGCTCATGATAAGATGACCCGGAAACAGAAGGGAAGGAACAATGGCCCAGGAGCGGATACTTATTGTTGAGGACGACAAGCACATTTCCAAGCTTGTCCGGTATAACCTGGAAAAAGCCGGGTATGCCTGTGAGACCACGATTACGGGGGAGGACGCGCTGGAGATTTTGGATGCACAGGCGGTCGATCTGGTCATCCTGGATATCATGCTCCCGAAAATGGACGGCCTGGAGGCCTGCAAGCGCATCAAGCAAGACCGGCGGCTG
>MHGR01000013.1:2496-3543 GCA_001805655.1 Omnitrophica WOR_2 bacterium RIFCSPHIGHO2_02_FULL_52_10
TCTTGCGCGTGAAGGCCATTCTCCACCGGGGGAAACCGAAAGAGTCCGTGAAGGAAATTCTCGATCTCGGCCCAATCAAGGTCGATATCCCGCGCTGTGAAGTGGCCATTGACGGCAAGAAAATCAGATTGACGGCAATGGAGTTCAAGCTGCTGGTCACGCTCATCAGCGCGAAAGGGCGCGTTCAGTCCAGGGACCGGCTGCTGGAAGAAGTTTGGAATCTCGATGCCGATGTCACGACAAGGACGGTGGACACGCACATCAAGCGTTTGCGGCAGAAATTGGGCGCGGCGGGCCGCATGGTCCAGACGGTCCGCGGACACGGCTATAAGCTGGATGAATCCGAGCCGGAGGACCTGAACGATCATTAAAATATGGGAACGTTGCGTGAAAGTTAACATCCACCATAAAATTACCCTCATCTTAACCCTCACCGTCGCCGTTATCCTCACCGGCATTTATTTTTATCTTAACGAAAATTTAAAGGAATATGCTTATCAGCGCCTTGAAGCCAATTTAGCCCGGGAGCTCGCTTTTGCCGGCGACCATTTATCCTATGTCTACAGTACCTCCGCTGCCGCCGTTGACGCCGACCGCGTTGCCGATGCAATGGGCAAAGGCCTCGGCCTGCGCGTGACGGTTCTGGGCCATAACGGCGTTGTCTTGGGGGACTCCGAGCTGGATGCCCGGGCGGTCGCCGCAGCGGAAAACCATTTGCTGCGCCCCGAAGTGCAGGGGGCTTTGCGCGCCGCCGTGGGGGAGAGCCGGCGCTTCAGCACGACGGTGCATAAAGACATGCTGTACATGGCCCGTACGTTGGGGGAGGATGCCGGGCCGGGGTTTATCCGGCTTGCCATTCCGTTATCGGAGATTAACCTCATTTCCGGCAAATTAAAGCGGATGCTGCTGCTGACCCTGTTGTGCGCTTTTATCCTGGCCGTCATCATCGGGTCATCCGCGTTCATTTTTGTTTCGCGGCCGATTAAGGAAATTTCGGCCGTGGCGAGGGAAATTGCCCTGGGGAACTATTCCAGGAGAGTGTCCATC
>MHGR01000013.1:3721-4483 GCA_001805655.1 Omnitrophica WOR_2 bacterium RIFCSPHIGHO2_02_FULL_52_10
CCACCGGCCGCAAGCCGCTGGAAGTCATCCGCAATATCGAAATTCAGGAAATCATCGATCAAGTGTTCGCTTCGCGGTTGAGCGTCGCCTCCAGGGAAATCACGGTTCACCTGGAGGGCGATAAAACCATGCAGGTCTTTGCCGCCCCTGTCTTGCGGGGAGAGGAGCTGGACGGCGCCGTGCTGGTCTTCCATGACATCACGGAATTACGGCAGCTGGAAAATGTGCGCCGGGATTTTGTGGCCAACGTTTCTCATGAAATCCGCACGCCGCTCACGAGCATTAAAGGGTACACGGAGACATTGCTGGACGGGGCATTGGAAGATAAGGGCAATGCCAGAGATTTCTTAAAAATCATCGGAGCGGATGCCGACCGCCTGGTCCAGCTGGTGGACGACCTGCTGGACCTTGCCAAGATTGAATCCGGGAATCTGGCCCTGAAGCTCGTCACGGTCCCGTTGGCCGGGGTCATTGACCGCATCATCGCCGGGCTGAAAAAGCAGGCCGAACGCAGAGGCGTGGCCTTGCGCAGGGAGCTGCCCGAAAACCTGCCGCACGTCCATGTGGATGAGGCCACTATTGCCCAGGTCTTTTTAAATCTGCTGGACAACGGCATCAAATATAACCGCGAAGGCGGGTCCGTGACCGTATCGGCCCGTCCGGAGGGGGAAATTGTCCGCGTTGATGTTACGGATACCGGCATCGGCATCCCCGAAGAAGATCTGCCGCGCATTTTTGAGCGCTTTTACCGGGTCGATAAGG
>MHGR01000013.1:4520-4950 GCA_001805655.1 Omnitrophica WOR_2 bacterium RIFCSPHIGHO2_02_FULL_52_10
CGCCATCGTCAAACATATCATCCAGGCCCACGGCGGGGAGATATCCGTCCGCAGCGAACTGCAAAAAGGCTCCACGTTCAGCTTCACCCTTCCAAGAGCATAGGTTCTCGCATTTAACATTTCACGTACTTTTCACCGGACAGCCGGAATGTGAAAGCGGCTATGGGATCAATTTTCTTAAATGTTACCTGATCGTCACAAAATTGACACATAAGCGGGATAGAATTAATATAAAAAAACAAAGGAACTTACGATGAAAAAACTCATGGGAATACTGGTCCTGGGATTGACGCTGGTGGTCGGCCCGAATGCGCGGTCCTCGGGAATGCTTCAAATCAAGGGATCAGACACCCTGATCAACCTGGTTCAGAAATTGGCGGAAGAGTATATGGCGGAAAATCCGGGCAGCCAAATTGCCATAACCGGCGGC
>MHGR01000013.1:4983-7013 GCA_001805655.1 Omnitrophica WOR_2 bacterium RIFCSPHIGHO2_02_FULL_52_10
AACTCCTCCCGCCAGATGAAAGCAGCGGAAGTCAGCCAGGCCTTAAAAGGCGGCGTGGATGCGAAACGGGTGGTCATTGCGATAGACGGATTGAGCGTGATCACCAATCCGCAAAATCCGGTCACACAATTGACCGTGGATGAGATAGGGGCAATCTACCGCGGCGATATCATAAATTGGAAAGACGTGGGCGGAAATGATTCGCCGATTACCTTGTACGGACGCCAGTCGAATTCAGGGACATTTGAGTTTTTGCGTGATGTTGTATTGAAAGGGGATTATTCGCAAAAAATGAACCACATGAACGGCAATGCCCAGATTGTTGAAGCGGTCAAACAGGATGTTTCGGGCATCGGTTATGTGGGGGTCGGCTATGTCAAGGAGGCCGCCAGTGTCACCACTCTCAATGTGGCCGCAAAGGCCGGCGGTGAATATGCCAGCCCATTGAATTCTGACAATGTGAAAAACGGTAAATATCCCATCTCCCGCCCGTTGAACCAGTACATTAACGGTACTCCAAAGGGAACTGTTCTGGATTTTTTGAAATATGAATTAAGCCATAGAGGGCAACAGATCGTTGAAGAAGAGGGATTCTTTGCGATCCCTCCTGAATACCAGGAATTTAACAGGAAAGCAGGCTTATAAGGTTTTATGCAACTCAGCGTAGCCCAAAAAATTAAGAAGCCATGGATCAATACAGCTATAAGCGAGAAATTGATCCAGGGCTTTTTCTTTTTTAACGGCATCCTATCCGTGATCATCCTGTTATGGATATTTACCCTTCTGGTATTTACTGCCATCCCTGCCTTCAGGGAAATTGATCCCGTAGCATTTTTGACGGGCACGGTATGGAATCCGACTTCCTTTGTGAAAGACGTTTTCGGCATAGTGCCGATGCTGGTGAGTACCCTCATGGTTACCGCGGGTGCCCTTTTGATTGCTGTTCCGCTGGGGATTGGGACGGCAGCGTATCTTTCGGACGTCGCCAGCCCGCGCACGCGTGAAATTGCCAAACCGACCGTTGAGATCCTTGCCGGCATCCCTTCGGTCGTGATCGGTTTCTTGGGGATTGTCCTGGTCGGTCCGGTGATAGCCAAGATTTTCGGGATCCATAACGGCTTAAACGCCGTCAACGGCTCGGTGCTGCTGGCCGTTATGGCCCTGCCGACAATCATCAGCATTTCCGAGGATGCTTTAAACAGTGTGCCGGATTCCTATTACCAGGCCTCTTTGGCGCTGGGCGCCTCACGGTGGCAGACGGTCATAAAGGTCAAGATCCCTGCGGCCCTGTCCGGCATCACTGCCGCCTGCATGCTCGGCATGGGGAGGGCGATCGGCGAAACCATGACCGTGCTTATGGCTACCGGATGCGCCCCGGCCATGCCGGAAAGCTTCCTGGGCCCTGTGCGGACTTTGACCTCATCGATCGCCATTGAATTGGGGGAAGTGGCCTACAATTCGACGCACTATTATGCCCTTTTTGCCTTGGGGCTGGTATTGTTCATTATCACGTTTGTCATCAATATGATTTCGGACATCATTCTCCACAAATATGAACAGGTGAACCGGTGAAGAGAAAAGACCTCCACCAAGTGATAGGTTTCATGTTCTTAAGGGCCTGCATAGGCCTAGTCCTGACCGTGCTGGCCGTGATACTTTGGGATATTTTCAGCAAAGGCCACAGCGTGATCAGCTGGGAATTCTTAACCGCGATGCCCAAAGACGGCATGACCAAGGGAGGAATTTTTCCCGCCATCGTCGGCACCTTTTTCGTGACGGCCATTACCGCCCTGCTAGCCGTCCCTCTGGGGATGGGATGCGCGATTTATCTTAATGAGTACTCGCGTAAAGGAAAGGTCACCCGCCTGATCCGCATGTCGATACGCAATTTATCCGGGGTTCCATCGATTGTGTACGGGCTGTTTGGCGTTGTTCTGTTTGTTCAAATGTTGAAGCTGGACACATCGATCCTTTCGGCGGGATTGACCCTGGGATTGATGACCCTGCCGTGGACGATCACGGCCAGCGAG
>MHGR01000013.1:7053-9015 GCA_001805655.1 Omnitrophica WOR_2 bacterium RIFCSPHIGHO2_02_FULL_52_10
GCCGGGCATGCTCACGGGGACCATCCTCGGATTATCGCGGGCAGCGGGGGAAACGGCCCCGATCCTTTTTACAGGCGCGGCGTTTTATCTGCCCTTTCTGCCGAAATCTTTTTCCGACCAATTTATGGCACTGCCGTACCACCTCTATATCATGTCCACACAGCATCACGCCATTGAGAAAGTCCGCCCAATCGCTTACGGAACGGCCCTGGTGTTGATCGTGCTGGTATTCTGCATGAATTTTATTGCCATCGTCACGCGGTATAAATTAAGAAAGGTGAGAATGGAATGAGCGTTAGTTTGAATAACGATGAATTGGCCGAAGCGGACGTCCGGAACGATACCGGTGGTGAGGTCAAAATCGATGTGGAGCGCTTTAATTTCTACTATGACATGTTCATTGCCCTCAAAAATGTCAGCATGCAGATACGCAGGAATACGATCACCGGGATCATCGGCCCATCGGGATGCGGAAAATCGACCTTTTTGCGCTGTTTTAACCGGATGAACGACACCATTCCAAATATTAAATACGATGGTAAAATACTGATTGGCGGCAAAGACATATTTGACAGGGACCTGGATGTCGTGGACCTGCGGCGCCGCGTAGGGATGGTCTTTCAAAAGTCCAATCCGTTTCCGAAGTCGATCTTCGAAAATGTTGCCTATGGCCTGCGGATCAACGGCATAAAGGACAAGAATTTTATTGCCGAGAAAGCGGAGCAGAGCCTGAAAAATTCCGCGCTATGGGATGAAGTCAAGGACCGGCTCCACAAAAGCGCCTTTGCCCTGTCCGGTGGGCAGCAGCAGCGCCTGTGCATCGCCCGGGCCCTGGCGATAGAGCCGGAGATTTTATTGTTGGATGAACCGGCATCGGCGCTGGACCCGATCGCCACTTCCAAGATCGAGGAGCTCATTCATGAGCTCAAGCGGAAATATACGATTGTCATTGTGACGCATAATATGCAGCAGGCCGCGCGCGTGTCGGATTACACGGCCTTTTTCATGCTGGGCGAACTGATTGAATACGATGTCACGAACAAAATCTTCACGAATCCTTCGAAAAAAATCACGGAGGATTATGTGACCGGGAGGTTTGGGTAATTCGCTCATTAAATTTGGAGCTCATTTATGGAACGTCATTTTGATGATGAATTAAAGCAGTTGAACACGGACCTCCTGACGATGGCCGCCAAGGTCGAGGAAGCGATCCGTCGATCCATCGAATCCCTTAAAAAGAGGGACAAGGACTTGGCGCTGAAAGTCATTGTTGACGACAGGGTGATCGATGAATTGGAGGTCAAGATTGAGGAAGAGGTCATCGACCTGCTGGCGCTGTTCCAGCCGATGGCCATTGACCTGCGGTTCATCACGACCGGGATGCATATCAATGCGGGGCTGGAGCGTGTCGCCGACTTGACCGTTAATATTTCGCAGAGAGTTTTGGACCTGGCCGACCAGCCATTGCTCAAACCGTTCATTGATATACCTAAATTGGCGAACCAGGCCCAATACATGGTCAAGAGCGCGATTGATGCCTTCGTGAAGAGGGATGAGGAGCTGGCCAAAAAGGTCATTTTGTCGGACAAGGAAGCCAATAATTTGAGGACCCTGATAGTCACGGAGTTAATCAGCGATTATATGGAGAAAGACACGACCACCGTATCCCGGGCCGTGCCGTTGCTCTTAATAACCAGGGACCTGGAGCGGATCTGCGACCACGCCGCTTCGATCGCGGAAGACGTTATTTACATGGTTCAGGCGAAGGTGGTCAAGCATCACCGCGAGCGGCTGCAGAGCGGATAAAACGTGGTCGCCCTAAAATCTTTCTGCGCATTTTACTCCTTGTGTTATAATGTGTTCCATCATGGGACGTAAAGTGGAGAAAGATAATTGAAAAGCCGCGCAACCACTGTTGCCGCACTATGCGCTCTCCTTGCCGGCTGCTCGACCGTCACGGGG
>MHGR01000013.1:9025-9096 GCA_001805655.1 Omnitrophica WOR_2 bacterium RIFCSPHIGHO2_02_FULL_52_10
GCAAGGAAGAAATCAAGAAGGCCGCCAGCGAGCTGCAGCTCAAGGCCCTGGCCTACCGTACCGAACAAATC
>MHGR01000014.1:0-10731 GCA_001805655.1 Omnitrophica WOR_2 bacterium RIFCSPHIGHO2_02_FULL_52_10
GCCTCTTAAAGAACCGGAAGCGGAGGGAGGAGAGCCTGGCGCCCCAGAGAACTTATCGTATCCTGAAGAAAGCCAACCGGATAGTGAACCGTTTCTAAAGCTGCAGCCGGATGTCATGTCCGGGACGCCGCCACCGCCACCCGTGCCCCAAAAAGATAAACCTCAGCCAACCGCAATGCCACCATCGTCCGGGCCCGAAAAAATCCTTGAACCGAAGCCGGAGGAGGATAAACAGATTTTTAAGATTATCGATCCTGATAATCTGTTTGGCAGCGAAGAAAGCGAAAAAAAATAGCAACCCATAACCATAAAAAGGAAAAGGAATAAAAATGAACTTTAAAATTCTAGGAATCACCCTCATCGCCGCACTGCTGACGTTGTCCGCTCATGCCCAAGCGTCTTCCATCGTGGTCCTCAACACCAACCAGGGAGAAATTGAATTACAGCTCTTTACCGATATTGCCCCAAAAACCTGTGAAAACTTCCTGGGTCTTGTTGAAAAAGGCTATTATGACGGCATTATTTTCCACCGCGTCATCAAAGGCTTCATGATTCAGGGAGGCGACCCGACCGGAACAGGCCGCGGCGGTGAAAGCCTCTGGGGAGGGAAATTTGAGGACGAGGTCACGGCACAGGTCCAGTTTGACCGCAAGGGGCTCTTGGCCATGGCCAATGCCGGACCGAACACCAACGGCAGCCAGTTCTTCATTACGACCGTTCCCGCGCCCTGGTTAAACATGAAGCACACGATTTTCGGGGAAGTGATCAGCGGTTATGACGTTGTTGAGAAAATGGAGAATGTCCCTGTCGGCCCCGGGGACAAACCGAATGAACAGCAGCAAATTATCAAAGCTTATGTAAAGGAATAAGCCTCCTGCCGCGAGATTCGTTCACCTAACTTATATCATGGACCATGAACTGCTCATCCAGGCCCTGAATGCCGCGCAAAATGGTAAAAATTTCGCTTTTGCCACGGTTGTCGAAACGACAAAAAAGGGCACCCCCCGCAAGACCGGCGCTAAAATGATTGTGCTGGAAGACGGGACGTCATACGGATCCATAGGTGGAGGGAGGAACGAAAAAGCGGCCCAGCAAGAATGTCTGAAGGCCATCAAATCCGCAAAGCCGGCCTTGGTCGATTACCAATATTTCGGCCGGGAAGGCCAGTCCGTGTGCGGCGGCCAAATGAAGGTTTTCATCGAGCCGGCCACGCGCCCGCGGCATTTTGTGATTTGCGGGGCGGGCCATATCGCTTTGCCGCTTTCGGTGATTGCGAAAATGCTCTCCTTTAAAGTCACGATTATAGACAACCGCAGGGCTTTTGCCAACAAGGACCGTTTTCCCCATGTGGACAAAATCATCGTTGGCAATCACGCCCAAAAGCTCTCGAAAATCCCGATCGATAAAAACACGTTAATCATGATTGTCACGCAAGGGAATGAGTATGACTTTGATTGCCTGAAAGCCTCGATTGGCTCAGAAGCGGGGTATTTGGGCGTTATTTCCAGCAAACCAAAGCGTGTGAAGTTTTTTAACCGCCTGAGGAAGATGAACATTCCGGAAAAATATCTGAAAAGAGTCCATATCCCGGCAGGCATAGACATCGGGGCCCAGACGCCGGAAGAAATCGCCGTTTCCATTGCCGCCGATTTGATTGCCGAAATGAACAGGGGGTTGATCGGCACAGAAAAATTCAAGGAAATCATCAAACACGATAGTAAACCGTAAAGGAGCACCTCATGACGAAAGAGGAAGTCATTGATCTTATCAGAGACGCGGGATTTTGCATGCTGGCTACCGCCGAAGGTAAACAGCCCCGGGTAAGGCCCATGATGCCTTATCTAACGGAAAGCAATGAACTGCTTTTGGCCCTTTTAGGCCGCTCCAGAACCATTCAACAGGCCAAGGCTAACCCCCAGGTTGAACTTTGTTTTGTAGACCGTAAAATGTGGTATTGCCGTATCGCGGGCAAAGCCACCATCAGCGAAGATAAATCCAAGAAGCAGATCCTCTGGAATAATATCCCCATGCTCAAGCAGTATTTCGGAGGCCCCGATGACCCCAATTTCCATCTCATGACCATCGACATCCAGCAGGTCGAGGCCATGACCCCTCATCAAAAAGCGCCCGAAATTATAGAGATTTAAGTTAATTGACGTGCGGTTCCCCTTTGTAGGGGGTTGTTGTATTATATACCCCTGCCAAAGGAGGGGACACCTGCCTAAATCCTCACTAAAACGCATAAAAACACACTAAATGATAAAAATATGTCATTGCTTGTCAAAATTGAGTCGGTTTCTTACAAGCAATTATATTAGCGGTAAATTTACGCAAAGTTTTCAACAGGCATGTTTAATTACTCTGCAAGCGCGAGCCATTCAAAGAATTGCACCAATAAACCCAATATACTAAAGTTAACATAAGGTATATTATAGGAAGTTATAATAAAGAAGCAATCTGCCGCGCGCCAAGTCTATTGCGCGCCCCAAATCAATGCTTTTCTTTGCCCTTTGGAATATGCGAGTACTTAAGAATGCCCTGTCGCAGTTTTTTATCTGCGGTAAAAGAATCAATTGCCGCGGCCTCTAAATCTAAGCGCTTTCCCGGATAATTTCTATGGCGTACGCCGACCTGGACGTTTCCGACCCTTATTTTAATGATTTTGCCGTTCACCAGGGCGTCCGCGACAATTGTACGCGCGCTTCGCAGGATCCTGCCGAAACTGGGGCGGGATATTCCCATGGCTTTGGCGCCTTCGGACTGATCATATCCTTGAAAGTCCGCCAGTTTTAGGGCCTCGTACTCATCGATTTTAAGCTCAATTTCATCCGGCCGGCCAGGCTTTCCCCTGGGACTGAACTGGGAAATTTTGGGCATCATTTGAATGTAGCGGATCTTTTTTCGCCTTCCTTTGTGCATCTTTTCTCCTTATCTACAGAATATTCCGGTATTATTATCCAAGCATATGCTCATTTAAATATGTACTTTATTCTGAGCATATGCTTATTATAATATACCCGCTCAAAGTCCGCATTAAGAATTTTGATAAAAATTCAAGGACTTGAAATACGTTTTGAACTATATCAGTAAGCGATAAAATGGAGAGCGAATCGACAAAAGACGAGCGGTTAAAGCGCGGATGACAGCAATTCGGAGAGATACTTCAAATTATTTAGACTGCCCCCCAGGCTCCCGCCCTCTTTCTTGGTGTGAAGATTAAGGACGCCGAAAACCTCTTCTTTATTGGTTAACGGCATAACGAGGGCCTCTTTGATTTCGGGCCTCTTGAGGAACGGCTTGATGCGGTTATCTCCCTCCATTCCCTGAATCATGAAGGAAGTGTTTTCCTGGGCCGCCAGGCCGGCGATCCCCTCCCCTATTTTGACCCGGGCATTGCCGAAACGCTCCGAATCCACGCCGCGGGAAGCCTTCATGACCAATTCATTTTGATCGGAATCCAAAACCAAAATGGACCCACACTCAGCATTGGTCATTTTCAAAGCCACGTCCAGCAGGGTCGCCAAAAGACCGTCCAGATAAACGGTCGAATAAATTTCCTGCGCTTTCTCGGTAAATTCCCCGGACAAGACCCCGGTATCGGCCCTGATGTCTTCCAGCTGCTTCTTTTTCAGGCTCAACTCGATATTATCGCGGACAATTTCCGTAAGCAGGTCCAAAATGGAATTCATCATGATATTGGAAACGACCCTGATACCGCCCAATTCATCCAGCAGCCGATTTTTGTCACATTCTTGCGCCCTGGCCATTTCCTCATATTCCGTTGCCGAAAGACGCTTATTGAGAATCACCGGACCTATGATCAGATGCCCTATGACCTGGTCTTTGTCAACCGTAATGGGGATCGCGAAGCTGTGAAGACCGTAACGGTTGGCGGCCTCCAGGTACATCCCTTGCGGCTCAAAAATCTCCTGGACCTTGATCGAATCATCCACCAGATCGAACTTCAGCGCCGGATCGGTCAACAGCTTCCCCCCGTACCTCCCCTCTTCAGGGGGCAGGATCACAAGGCCGTGGGAATCAAATATGCAGATATTGATTCGCAGGACATCGATGAACCGCGAAAGCATGTCCCACCATTTTTCCTTATTAATCACTTCCCGGGCTAATTGTCTGGGGTCCTTTGCGCTCATGGGTCTTTCTGGCCATCATCTAGGATATTATATTTTTTCATTTTGTTATAAAGGGTCGTGCGGTTGACCCCTAGGGCGGCGGCGGTCTTGCTGCGGCTCCAATTACATTCGTTGAGGACCGAAACAATATGCTCTTTCTCCGGCTCCTCCACCACTTTTTTCAACGATTTGCCGTCAACCGTTTTGCCCGGCCTTGATTCAAATTTCTCGATATTAGGGATATCCCGTTTATTCACCACCCCGGTCTTGGACATGATGACCGCGCCTTCGATGGCATTTTCCAGTTCCCGGACATTGCCCGGCCAGAAGTACCCTTGGAATAATTTCAAAACCTCATCCGAAAGACCGGTAACTTTCTTATTGTTAATCCGGCTGTATTTCTCAAGGAAATAATCCGCGATCATAGCAATATCTTCCTTGCGCTCCCGCAACGGAGGAGTATGTATCGCGATGACATTAATGCGATAGTAAAGATCCTCCCGAAATTTCCCCTCATCGACCAATTCCGGCAGAGACTGGTTGGTGGCCACGATAATGCGCACATGCGACTTGAGGGTCACATTATCCCCTACCTTTTCGAACACCCCGTCCTGCAGGACACGCAGCAGCTTGACCTGAAGCCCAAGGGAAAAGGCGTCAATTTCGTCCAAAAAAACCGTTCCGCCGTCCGCGTATTCAAAACGCCCTTTTTTGTCTTTGATGGCCCCGGTAAAAGCCCCTTTGACATGCCCGAACAACTCGCTTTCCAGCAATGTTTCCGAGAGCGCCCCGCAGCTGACCTCCACAAACGGCTTATCCTTGCGGGCGGCGTCATTTTCGTGGATCGCCCGCGCTATCAGTCCCTTCCCTGTCCCGCTCTCGCCCGTAATGAGGATCGTGGCATTGGTGCTGGCCACCGAATCGATGATATGATAAACATTTTGCATCTTCGCGCTGGAGCCGATCATGCTGCAAAACGAACTGCGGCGCTCCTTGGCGATAATTTCTTTCAGGGTCCGGTTCTCCTCAACGATCTCCATCTTCTCCACGATCTTCCTGATGATAAACTTGATTTCGTTATCGTTGATGGGTTTCGTGATATAGTCATACGCCCCAAACTTCATGGCCTCAACCGCCCCTTCGATGGACCCGTATCCGGTGATCATGATCACCTCGACGCGGGGATGGCCCCCTTTGATGGCCTTGAGCAATTCCGTCCCGCTCTTCCTCGGAAGCTTAAAGTCGGTCACGACAATGTCAAAACCGTTCTTTTCGACCAATGGGAGCGCTTCATCGGCATTCTGGGCCATTTGAACATAATACCCTTCGATGCGCAGGATTTCATAGAGCGACTCGCGGATCAGCGGCTCATCATCGACAACCAGAATCTTATACTTCTTTTTTTCTCTCATAAGATTCATCACTTAATGGGAATGTTAATGGTAAATTGCGTCCCCTGGCCGGGCTTGCTTTCCACCTGGATTTTGCCGTCGTAACTTTTGACAATCTCGGCCACAATCGTAAGCCCTAAACCGCAACCCTTGTCTATATCCTTGGTCGTAAAAAAAGGCTCAAAGATCTGTTCGATGTCCTCTTGCGGGATGCCCCTCCCCGTGTCCCCGACAACAATCGTGATCTCCCGGTCCGTATAACCGGCGTTCACGGTAATCTTGCCGTTCTCATCGATGGCATCGGCCGCATTTCTCAGCAAATTGGATAAAATACCCTCGACCCCAAAGTCCATCACGGCCGGAAAACCATCCTGCACGTGTTTTTCCAGGGTGATATTCTTATGGGCGATCTCCGTTTTCAGGCTGCCCAAAGCATACGTCAGGGCCGCGTTGAAATCCGCCCTTCGGGTCACCAGCGACTGGTCGCGCGTGCAGGCCAGCAGGTTTTTCACGATATTCGCCATGCGGTTGAGGCCGTGCTTCACTTCCAGCAGGTACCCCCGGACAACGTCATCGTGGACGTGCTCCAGACTGAGATTCGTGTACCGCATGACGCCGTCCAGCGGATTATTAAATTCATGGGCGATTCCGCCGGCCAGTTTCCCCAGAGTCGCCAGCCTCTCCTGGATATGCATCTGTTTCTTAAGGTGCCGCGTTTCCTGGTCGCTCTGGCCTAACTTATCCTTTAAGCTCCGCGTTTCCTTTAACACTTTCTTGAATTTCTGGTAAAGCTGTATCCTCCGGTAATTCAGCGCGATCTGGCTGGCCAGAAAATCCAGCAGCTGCAGCTCATCGGCACTAAAATGCACGCCGGAGTGCTTGTCCGTGATATTGATCACGCCAACAAGCTTGTCCTTGAGCATAAGCGGCGCGCAGATAAACGATGATGTTTTATACCCCTTGCGCGCTTTGAAATGGGAAAACCGCTTATCCTTCCCGATGTCCTCAACGATGATGGGGCGCTTTTCCTGCGCCACCTTGCCGACAATCCCCTCCCCCAGCCGTTTAATAATCTCCTGCCGATCGTCCAACGGCATGCCGACCGTGCTGGCCATGACAAGGCCCTGGCTTTCTTCCTTTAAGGTGAATATCGAGCCGCGGCCCGCCCCGAACAGGGCGATGATCTTCTCCAGGGAGACCGTAAAGAGCTCCTTCTCGGTGGCCACCCCATCCACCGTCGCGCATATATCGTGGATCTTCTGAAAAAGCTCAGCTTGGGAAATATCTTTAAAAATCGTATTTGAGGAAAGACTCATCCTTTTACCGTTCCGAAACTTGTACACCCTTTTCCTTCAGCTGATTGAAGGCGTCAATGACCTTCAGTAAATATTTCCTCAATGGATGGCCGGGATTCCGCTTGAGGATATCCTGATACAATCCGATGGCCACATCATAGTCCTTGATCTGGTAAGCGGAAACGATATTAATCGTCTTAATCACCATATCGGTGTCTTTGATATTCAGGCCGCTCGACCCGGCATAGCGCTCGATGACTTGCCCCAGCACGGCGATCGCCTCCTCCCAGCGCTTCTGGTCCAAATAGCATGTGGCTAAATGCCGCAGGGCCGATAAACCGACCTGGGTGTCCTGAAATTGAACAGCGATATCTTTATACCTGCTCATCGCCGCTTCGTAGGCCGTCATGGTCCCTTGAAAATCGTTCTGACCCCGATAATAATTCGCGATATAAATCGATGTTTTTAGACCGACATCAGTGAGCGGGTATTCCCGAATGACCTGCTGGTAGACGCGCTCGGCTTCAGGCCAATTATTTTCCGCCTCATACGTCTCCCCCACCTTGAACATCGCCTCGGCTAAAAGGTCTTTTTTTTCGGGATAGAGGCCGGCAAGGGATTGAAACAGCTCCCGCGCCGCAGCAAAATCCCGCCGAAGGGCATGGACTTCTCCCAGCCGGATATACAAATCCGGCGCGTGGCTGGAATAAGAATATTTTTCAATGATCTGTTTATACTCGTGAATGACGCGCTCGAACACATTATCCGGGATCACCGCAGGATCCCTGGCAATGTCCTTTTGCTCCTGATAAATCTTCCAGATTTTCCTTTCGATAATATAGTTGCTGTCTCTCCCTAACGCGGACAGCAGAACATAGACGGCGACCAAAATCAGGGAATAGATAAGCAGGTATTTCTTCACGGATGCTCTTTCTTTAATAAATAAAATGTCGTGATGGCCGTATAAATGGTCGCGTCAATGAACATGGTAACAATAATGCCGATGACCAGGGCCACGACCCTGACCTCGGGAACAGTAACGCTCGCTATCCCGCTGATATTGTGCCGCAAAATTAAGACCGGGAGATAAAATAACGTCGGCACCAGAATGATCAGGAAAACATGCCAGAATGAACCCCAAAGGTGGCGGAAATTCTGGATCAATGCCGTGATGATTCTCTTCTTCCCAATCATAATGACGGGAAAGACAAACGCATAAAGAGCGGTGGTGAACGCCCCGATAATCAAGATTGCGATGGGTGTGCCCTGTAGAATAATGCTTTTGGCCGCAAAATAGGCTCCATCCACCGCGCTGAAATTTAACACCTTGAGCATGAGCAGATTATAAAGCTTAAACAGGCCCAAAAACGTGCAAAACGCAATTAATGCGGCGACAAAAATGTGAACGTACTGATGAACCGCGTCCCTTGAGGCCGCTGCGAAAGAGCACTTTCCATCTTTGTTGATGGCCGCGATAATCTCAACAGCGATAGAAATCAAATAACTGCTCACAAAAACATAAATAAAGACCTGCACGCTCTGGAAGAGCTTGGGAAGGACCAGGAAATTATTCGGGTAATGGACATATTCCTCCCCCCATAACGTATGCACAATCGGATTAAAAAAGACAGATAGCGGGTACTGCGGGGAGAAATAAAGGACTTCTAGGACCAGCAATTGTATAAACGCCAGGGTTATAAAGGGCACCAAAATCGCCGGATTTGCGATGTAGGTGTCAACCGACCCCATTAAAAGCGGGATGAGTTGTCTGGGAACCCTTTTAAGGGGCATTGAAACTGCTCCTGACTATTTATAACTCTTTATATTCTAAATAATTACAAGAATACTATCACTGAGCTTCATATCTGTCAACCCTTCGACTATCCCCGCTCTTAAGAGCGGGGCTTGGGCGCCGTCGAATGAGTCAATTTTATACCCGCATATCGTAGGATTATTAGCTCCGCTAAAAAAAATAAGGTAGATTATATATGATATAACCTACCCTATCCTGTACTAACTATCCCATAGCGGCACATACCCTATCTTCACTTATATTAACCGCACATTCTTACGGGAGCATTGCTTGGCTAGTTAATATAAGATGCCTGTATTACTTACTTATTCGTTCGATTTTTTGATTTGAAGTAGGACATGGCCACCAGTCCGCTTCCCAATAACAACATGCTGGCCGGTTCGGGATTAACAAAAGTAGCTACATTTGCCCCCCCCGCTAAAATTCCGCCGGCACCAGCACCGGTTGAAGATCCCAATAACGCGATCTCACCGCCGCTGAGGGCGCCACCGCCAAACAGGAAGCCGACTAATGAACCAACACCTGCGCCCGCCCCGCCGCATCCATAAATAAACGGCAGCGCGGCTGTTAGAACGGATAGTTTAATGGCTTTGGTTGCTTTCTTCATTTCTCCCCTCTTCTGTTTCGGAAAATTTTTAATTTTCCTTTTTTTGTTTAACCAGGTAAAAAGTCTTACTTTTTACTTCTATTTGCTTTTGACTTATAAAAGCCCATGGCCACCAGTCCGCCGCCTAACAACAGCATACTGGCTGGCTCCGGCTGGTTAATCGTGGCAAGTTGGGAACCCGAGGCTCCTAATGCGCCGGCCAATCCGCCTGCGGACGTGCCCAACAAAGCGATATCCCCGCCGCTGAGGCCGCCGCCGCCAAACAGGAAGCCGACTAAGGAACCGATACCAGCCCCACCGCCGCATCCATATATGAAGGGCAGTGTCCCCACCAGAACCATAAGCTTTAAAAGCTTGGAATAGTCTTTTTTCATTGTGCGCCACACTCCTTTCCCACTCAAATCTTCACTGGCTACCGAATGCGTAGTATTTACCGCGCGCCTTCTCCGGTGACTACAACTCTTACCGTCCGTAACAAAATGCTGAAATCTGCCCAAAAGCACATCCTCCGGATGTACAGAAGGTCATATCTAAGCTTCTTTTTCACGTCCTCGATGGTTTCATCATAACGGTGCCAAACCTGGGCTAACCCAGTTATCCCCGGTTTCACCGCCAGCCGTTGTTCATAATTGGGGATCTCTTCCTTGAATTTCTCGACAAAAACAGGTCTTTCCGGCCTCGGCCCAATCAGGCTCATCTCTCCCCGAACAATGTTAAACAGCTGCGGCAGTTCGTCAATGTGCATTTTGCGCAGGAACCCGCCGACTGGCGTTATTCTATTATCGTTAGCGGCGGCCCAAACCGGTCCGGTGTCCTTCTCCGCGTCAACCTTCATGGTGCGGAATTTATACATATTAAAATGATGTCCATCCTGTCCGACCCGGGTCTGGGAGTAAAAAATCGGCCCCTTAGATGTCAATTTGACTACCATAGCTGTTAAGAGCAGTAATGGGGATAAAATGATAGTTCCCAATATAGCGGCCACACAGTCAAACGCCCTTTTTACAAAAACATATAATCTACGGACAAAGCCGATGACCATTCCGAGAAACCCTCCCCCAAAGAGAACCAAAGAGCCCGGTTCAGAAGCTCTTGACTTGGCATTCCCCTTTAATGCAGACATGAACTCAGAGTCATGCACCTGAACAAATTCCGGTGAAATTTCATCCGCCTTTACGAATGATAGTGTGGCCCAAGCGGTTCCCACATTCAAAACAGCGAGCCCAAGTAATATCGCGATAATTAGCAGTTTTTTAGTTTTACAGTTTTTGTTTTTCATTATTCGTGTTAGGAAAGGAAGCGTTTTCTTTTTCTGCTACTTACCCGTAATTGGAGCAATAACCGTGCCAATATTATGGTTCAATAGGCATATTTAGCAATACCGCAACATATTCTAATAAATAGACTTATATAATATTTAAATCAATCTTAGTGGGTTATAGTAGGACAAGGCAGGATATACTATCTAAAGCATGACAATCGAAGTGTTTACAAT
>MHGR01000014.1:10741-14797 GCA_001805655.1 Omnitrophica WOR_2 bacterium RIFCSPHIGHO2_02_FULL_52_10
GATGAAAATACGAGAATTTCAGATAATTACGGAAGGTATGTCTGTAAGTGCGGTATGATCTGTTGGCCGAACTTTTTGATGAGCTTTGTTGCCGCTTCGGCATCATCGTGGTGAACGGTCGCTGAAATGCGAATCAAAGCGCTGCTGGCGGGCTGGCCGATTAAACTCTTGTAGGCAATCAAGGCCTGTTGTTTCCAATAGTTTGATGTAAACGTCTCCCCCACCTTAAACCAATATACAAAAATCTGTCTAACATCACCTTTTTCAACGGTTAAACGGTTCACATGGATCTTCAAGCCGTTACCGGCCGCGTAAAACGCATCCGGCACATTGTCTAAAATCGCGGCTCCGGCCCCCGCGTAACATATTTCCGGGGGATGGGAGACTTTTCGGTTATTTTGCGAGTAAACCGCGAACAGGAACACTTCTTCCCCCGCCGGATTGGTGTAACGGCGGACAAACACGTTTTCCGTTTCCAGGAGTTTTTTGTCATAATCACTGACCGGAATCTCTTCCGACTGCCAGTCCCCAATCGAGGATGGAAAAAGGTGTATGCTTATGGTATCACTCATCCGGTAATTCTTGAAATACACCCTCCAGGAAATAAGGCCAACAACGCAAAATATAACCAGAATGAGCCAATAATCGATGTCCAGCTTTTTCATTCGAGGATCCTCACCATGACATATAACAGGACAAACGCGAGGGCAAATACCAAAAACCCGGAGACATCATGAAGAACCCCGCTGGCGATCTCCACCCCCCAGATCTCGGCGACATAGGACAGGAAAACCACGCGCATGACATTCGTGATGATCGCTATGGGAATGGCCGTTAAAAACAGGACCAGCCTCCTGCCCATGGTTGACTTCATCCAATACGCGAATATGCTCCCCAGGGCCAACAGGGAGATCAACGACCTTAACCCGCTGCAGACATCATCAACGACAACCTGCGCGTGGCGCATCCGGATTAAACTTCCGTCACGCACGGCCGGGATGCCGGAATTGTTAAGAACCGTGGCCGCGATTTTGGCCGCAAAAATCTTCATCTTAAAGCTTATACTCGTGACCAACACCATTGGGACAGGGATCATAAAAGCGAGGAATAAGACCGGGAACATGATTTTTTTGAATACTTGTGACCCGTAAAGGAACAGGATCAGGCCCACCAGCACCAGGAGCATGGAAAACCCGGAAATAAAATAGACGCGCATTAATGAGCCGAACGCGTGCGCGAGCATCCCCATCAGAATTAACGGGAGCCCCCACCCTGAGCGCGCCTTTTGGGTCTTGGCCAATTCCGTCCTTTTCTGCCAAATCAGGTAAGCGGAAACAAACGGAATCAATATCCCGTGACTGTAATAGGAATCGGCGGCAAACCAGCGGTCCCACATCCAGAGCTGAGTCGGAATGTAAATGATCAGGAAAAAGACGCCCGCCACTAATGGTTTTATATTTTTTTGAATAAAATTCTCCTTCATCTCCAAATCATCCTTCCTGCCGCGCCTTTATCCATGTGATGTCCTGTTTGGCACAAGCGAATCTGACAAACCCGGCCAAAGCCGAAAAATTCAGCAGGCAAAACACATAGGGTATGTAACATAATTTAGATAGAATTTTTAAAATACCATATTTTTGATGTCTTGCCAAGCCACCTACCACTGCCATACCGTAAAAAACATTCTGTAAGATAAACAGCGCTGCATAAAAACGGCCTGCCATCAGCCCCCAATTAATAAAATAAATCGCGATCATCAAGAATGGAACCAATACGCGCAGGAGTTTATGAGAAAAAAATTGAATAGCGATCGGGCTGGTAAAGGGATTGAACATGCTACGGAATATCCAGAACATCTGATAATTCCCGAATAAGGTCCGCGCCTTACGTCGGTATTCTTCACGAGGGCTATCAGCCACTTCGTCATAAGCTTTCGCGGAAGCATCGAACACAGCCCGGTATCCCTTCTGAATGATCTTGAAAGGCACGAACATATCATCAAGAACGATATTATCCGGGATCTCGGTATACAACTCTCTCCGGATGGCATAAATCGCCCCCGTCGCCCCCAGCATCGAATGGATATTACTTTCCTTTTGTCGGATAAATTTTTCATAAGTCCAATACAAATTGATCCCTTGAGCCGTTCCTCCTTCCTTTTTGGAAAAGACCAGTTCCCCGCTCACACACCCGATCTTGGAATCAGAAAAATTGCTGACCAATTCATTAAGCGCGTTTGACGCAAATTCTTGCCGTGCGTCCGTAAAAACTAAAATGTCATTTTTGGCTCGGGCAACAAGTGAATTTAGCGTCATCATTTTGCCCTTACGTTGAGAGCTCTCGGTCAAATGTACGCGCGGGTCAGTACATTGCTTGACAATGGCATTGGTCCGATCGGTTGAGCCATCAGAGCCAATCAAGATCTCCATCTTTTCCGGAGGATAGGTCAGCGAAAGAAGATTCATGTTCTTTCGCTCTAACACATCTTCCTCATTCCAAACGGCTAGAATGATGGACAGGCTGGGTTCGATGGTTTTTTTTCGTGGAAGGCGTCGATAAAAACTGGAAATAAACGTTAAAAGAGCGGGATAGCCGAAGTAGCAATATATGATCAGAAATAAAAAAAACCAAAAAAATAAAGTCATGAAATTATAAGCAAAATAGGATGTGGATATTTATGTCCTGCTTTATTGGCACTCATTTGATTTTCAGCAAAGACCGGCGCACCCAATCGTATACCCCTTCCCCAAATACCCTTTTTATAATCCTTTTGCTCATACCCGTGACCTCCTCAATGACAGGGGTTTGTCCGTCCAATGTTTGCTGGACCCGCCTGAGTGTCCAGCCTGACTTGACGGCAACGCGGCTATAGCACTCGGACTGCAGTTTTCTGGGGCGCTCTGAAATAAAAATATGTTTATACCCCGCTTCATAGGCCATGCGTATAACCTTGTCATCGCAAAATCCCCGCGGGATGGAAAGGGCATCGATCGGGATTTTTAAATTATATTCAAGATATCTTTTGGAAGCCTTCAATTCTTCCTCGATTTGGGTGTCCAGCAAATTGGTCAGGATCTCATGGCTAAACCCATGGGACCCAATGACCATCCCGTAGGCATGCAGCGCCCGCAGCTCATCCCAGCCCATGTAACCTTTTTTCCCCACGCGCGAGGCGATGATAAAGAAATAGGCGGGAAAGCGGTGCTTTTTGAGCACAGGGAAAGCGTGCTCGTAATTATTCATCTCGCCGTCGTCAAACGTCAGGACAACGCTCTTCGGGCTTAAATTTTCCGAATTCCCGTTGACGGTTTCCACCTTATACCCGTCCGCGCTGAGGCGCTGCATCTGCGCCTGAAAATTCGGCAGCTGGACATCATAGAGGTCCGCCCCGGCCTCGCGCTCCTTGGGAAGGACGGTCCATTCGGTGACAATGCCATGATACATGAGAACGAGCGGTGTGTTCATGTTACGGCTTATCGGTTAAATTCTTTTCCAGCGCGCTGATGGAGGATTTGAGCATGTAAAGGTCGTTCAGTTTCTTTTGGGCATAATCATTGCCCGGCTCGCGGACGACAATTTGCTCATATTCCTCGATGCGCCCGTTGATTCGCTGCAGCTGTTTCTGGAACTGGGCCGGCGTCATCGTCGCCCCCTTAAAAATTCCGCCCTTTTCCATATCTTCCAGGACGCCGGATTCCCCCACGGCCTTTTCCGTCACCTCATCCCAGTAGCGTTGATTATTCGTGAACCGGTTAATCCTTTGGGGGATGATTTGATACCCAGCCAGGTCACTGGGAATGAGAGGCTGGGCCTCTTCCTGCTGAACCGGCCGGGGTTCCGTCCGGGAAGGGTGCTGTATGGCATTGTCCGCGGTGGGCTGGGTTTGCGCTTCCAGCCTGGTTTGAATCGAGCGGTTCATGAACAACACGGCCCCGATAAACACCAGGATTGCCCCTCCTGCAGCGGCGATAATGATGTTGACTCTTTTTCGTGTCATCATGGTCTAGATCTCCCTCCAGGTAGCTGGACTTGTCGTGTAGCCGGAAACTCCTCCGC
>MHGR01000015.1:0-7965 GCA_001805655.1 Omnitrophica WOR_2 bacterium RIFCSPHIGHO2_02_FULL_52_10
CGTGGAGGCCATTCCCTATATCCACGATTTCCGACGCAAGATTTTCGTCATCAAATACGGGGGGAGCATCCTGGAGAACGAAGCCATCCGCAAGAACGTGCTGGAGGATATCGTTTTCTTAAGCCTGGTCGGGATCCGCACCATCCTCATCCACGGCGGGGGGCCGCATATCACCACACGGATGAAGGAGGCCGGCCTCAAGTCGGAATTCCATGAAGGCATCCGCGTCACGGACCAGGCCACGCTGACCATCGTCAGCGAAGAGCTCGAAAAACTGAATGAGCGCATCGTCCAGGAAATTAAGGCCCTGAAGGGGGACGTCACCGGCTTGATGGGGGACGAAAACGTCATTCATGTCGAGAAGCGCAAAGCGGCCAAGGATCTCGGCTATGTCGGCACCATCACCTCCATCAACAAGGACGTGTTACACACGCACCTGCAGCAGGGCCATATCACGGTGGTTTCCCCCATGGGGATCAGCATCGAAAACCAGCCGCATAACATCAACGCGGACGAAGTCGCCAGCGCCGTCGCCACCTCGCTGGAAGCAGAAAAACTGGTGCTTTTGACCAATGTGCAGGGCGTCATGCGCAGCCCCGATGATGAGAATTCGCTCATCTCATCCCTGACGTTAAGCCAAATCAGCGACCTGATCAAGCGGCAAGTCATCCACGGCGGCATGATCCCCAAGGTCAACGCCTGCGTGGCCGCCGTGAACGACGGCGTCAAAAAGGCGCACATCATCGACGCGCGCATCCAGCATGCGTTATTACTGGAAATCTTCACAGATAAAGGTATCGGAACACAAATACTGAAGGAACAGCCAGGGACAGGCAACGAAAAATGAACAAGGCCGAGATTATAAGCAGTTATGACAAATACATCCTTTCGACGTATACGCGCACGCCCGGTGTTTTTGTCAAAGGAAAGGGCATGGTCCTCCGGGATGTCAACGGCATGCGGTTCCTGGACTTTTTCCCCGGCTGGGGGGTCAACAACGTCGGCCACTGCCATCCCAAGGTCATGGGAGGGGTGCGCGACCAGGTTTCGAAGCTGATCCATATCCCGAACAATTTTTATCATCCCCACCAGGCCAAACTGGCGAAAGAGATCATCCGCTGCTCGTTCCCTGGAAAGGTATTTTTCTGCAACAGCGGAACCGAAGCCTGCGAAGCCGCCATCAAGTTCTCACGGGTTTACGGCAAAAAAAACGGGCGCTATGAAATCATCACCATGCAGAATTCGTTTCACGGGCGCACGCTGGGCGCGCTGGCGGCCACAGGGCAACCGAAGTACCAGGAAGGATTTGAGCCGCTGCCGCAGGGGTTTCAGTGCGTACCGTTTAACGATTTTAAAGCCGCCGCTGATGCGGTCACGGATAAAACCGCGGCCATCATGCTGGAGCTGGTCCAGGGGGAGGGCGGCATCAACATTGCCGATAAGGAATACGTCCGGCATCTGCGTGAACTGTGCGACCGGAAAGATATCCTTTTAATTTTTGACGAAGTGCAGACCGGCATGGGGCGCACCGGCACGATGTTCGCCTTTGAGCAATACGGCGTCACGCCGGACCTTATGTTGTTAGCTAAAGCCCTGGGCGGGGGATTGCCCATAGGCGCCCTTATCGTCAAAAGCGCAATTGCGGGCACGTTTCAGCCCGGCATGCACGCGTCAACCTTCGGCGGAAGCCCGCTGGTCTGCAAAGCGGCGCTGGGCACATTTAAAGCAATCATCGCCGATAAGATGCTCCGCAACGCCCAAGTGATGGGGAAATATCTCCTTGAATCCCTGGGAAAACTCAAGCAGCAGTTTTCCTGCATCACGGACGTGCGCGGCATGGGACTCATGATCGGCGTGGAATTGAACATCGCGGGCAAGGATGTTTATAACAAATGTTTCGAGCGCGGGCTTATCATTAACTGCACCCAGGAAAATATCCTGCGCTTGATGCCCGCCTTAAACGTCACCAAGAAACAGGCGGATAAGGCTGTCTACATGCTGGAGGAAGTTCTAAAGGAAGTGACGCAAAAATGAAACGTGATTTATTGAGCTTACAAGACTTAACCGGCAGTGAGATCGATGATCTTCTGAAATTGACCAATCAGCTCAAGCAGGGCAACTCCCCCTTGAGTAGTCCGCTCAAGGGGAAAACGGTCGCCCTGCTCTTTCAGAAACCGTCGAACCGCACGCGCGTATCCTTTGAGGTCGGCACCATCCAGCTCGGCGGCAACTGCCTGTATTTGGGGCCGGACGAAATCAACCTCGGTGTGCGCGAGTCGATTGCGGATGTCGCCAAAACCCTGTCCCGTTATTTAAGCGCCCTGGTCGCCCGCACGTATACGCATGAGGACATCCTTGAGTTGGCGCGCCACGCCAGCATCCCCATCATCAACGGCCTGTCCGACCTGCATCACCCCTGCCAGGCCTTAGCCGATATTTTTTCGATTAAGGAAAAGTTCGGTCGGCTGAAAGGGCTGACTTTGGGGTACATCGGTGACGGCAATAATGTCTGCCATTCCTTGTTGCAGGGATGCGCAAAGGTCGGCATGCACATGCACATTGCCACTCCCCCAAAATATGAGCCGCAGAGCGCTATTGTGCGGTCTGCCAAGGAGATTGCCCAAAAAACGGGGGCAAAAATTTTGACAACCCATTCTCCCCAGGATGCCGTCCAAAACGCCGATATCATTTACGCGGATGTCTGGGTCAGCATGGGGCAGGAAAAGGAAACCAAGAAACGGCTGAAGGATTTTAAGGGCTACCAGATCAACGCCGGGCTCGTGAAACAGGCAAGTAAAGATTATGTCTTTATGCACTGCCTGCCGGCGCACCGCGGCCAGGAAGTGACGGCCGAGATCATCGACGGCCCGCATTCCATCGTCTTTGATCAGGCCGAAAACCGATTGCATACGCAGAAAGCGATTTTGATTACCTTATTGGGCAGCAAATCTTAAGGAGCAAATTATGGAAAAAGTCGTTTTGGCCTATTCGGGCGGACTCGATACCTCGTGCGTCATTCCCTGGCTGAAGGACCGCGGCTACCAGACAATCGCGTTTTGCGCCAATCTTGGACAAGGCGACAATCTCGCCCTGATCAAGAAAAAGGCCCTGTCCTCCGGCGCCTCTAAAGTGTACTGCCTGGACGTGCAAAACGAATTCATAATGGATTATGTGTTCCCGGCCCTCAAGGCAGGGGCTTTGTATGAAGGGAAATATGTGCTGGCCTGCGCGCTGTCGCGGCCGTTGATTGCCAAGCATCAGGTCAACATCGCCAGGAAGGAAAAGGCCGGCGGCCTCGTGCACGGCTGCACGGGAAAAGGGAACGACCAGGTGCGGTTTGAAACGACGTTCCGCCTGCTCGCCCCCGGCATGGAGATCATCGCCCCCTTGCGCATCTGGGAATTCAAGACGCGCGAAGAGGAGATTGATTTTGCCAAATCCCGCCGCATTCCCGTGCCGGTCACCAAGAAAAGCCCGTACAGCATCGACACCAACATCTACGGGCGCGCGATTGAATGCGGGGTATTGGAAGATCCTTGGAAAGAGCCGCCGGAGGATGTTTACGCCCTGACCAGCGATCCCCGCCAAAGCCCGGCGCAGCCGGGTTATGTGACTATCACCTTTGATAATGGAATTCCTACGAAAATAAACGGCAAGACATACGGCCCGGTTGCCCTGGTCCAAGCGCTGAATAAAATCGGCGGCAGGCACGGTGTGGGGCGGATGGACATGATTGAAAATCGTTTGGTCGGGATCAAATCGCGGGAAATCTATGAAAATCCCGCCGGCACCATGTTGCATACAGCGCTCAATGATCTCGAAAGCCTGGTGCTGGACCGGGAAACCATGCGCCTGAAGGCCGTTCTGTCGCTTAAATATGCCGAGTTGGTCTATAACGGGTTGTGGGAAACGCCGCTCAAGCAACAACTGGACGCCTATTTCAGCAAATTGCACGAGCGCTCCAGCGGTACGGTACGCCTGAAATTATACAAAGGGCATTGCACGGTTGTCGGACGGAAATCACCGAAGTCGCGGTATAAGCAGAAGCTGGCAACGTACGGCAAAGGCGATCAGTTTGACCAAAAGCTCGCCGAAGGATTCGTGAAGCTTTGGGGCATGCCTTTTATCAGTGGTCAGTAATCAGTGGTCTGTGGTCAGCACAGCTTAACTTATGATCACTGAACACTGACCCCTGACCACTCAACAAGAGGTTTTAAAATGACAAAACTATGGGGAAGCCGGTTTACCGGAACATCAAGCGCCCTGGCGGAAAAATTTACCTCCAGCATAGCGTATGATCACAAGTTGGCGCGCTATGACTGCCTGGGAAGCATGGCGCACGCGCGCATGCTCGGCAAACAGAAAATCATCCCGGCCAAGGATGCCGCCGCGCTCGTCAAAGGGCTAAAAAAAATCCTCTCGCAGATAGAAAGCGGCCGCTACCGGTTCGATCCTAAATCCGAAGACGTGCATACGGATATCCAGGTGAAACTTAAAAAATTGATCGGCCAAGCGGCGGATAAACTGCACACGGCGCGCTCGCGCAACGACCAGGTCGCGCTGGATGCCCGAATGTACTGCATCGATCACGCGCGGCGGATTATCGCGATGACCGCAGGGCTGCAAAAGTCGATCGTTGACTTTGCCGCCAAGCATAGCCGTGTGATTATCCCGGCGTATACACACTTGCAATCCGCTCAGTTGGTCCTGATGAGCCATCATATGCTGGCTTATGTCGAAATGTTCGAACGCGATAAGGGACGCTTCTTTGGATGCATCAAGCGCACCAGCAACAACCCGCTGGGAAGCTGCGCATTATCGGGCAGCTCTCTGCCAACAGACCGAAACTTCGTCACAATACAATTGGGATTGGCTCAGACTTCGCAGAATAGCATGGATGCCGTTGCCGACCGTGATTTTGTCATTGAGCTGCTGTCCGCTATCGCCATTACCGGCATGCACCTGTCACGCCTGTGTGAAGACCTGATCCTGTGGGTCACCGCGGAATTTGATTTCATCCGCATTGACGACGCCTTTTGCACCGGCTCCTCGATCATGCCGCACAAGAAAAACCCGGACGTGCTGGAGCTGATCCGCGGCAATACTTCCAAGTTCCCGGGACGGTTGTGCGAGCTTCTGATCCTCATGAAGTCGCTGCCGCTGACGTATAACCGCGACATGCAATTGGATAAACCGGCGCTGTTTGAGTGCGTTGAAGCGCTTGAGGAAATGCTGCCTCTGATGGCGCAACTCTTTAAAGGAATTAAGGTCAACGGCCCCAAGATCGCCCAAGCCATTGAATCCCAGCATTTTTATTCGGTGGACATCCTGGAATATTTGGTCAAAAAGGGCGTCTCCTCCCGCGACGCGCATGATATTGTCGGAACCATGGTCAAGGAATGCTTGGATAAGGGCGTCCAGATATCAGACCTATCGGACGGTCGGTTAAAAAAGTTCTCCAAGCATTTTGGGCCGGATGTCAAAAAACTCCTCAAACCGGAGATTTCTGTTAAAATCAAGCGGTCCACCGGGTCAACAAATCCAGGCATGGTTAAAAATCAAATCGCATCTTGGAAGAAAAAGCTGAAATAGTTGGTTGGGTTTATGGGGCTTATTGAGTTTGACATCCGACACAACTAACCCTTTCTTGCCCCCAAGTAAAACCTGGGGTGCTGTTGTAAGTGACTTTAGGACGAAAGTTGAAACACCACAGATGCATGCTGCTCAGCGCAGAAGTTCTGCAACACTTTTAAAAGCATGCGCTCGACGAGAGGATATTACAAAATGTTGAAAACTTTCGCACCAAGCTATAATTCATGAATAATCCAATGAGCGAGAAAAGGCGAGAACAATTATCAGATGATGAAGCCCTTGTTTTATTAGCATTAAAGAAGTTGGGCGGAAAGGGAGAACGATATAGAGTTCTCAACGAAATAGGTAAGGGCACCCTCAAAGTTTTATTACCTGACAGCGCCTTAGAAGAATTGAAAAGTGGTAATCGTGCCAGGTATGAAGCTAATGTCAGCTGGGCCAGCGATCATCTAAAGAAAAAAGGTTATTTAAGAAGAGACTCTCCTCATGGTCTTTGGGAAATCACGGATGCAGGTACAGAAAAACTTAAAGAATTGCTTGAGACGCTTCGACAAAAATAAATGCTTAATGGATCGATGCTAACTCGGATTTATAAGGAGGCGCAAAGATGAAGAAAATCATTCTATCTGTATTGCTAATCTTATTATTTGCTTCCCATGCCCATGCATCGCTTAATTATGCGCTGCTCTTCGATGGGATCGATGATTTTGTTAAGGTCCCTGACAGTAATTCTTTGGATCTGTCTTCGGGCATGACCATCGAGGCGTGGATTAAATCAGATTTAATCAGCGATAGTGGAGCAAGAGTGATTGTCTCCAAATGGCATGACCCAACAGGAGAGCAATCTTATATTTTTAAAGATCACAATTCGACACCCAACTTAAGGATTGAGCTCTCAAAAGGCGGGCACAATGACTTAGCTGATTTGGGAGGAGCCACCTCCCTATTAACAGGGGACTGGATTCATGTTGCAGCGACTTATGATCTCAACACGGTAAATTTATTTTATAATGGGGCGTTGGACA
This sequence comes from Omnitrophica WOR_2 bacterium RIFCSPHIGHO2_02_FULL_52_10, assembly GCA_001805655.1. Taxonomy (GTDB): domain Bacteria; phylum Omnitrophota; class Gorgyraeia; order Zapsychrales; family Zapsychraceae; genus 2-02-FULL-52-10. The sequence goes on from MHGR01000015.1 coordinate 6,618, forward strand.
GTTCTGCCCCTCCTAAGGCCCCAGGTGAATCCATTTACAACAGCTCAACTGATTTATTAATCGGAACCGTCAATCCTTTTGCCGGATTTGAAACATTTGACGGCCAAATTGACGAGGTTCGTATTTGGAACTACGCAAGAACACAGCAACAACTACAGGACAATCGGTTTTTAGCCCTTAATGGCGCTGAAGATGGTTTAATGGCCTATTGGAATTTTGATGAGGGAACCGGCCAGACAGTGTTTGATTTAACGATAAACGGGAATCATGGGCCAACTTGGCTCAACTTCAGGTATTGACACTAACAACCCCCTGTGGATTCTTTCTGATGGGGCTTATGGTCAATCAAGCAATGTCGTCCCGGAGCCTTCAACATTTCTTTTATTGGGATTCGGATTATTGGGAGGCTTTGGATTCAAAAAAAGGAAAACCTCAAGAATGTCTTAATCAATGCAACGAAACAACACGTCAATAAAGGTTTTCAAAATTCTATTCAGATCATGTTATACTTAATGCGAAGGTGAATTTATGCCGATTATCAGTCAATTTTACGGAATAGTCATTTACATGTTCTGGCGGGAGCATGGGCCGGCCCATTTTCACGCCAAATACGGCGATGATGAAATAACTGTTGAGATTGAAAACGGCAAGGTCAACGGCAAAATGTCGCCCCGTGCCTTGGCCCTGGTTCAGGAATGGCGCAAAGCCCATTTAGAGGAGCTAACGAGAGAATGGGAACTGGTCAAGGCGAAAAAGCCTCTATTCCCCATTAAACCATTGGAGTAAAACTATGATTCTTCATGTCGTTGATGTCAAATATGTGCGTGATTACGTCATATGGGTTAAGTTTAATGACGGCATCGATGGCGAGGTTGATTTGACAGCCGAGCTAGAGGGGGAAGTGTTTGGCCCCTTAAAGGACAAAGCACTGTTTCAAACCGTTAAAGTCGACCCATTATTACAAACCATTATTTGGGATAACGGCGCGGATTTAGCCCCGGAATTTCTTTACGACAGTCTGCAAATTTCTATTTGATATCATCAAACGACACATCAATAGCTATCTCCCGCTTCTTCCTTTTGCGGATATAGCATCTCGCAACTATTGAACCAGTTGTACTTCGGAGATTTGTCTTTCGCCAAGAAACCGACCCAATATACCCTATAACTCAACAAACCGAGTGTCTATCAATATTTCTCACAATGCATGATTTTAAATACAAAAACGGAGAGTTGTACTGCGCAGCGGTGAAAGTGAGCACCATCGCCAACAAGGTGGGGACCCCGTGCTATATTTACAGCCATCACACGCTGGTGGACCATTTCACCAAAATCAAACGGGCGTTCG
>MHGR01000015.1:8024-10507 GCA_001805655.1 Omnitrophica WOR_2 bacterium RIFCSPHIGHO2_02_FULL_52_10
CGGACCCTGCAGCGGGAGGGGGCGGGCTTTGACATTGTGTCGGTGGGCGAGCTTAAGAAAGCACTGAAGATCGGCGCCGACCCCCAAAAAATCGTCTTTGCCTCGGTGGGAAAAACGGCGGAGGAAATCGTCGCGGCCATCCGGGCCGGGATTCTCTTGTTTAACGTGGAATCCCAGCCTGAGCTTGAGCACATCAACCTCGTTGCCGGAAAAATGAGAAAAAACGTTCAGGTGGCCCTGCGCATCAACCCGGACATCGAAGCGCCGACGCACGCGAAAATCACCACCGGCAGCCTGAAGAACAAGTTCGGCATCGATTTGAAAACATCTAAAAAAATCTTTAAGTCACGGCAGCACTACCCGAACCTCACGATCAACGGGATTCATATCCATATCGGTTCCCAGATTACGGTGGGAGCACCGTTCGTCAAGGCGGTCCGGCGCGTGGTGCGGCTCATCGGCGAATTGGAAAACGAAGGGATAGCCATCCAATATCTGGATATCGGCGGGGGGCTGGGAATCATCTATAAAAACGAAAAGCCGCAGACCGCCGCCCAATATGCCCAAAGGATCGTCCCAATATTGGAGAAGACGGGATTGCGGTTGATTATGGAGCCCGGGCGCTTCATTGCCGGCAACGCCGGGATATTCGTCACGCGCAAGCTCTATTTAAAGGATAACGGCGTCAAGAAATTCATGATCGTGGACGGCGGGATGAACGACCTGGTTCGCCCGTCATTTTACGACGCCTACCACGAGATCATTCCGTTGAGAAAGATCACCGCCCGCAAGATCCGGGTGGATGTGGTCGGGCCCATCTGCGAAAGCGGCGACGTCTTCGCCAGGGACCGCCTGATGGCGGACGTCAAAGACGGAGAATTGCTGGCCATCATGAGCGCCGGTGCCTACGGACATGTCATGTCCAGCAATTACAACGTGCGCGGCCGCGGACCTGAGGTCATCGTCAAGGGCAACCGCTTTGCCATCACCAAGCCGCGGGAAACCTTTGAGGATCTTGTGCGGGGGGAAAGAGTCCCGAATTTCATATGATGAAAAAAATCAACTTCACAAAAATGGCCGGGGCGGGCAATGATTTCGTGATCATTGAAGCGCGCCGGAGGCTTAACCTGCAAAAGCTCGCCGTCAAAATGTGCGACCGCACCAACGGCATCGGCGCCGATGGCTTATTGGCGCTGGATACATCCAGAAAAGCGGACTACCGCATGCACATCATCAACGCCGACGGCTCCACGGCCGAGATGTGCGGCAACGGCGTCCGCTGCCTGGCGGCATATATTGTCCGCCATCGAAAACCCCGCAAGAAATTATTTTCCATCGAAACCTTGGCCGGCATCATTTTGGGCCAGGCCAAGGGCGAGGTGGCAAAAGTCCGCTTGAGCGACCCGAAGCACTACCGGGACAGAGTGCCGATCACCCTTTCCGGCCGTTCCATCGCTGTCAGCTGCATCGACACGGGCGTGCCGCACGCCGTCGTTTACGTAAGCGATCTTGAACATTTGAACGTTCAAAAAATCGGCGAGCGGATCCGCTTCCACAACCGCTTTAAACCGCGTGGAACGAATGTCAATTTTGTTGAGCAGGTCAATCAGAATCTCGTGAAGGCACGAACCTATGAGCGCGGGGTGGAGGACGAGACCAAGGCCTGCGGGACCGGCAGTGTCGCCGCCGCTGTTGTGACCTATCTTAAAGCGAACCCGAACATTAAGGATGTTACAGGCGCCCGAATGAACGTTAAGACAGCCGGGAAAGAGATTTTAGAGGTCACGTTTGACCTTGTTGACGGGCGAATATCCAACGTATGGCTTAAGGGTAGCGCGAACTTTATCGCAAAGGGGGAGTATTATGTTTAAGGGATCCATCGTGGCCCTCGTCACACCATTTAAAGACGGTAAAGTCGATGAGGATAAAATGCGGGAACTCATTGAATTTCAGATCGACAGCGGGACCAGCGGGATCGTTCCCTGCGGGACCACGGGCGAGTCCCCCACGCTTGACCATGACGAGCATAACCGGGTGGTCGATATCTGCGTCGATGCCGTCCGCAAGCGCGTGCCTGTCATCGCCGGGACCGGCTCCAATTCAACGGCCGAGGCCGTTGCCCTGACCAGACACGCCGCCGAAGCCGGAGCGGACGGCGCCCTGGTGGTCACCCCGTATTACAACAAGCCGACCCAAAAAGGGTTATACCTCCATTTTAAGGCCGTCGCCGACAGCGTGGACATCCCGATCATTCTCTATAATATTGAGGGCCGCACGGCGCGCAACATCGAGACGGCGACGGTCGCGAAACTCGCCAGGGACTGCAGGAACATTGTCGGCGTTAAGGAAGCGTCCGGTTCCCTCGCCCAAGTCAAAGACGTGCGCAAAGCCTGCGGCAAGAAATTCACGATCCTTTCGGGCGACGATGCCTTAACTTTACCCATCATGGATATCGGCGGGGCCGGCGATATCCATGATGGGTA
>MHGR01000015.1:10517-15737 GCA_001805655.1 Omnitrophica WOR_2 bacterium RIFCSPHIGHO2_02_FULL_52_10
TTCCGGCGGATGTCGCCGCCATGATCAACGCTTATAATGAGAGAAATAAAAAGACCGCTGAGCAAATGAACGCTAAACTTGCGCCGTTGGTGAAAGCCATGTTCATCGAGACCAATCCGATCCCCCTTAAGACGGCCATGGGCCTGCTGGGGCTGTGCTCGCCGGAATTACGTCTTCCCTTGTGTGAAATGGAAGAGGAGAATCTCGATAAATTAAAAGCCGCGCTGCAAAGCTATGGGCTCTTGAAAGGACAACCGGTATGATCAAACTCGCCGTCAGCGGCTGCCAGGGACGGATGGGCCAAAGCATCACCCGGCTGGCGCTTCAAGACAAGGCATTTAAATTATCCGCCCTTTTGGAGCATAAAGATCATCCCAAGGTCAACCAAACCGAGCACGGCATCGCCATCAGCGCCGACAACAGGGTGCTGAAGGGCTGTGACGTCCTGATTGAATTCACCACACCCCAGGCCACGATCGAAAACTTACAGGCGTGCCTGGACAATCATGTCAAAATGGTGATTGGGACGACCGGCTTGCAGCCGGAGCAGGCCGCCCGGATCAAAGAAGCGGCTAAACGCATCCCCATCGTCTACGCTTCGAACATGTCGGTCGGCGTCAATATCCTGTTTAAACTCACCCAGATTGCCGCGCAGAAAACCGGGGCCGGTTACACCATCCATATCACCGAAACTCACCACGTGCATAAAAAAGACGCCCCTTCGGGAACGGCGAAAACGCTGGCCGAAATTGCCGAAGCCTCATCAAAGTCCAAGGTCAAAAATATCGAAAGCCGCAGGGAAGGCGAGGTCATCGGGGACCATTCCGTCCTCTTTGAGAGCGAAGAAGATATCATCACCATAGCGCACCATGCCAAGAACAGGGATATCTTTGCCAAAGGGGCTTTAGTGGCCGCGAAATTCCTTGCCGGCAAGAGCAAGGGGCTCTTTAATATGCAGGAGGTTCTGGGGTTAAATTAAAGCGAAAGGACTCCCGTACTCATGTCCAGTGAACCAACCGCCTTACCGTTTAAGATTGAATTTTCCGACCGTCTAAAGAATCTGCCGCCGTATCTCTTCGTGGAGATCGATAAGGCAAAAAAGGCAGCCGTCGCCCAAGGACGCGATGTGATTAACCTGGGGATCGGCGACCCAGACCTCCCGACCCATCCGCATATCGTCGAAGCCATGCAAAAGGCCGTGGCGGACGGGGCAAACCATCATTACGCCCTTGACACCGGCCTGCCGGAGTTCAGGCAGGAAATCGCCCGGTGGTTTTTAACCCGCTTCGGCGTTTCTCTGGACGCGGAAACCGAAATCCTTCCCGTCATCGGATCCAAGGAAGGGATCGCCCACTTGCCGCTGGGCATCATTAACCCCAAGGACAAGGTTTTACTGACGGACCCGGCTTATCCGGCGTACCGCCCGACCATCGAATTCGCCGGGGGGAAGATTGCCAATATCCCGCTAAAGGCCGGGAATGATTTCCTCCCGGACCTTAAGAAGATTGAAGAGGCCAAGGACCCTAAAATGATCGTGGTCAATTATCCGAATAATCCGACCTCCGCCACGGCGACCCGCGAATTTTATGCGCAGCTGGTGACCCTGGCCCGCGAAAAGGGCTTTATCATTCTCTCGGATATGGCCTATTCGGAAGTGTATTATGACGGAGAGAAGCCGATAAGCATTCTGGAAATTGACGGTGCCAAGGATGTCGCCATTGAGTTCCATTCCCTGTCCAAGACCTATTACATGACCGGCTGGCGCATTGGCTGGGCCTGCGGCCATCCGACACTGGTGGCCGCCCTGGCGAAGGTGAAATCAAACATTGATTCCGGCATTTTCAACGCGATACAAATCGCCGGCATCGCGGCGCTGAAAAGCGCCCCACAGGTCACCGAGAACATGCGCGCCCTGTTTCAGGACCGCCGCGATTACCTAATCAACGGCCTGCGCGGCATCGGCTGGAAAATCACCCCGCCGAAAGCCGCCTTTTACGTCTGGGCTAAAATCCCCAAGAAATTTTCCAGTTCCATGGAAACAGCCAAGGCCTTCCTGGACAGAGCCGACATTGTCGTAACCCCGGGCAACGGGTTCGGTCCCGGCGGGGAAGGGTACGTCCGCATGGCTTTGACCGTTCCCAAGGACCGTATTAACGAGGCTGTCGTCCGGTTGCAAAAAATTCTTTAGCGCCTTCAATAATCGTATGGCCATCATTTTTCTCGGATTGGGCTCCAATCTTGGCGACCGCAAAAAAAACATTGCGCGGGCGGTCGATTTGCTCAGCGCCAAAGGCATTTCTGTCTTGCGGTGCTCAACACTGATCGAAACCGACCCTGTTGGCGGCCCGCCGGGCCAGGGGCGCTTCCTCAACGGTGTCCTCAAGGCCGAAACCGATCTCAGCCCCGAAGAGCTTCTGCAGTGTCTAAAGGAAATTGAACGCCAACTGGGCAGGACAAAAACCGTCCGTAACGGGCCGCGCATCATCGATCTTGACATTTTGCTCTACGATAATCTTACCCTCAACACGCCCGGATTGGCCTTACCGCACCCGCGCATGCTGGAGCGCAGTTTTGTCATGGCTCCTTTGAGCGAGATCGACCCTCGAACAGCGGAAAATATCTCCCATGCGCATCTTTAATTCCATACATTCCCTGCGCGGCGCAATTAAGATTTTGAAATCCAGAAAAAAACGCATCGGGTTCGTCCCGACCATGGGTGCGCTGCACCGGGGGCATGGCTCGCTGTTCCTCCGCTCCCGTCGGGAAAATGACATTACGGTGGTCAGCATTTTTGTCAACCCGAAACAGTTCGGGCTGCGCGAAGATTTTGACGCTTATCCCCGTCCAGAAAAAAGCGATATTTTGTTGGCAAAAAAAGAAATGGTTGATATAATATTTTATCCGTCGGAGAACGAAATGTATCGGACAGGCTTTTTGACAAGCGTTCAGGTGGACACGATCAGCCAAATCCTGTGTGGAAAGTCGCGTCCCGGCCATTTCCGGGGAGTCACCACCGTCGTCAACAAACTCCTCAACATCGTTGCGCCGGATGTCCTGTACCTGGGGCAAAAGGACACCCAGCAAGCCGTCCTCATTAAGCGGATGATCGCAGATCTGAATATCCCGGTCACCGTCAGGATTTGCCCGATCGTCCGGGAAAGGGACGGGTTGGCGCTGAGTTCACGCAACTGCTATTTGTCCGCGCGCCAGCGCCTGGAGGCGCCCATCCTTTACCGGGCGTTACAGAACGCCAAGCAAAAAGCATTGGAGGGCGAGCATCGTTCTTTGCATTTAGGCCGTTTTATCCGGTCTACCATCGCGCGGCAAAGCTCCGGGAAAATTGATTATATCGCCTGTGTCGACGCGGACACCCTGGCGCCCCTGCGGCGCTTGCGCGGTAAAATCATGATCGCTCTTGCTGTCAAATTCGGAAAAACCAGACTGATCGATAATATCGTGTTTTCACTCTGATTATGGCAAGAGCAATCAGGATTAATATTGGCATCGCCGGATGCGGGGCCATCGGTTCACGCATGGCCAAAAGCATTCAACAGGATCTGAGCGCCCAGTGCCGCTTGACCGGCATTTTTGACATCGATATTGGTAAAGCTGAACGTTTAGCCAAAAGCCTGCATCGCAAAGAGATCGTGATGCGGTCCATGACCGGTTTAATCAAGAATTGCGATTTTATGATCGAAGCCGTCAACGCCGAAGATACCCGTCCCCTCATCCGACAGGCCTTAAACGCCAAAAGAAGCGTCCTTTCGATGAGCGTCGGTAAACTTCTTAACTCCTCCGATCTTTTTGCGCTTGCCCAGAAAAACCGATGCCATTTATTGCTCCCCTCCGGCGCCATCGCCGGAATCGATGCCGTTAAGGCGGCGAGCCTGGCCGGCATTGATCGCATAACGCTCACATCACGCAAACCTCTATCCGCCTTTTCTGAAAACCCTTATCTTGCCCAAAAGGGCATCGTTTTGTCCGAGATGGAAAAGGAAACCGTCCTTTTTGAGGGACATGTGTCAGACGCCTGCAGACATTTCCCGAAGAACATCAATGTCGCGGCCACTCTGGCCTTGGCGTCGCGCTGCCCGCGGAAACTTATCGTCCGAATCGTCACTTCCCCTGAATATACAACCAACATTCATGAAGTCGAGCTCGAAGGTAAATTCGGCCGCATCAAGACACAAACGGACAATTTGGTATGTCCGGACAATCCGAAAACCAGTTATCTGGCCGTATTATCGGGACTACAAACACTGAAGCAGCACTGCAGCGGTGTCCTGGTGGGAACTTAAATAGAACTGAAAGGAGGTGAATACATGGCGATCCAAAAAGTTGCAAAGGTAGGTATCAAAAAACAGAAGGGATACCTCTATTTTGTCGACAAGAGGGGGGATATTTCTTGCGCGAAGATGGCCCGCGGCAACAAAAAAGGCGGTGCGCCCAAAAAAGTTGCCAAGGTCGGCGTAAAGAAGAAAGCCGGTTTCCTCTACTTCATTGACAAAAGGGGGGATATCTCCTGCGCACGGATGGTTCGTGGCGGCACGAAAAGAAAAGCCACGAAGCGCAAAGCGACACGCAGAAAAGCAACACGCCGAAGAGCGGCCAAGAGAAAATAGTCCCGCTCTTGACATACTAAAAATAGCCTCTGCATGGAAGTTCGCAGAGGCTATTTTTACTTTTATCCATCACCGCGCAGACATATTGACGCACACTTCATTTTCTTCTATAGTACCCTTTTATGCAATCCGATTCGATCATCATCCGCGGCGCCAAGGAGCATAACCTCAAGAACATCGATGTCCGCATCCCCCGCAATCAATTTGTCGTCATCACGGGCTTAAGCGGCTCCGGCAAATCGTCCCTGGCCTTTGACACCATTTATGCCGAGGGGCAAAGGCGCTACGTCGAAAGCCTCTCGGCGTATGCGCGCCAGTTTCTGGAGCAATTGCAGAAGCCGGATGTCGAGTACATTGCAGGGCTTTCTCCCACGATTTCCATCGAGCAGAAAACGACCAGCCGTAACCCCCGCTCCACGGTCGCGACCCAGACGGAAATCAACGACTACCTGCGCCTGCTGTTCGCGCGCGCGGGCACCCCTTACTGCTACAAATGCGGGAAAAAAATCGAACGCCAATCCTCGGAAGAGATCGTCCGGCAGATCCTCGCTTTTGAGGCGGATACGCCGCTCTTGATTTTGACCCCCGTCATCCGGGG
>MHGR01000016.1 GCA_001805655.1 Omnitrophica WOR_2 bacterium RIFCSPHIGHO2_02_FULL_52_10
CACAAGCGGCGGGGCTTGTGGTTCGACTCCCTTTCGTACCAGCTTTCCTCAATATCATTTTTAGAGGAAGCTGGTTACGTAACTGGTTTCCTCTAAATTTAAATTAAGGAAAACCAGTACGGTCGCTCACCATCCTGAGCGAGGCCAGCTTCGCTGGCCGAGTCGAAGGGCTCAGGGTTGACTCTGAGCGGCTCCCTTATCCCCGCTCTCAAGAGCGGGGCTTGGGCGCCGTCGAAGAGTCAAAATTTCAGTTATTTTAACATAAATCCTTGCAAATCAACGCAATATCTTTATCAGCCTTAAATATTCGTCCACATGCTTATTTTCCCTCTTGCAGGCATTCGGCAGGTCTACGACATTGATTTCATTCTCTAAAACCCCCACGGCTTTCCCGGATACGCCTTCGACCAGCAAATCCACGGCCTTTGCCCCCAGCCGTGTCGCCAGTATCCGGTCCGCCCCTACCGGGACGCCCCCGCGCTGGATATGTCCCAGGACCACAAACCTGGTTTCAAGCCCAGTCATGGCATGAATCTTTGCGGCGACCTCCGGGGCCTTGGCCGCCCCCTCGGCCGCGACAATCATCCAGCTGATTTTTCCCTTTTGATTGCCTTCCACGATATTCCGGCAAAGCACCTCATAATCAAATTTTCGCTCAGGGATAAGGACGTCTTCGGCCCCGGCCCCCACCGCCACTTCCAGGGCGATATAGCCGGACCTGTTGCCCATCACTTCAATGACAAAAATCCGCTCCATGCTGTGGGCGGTATCCCGGATTTTATCAATGGCATCCAGCGCGGTATTGACCGCCGTTTGGCAGCCGATCGTCTGATCGGTGCCGTAAAGGTCGTTGTCGATCGTCCCGGGCAGACAAATAACGGGGATATGATATTTCTCATACAGGTCCTGGGCCCCGCGGTAAGACCCGTCTCCCCCGATGACAATCAGCCCGTCTATGCCAAACTTCTTGATGGCAGCCGCGGCCGCCTTCTGGCCGTCTTCCGTCTTGAATGCCTCGGATCTCGCGGTCTTTAATATCGTCCCGCCGCGGTTGATGATATTGGAAACGGAGCGGTGCCCCAGCGAGATAACATCCCCGTCTATCAAGCCTTGAAAACCCCTGATGACCCCGGCCGCCTCAACCCCGCGGGATAGCCCGCATCGGACGATGCTGCGGATGGCCGCGTTCATCCCCGGGCCGTCCCCGCCGGAAGTCAATACCCCTATTTTCTTAAAGCTCATTTTAAATCCCCGGAATATTGAAGTCGCGCGGGTGCTCCACGCTGAATGAATAGAGAATTTCCTGTTTCTCCTTCGGATTCAATGTGAATTCCCACCGCCAAATCCCCTGGCGGTCCTTCCAATCTTTATCTTTCGGGTTCGGCTTCACATCCATTACCTTGACCTTGATTTGCTCGTTCTGCGCAACCGGCATCGCCTCAAACACGTTGACTTTAACGGCGTCCGCCTTGTAATTCTCCACCGTCAGTTTATATTCGAAGGTCGTCTTGCGGTTGGGAGACTTGATCCCGCCCAATAAAATATCATCGACTTTGCGGGATATCTGCTCCCTTTTCACTTTTACGTTTTCATCAATTCCCAGATAAAGCTGGAACTCCTCTCCCGGCCCGATGTTGTCAATGCCGGATTTGCCGACATAGTCCCCCTCCAGAAACAGATTCACCTCGCCGGCCAACAGCTGCAGATCCGGGGCATTGACCACTTTGCTGCCCAAAAACGCTGACGGGATTGCCATCGGAAAAGTGGAGTACTCAAAATCCGCCTTTAACGCCTGGGAACTGACTGGATATTTATTTTCCGTGCCGTCGGACTTGACCGTGGCCGGACGGGCGATGTTATAAACAACCGACACTCCTTTTTGCTCCACCTGCGAGTAGGCCAGCTGCGCCTCTTCTTCCATCGCGGCCGGGGCGTCGGCACTTCTTCGGACGGCATAATTAGTAGTCAGATAATAAGGCTCATAGGAGCTTTCCTGCATGCCTCCCTTATCGCGCATGCGCGCCGCCCGTTGAGCCGGCATGGGCGGCTGGTAGGGCTGCAAGATCCACGGCATGACGTCCGGCATCCGGCCGCTTACGATCGGCCGCGCGGTCGACAAGGTCAGCTGCACGTCTTCCCAGTCTTCGCCGGTGGTTTGCTTGATCGCGCCGAACGCCGTCAACTCGACTTCCTTTTTATTGAAATCGGCTCGCGCATCGTAAAGGGAGCGCCAGGTAGCCCCATAAACCAGATACGAAACCTCCAGCGTGAATTTCCCGGCCTTGGCGCACTCCAGGTCAACGACGAGCTGGCGCTGCTGCTGGCTGCCGGAACTGCGCAATTCATTCAGTTTGAGTTGGGCAACTTGCTGTTCTCTCTGTAAATCGCGCATCCGAACACGGCCGGCCTCTTTTTTAGATTCAACGTCCGCATAATGACTTGATAAAAAACCTCTTACCCCCTCCAGGTTTTCCACCGAGGGCATGGACGTCACCAAGTCTTTCGGGATTTGCTGACCTGAAAATAATTTTATAGAGTCTAGATATTCCGTTTCCTTTCGTAGTATCTCCAAGCTTTGGCTTTCCTTTTGCAACTCATCGGACAACCGCTCAATCTGCTCCTCCAGGTCCTGCACGCGCTGATCGGCGGTCTCTTTGGTATGTTCCCGTTTTAAATAGGCCCCGAAGATTTTCACGGCGGCCGCGCCCCGCCCCGTGACCGTCAGCGAATTTTCATCCAGATGAGGAATGATTTGGTCGAGGATGACGCTGTGCTCGCCGGGCGACAGGTTGACCTCGGCCTGGCGCGTGACACGCGCCGATCCGGGATAAACGGTTACGTGTGAAATTTTTGATGGTGCCGTCAGATTTTCGGCACCGCCGGCCGAAGCCTTGACTAAGAAACACAGGCACACCAGAACTATGCTTCCGGCCATTTGAACTGTTGGGAATGAGCGCATGGTCATTTTCCTTTTTTATCGGGTTGTTGTCTCTAAAACTAAAAGCACGGATGCTCACCGTTCCCTCGGGTCAGATGAAAATCCGTGCTTTCGAAAAAACTACCTTTAACTATTAATATCGATAATGCTCAGGCTTGTACGGACCTTCTATCGGAACGCCGATATAGGCGGCTTGCTCGGGCGTCAGCTTGGTCAGCTTGGCGCCGACATTCCCAAGGTGCAGGCGCGCGACTTCCTCATCCAGCTTTTTGGGCAGGCGGTAAACTCCTGTTTCATAACCGCCCTTCCAAAGCTCCATCTGGGCCAGGATTTGGTTCGTGAAGGAGTTGCTCATGACAAACGACGGATGCCCTGTCGCGCATCCCAGGTTGACCAACCGCCCTTCGGCCAGAAGTATGATCGAGCGGCCGTCCGGAAAATAATACTGATCCACCTGAGGCTTGATGTTGACCTTCTTGATTCCAGGCCATTTTTCCAGCTGCGCCACCTGGATTTCATTGTCGAAATGGCCGATATTGCACACAATCGTCTTGTCCTTCATCTTCGACAGATGCGCGGCCGTGATGACATTGCTGTTGCCGGTCGCGGTCACATAAATATTTCCTTCGGGCAGCGTGTCTTCCACCGTCTTGACCTCGTAGCCCTCCATCGCGGCCTGCAGCGCGCAGATGGGGTCAATCTCCGTGACAATGACCCTGGCCCCGTAGCTTTTCATCGAATGGGCGCAGCCCTTGCCGACATCGCCGTAGCCGCAGATCACAACCACCTTTCCGGCCACCATGATATCGGTCGCCCGCTTGATGCCGTCCGCCAATGACTCGCGGCAGCCGTAAAGATTGTCGAACTTGGATTTCGTGACGGAATCATTGACGTTAAAGGCCGGGAACAGGAGCTTATGTTCCTCCATCATCTGATACAAGCGGTGAACGCCGGTCGTTGTTTCCTCAGACACGCCCTTGATCGCGGGCACCATGGTGTGCCACTTTCGGGGGTCGTCTTTAAGGATGCCCTTTAAGCAGGCTAAAAGCTGGCGCTCATCCTCCGCTTGCGTGGCGACATCCAGCACGGCCGGGTCCTCCTCCGCTTCAAACCCTTTGTGAATCATCAGCGTGGCATCCCCGCCGTCATCGACGATCAATGTCGGGCCATTTCCATCCGGGAACGACAGGGCCTGGGCGGTGCACCACCAATAGTCCTTCAGGGTTTCCCCTTTCCAGGCGAACACCGGAACGCCGAGGTCCGCTACCGCCGCCGCCGCGTGATCCTGGGTCGAAAAGATATTGCAGCTGGCCCAGCGCACATCGGCGCCTAACGCCCTGAGCGTCTTGATCAGGACGGCCGTCTGGATGGTCATGTGCAGGGAGCCCGTGATGCGCGCGCCGGTAAGGGGTTTTTGCCCCTTATATTTATTCTGCAATGCCATTAAACCCGGCATCTCCGCCTCGGCTAATTCAATTTCCTTATGACCCCAATCAGCCAGCGCGATATCCTTCACTTTATAATCCCGTGTCAAAATGGTATTCGCCATACTCTCCTCGTTCCTGGATTTCGGTTTGCTTGATTTTTTAGGCATGATTTTAGGCAACCGCTGCCGCGGCTAAGCCTTCCCGGGCCAATATGTCCGCCTTTTGGATTTTCTCCCAGGAAAACTCCTCGCGCCCGAAATGGCCGTAGGCCGCTGTGTTCTGGTAGATCGGCCTGCGCAGGTCCAGCGCAGTAATGATTCCCCGTGGGGTCAGGTCAAAATGCTTGCGCACAAGGTCGACCAGTTTCTGTTCCGTTACTTTACCGGTCCCGAAAGTATCGACCATAACACTGACTGGTTCGGCTTTGCCGATGGCATACCCGAACTGTATCCAGCACTTCTCGGCGAGTTTGGCGGCTACGATGTTTTTCGCCACGTAGCGGGCCATGTAGGTCGCGGAACGGTCGACCTTGGTCGGATCCTTGCCGGAGAACGCGCCGCCGCCGTGCGAAACAACGCCGCCGTAGGTATCAACGATGATCTTGCGTCCGGTCATGCCCGTATCGGACTGGGGCCCGCCGACAACGAATTTACCCGTTTCATTGACGTAATATTTGGTGTTTTTATCCGTCAAATGGCCTACCACCGGATCGGCAATGACCTTGATGATTTCCCGTTTCGCCTCTTCCGTGATCCGGTCGCCTTTCGCGTTTAATATCTTCTCTGTATGTTGGCAGGCCAGGACGACCGTATCCACGCGCTGAGGCACGTCATCCAGGTATTCCACGGTGACCTGGCTCTTGCAGTCGGGTCCCAGATAGTCCAGCACTTTGGACTTGCGGACTTCCTCAATCCGCCGCACCAGCTTGTGGGCCAGCATGATCGGTAATGGCATTAATTCCGGCGTCTCCTCGCAGGCATAGCCGATCATGATGCCCTGGTCACCGGCCCCTCCCGCATCAACGCCCTGGGAGATATCCGGCGACTGGCCGACAATGGCATTGAGAATCGAGCACGTCGAAGCGCTGAACCCGTACTTATGGTCGGTGTAGCCTATGTCCGTCAAGAGATTGCGGACCAGGCTCTGAACGTTCACAAAAGTTTTTGTCGTGATCTCCCCGCCTACAATCACCAGACCGGTGGTGATAAAGGTTTCACAAGCGACACGGCCCATGGGGTCGTCTTTCAATACCTGGTCCAACACGGCATCGGAAATCTGATCGCACACCTTGTCCGGATGCCCCTTGCCGACCGATTCCGATGTAATGAAATATTTTCCTTTCACGTGCAGCCTCCTTTTTGTCTTGCTCCATGCCCGCTGAGGGCGTTCTGAATTACGTCTTAATTAAAGTTTTTCTGTGCCTCGTGGTACGCTTCCACGCTCCCGATGTCGTACCATTTTCCAGTAAACTGAAAGCCGTACACATCCTTTTTCCGGCAGAGCCAGGAAATATAGTCCCCGGCCTTGTCGGCTTTGTTAGATTCTAGCAAATATTGGCCGATTAGACCAAGGGATTTTTCCGGCAGATGATAAAAGCACATCGCCACCAGCGACGATTTGGGCGCCTGAGGTTTCTCCTCAAAGGAAATGATCTTCCCGCCTTGGCCGAGCTCCACGACCCCGAATTTCGTCGCTTCCGCCCGGTCGTGAATGTCGTAAAGTCCTACCGTAACCGCTGGCGCCCGCCCGCGGGCAAAACGCACGTATTCTTCGATATTGAAGTCGAACAAATTATCACTGCCGATGACCAGCAGGTCGTCTTCAACCTTTGCGTGCTTAAGGACAAAGTCAATATCGCCGATCGATCCCAGGCGATCTTCAGGTGTCTTTGTCTTATCATTGATGATCGTGATGGGATGACGAAAAGACTTCTGCCCCTTTGCCCATCGGCCGAAGGCGGCATAAAATTTGTCATTGGTCACAAGGAGGACCTCATTTAAACCTGCAATGTTTTCGACGCGGTCAAAAATGTGGCCCAAAAGCGGTTTTTTATTGATTTCCAATAAAGCCTTGGGCGTATCCCGGACCAAGGCATAAAGCCGCGTTCCATATCCTGCCGCTAAAATCAGAGCTTTCATGAGTTTTAATTTTCTTTTTCGCTGCTAAAAATAAACGGGGCGAGCTCCCTGAGCCTTTTTTTGCTGAATTCCTCCACTTCCTCACCCGTTGACAGTTTCATGACATCTGCCGCCAGCTCCTTGGCATCAACATAACGGACGCTGCGGACAAGTTTCTTGATCTGCGGGATCGCGGCCGCCGACATGCTGAACTGATCCAAACCCAATCCCAGCAAGATCAGCGCCAAAAACGGCTCACTTGACATTTCCCCGCACAATCCCACGGAAATTTTACTGCGGTGGGCGGCATCGATGGTCTGCTTGATCAGACGCAAGATCGCCGGATGGCCGGGATCATAAAATTTGTCCGTTTGCTCATTCACGCGGTCGACGGCCAAGGTATATTGAATGAGATCGTTCGTCCCGATGCTGAAGAAGTCCGCCTCCTTTGCCAGCAAATCCGCCGTCATGGCCGCGGAAGGGACTTCGATCATCACGCCGATCTTGACATTCTCATTAAATTTGATTTTTTCATCTCGTAAATTGGTTTTGACTTCATTCAATATCGCGTTCGCCTGCCTCAAATCGCTGGGGCCGGTGATCATCGGGTACATGAGCCGTATATTGCCGAAAACGGAGGCCCTGAGGATGGCCCGCAGCTGTGCCTTAAAAATGTCCGGGCGGGCGAGACAAAACTGGATGGCGCGCCAGCCCAAAAATGGGTACATATCGCGCGGGATTTCAAGGCTCGAAATGAACTTATCCCCACCCAGGTCCAAGGTTCGGATGGTGACCTGGTTCGGCGCAAGGGCCTCGGCGACCTGCTTATAGGCGGCAAATTGCTCCTCTTCCGTTGGCAAATCAACGCGGTTCATGTAAATATATTCCGTCCGAAAAAGACCGACGCCTTCCGCGCCGCAATTCAATATATTGGGGATCTCTTCGGGCAGCTCAATATTGGCGGAAAGGGCCACCTTTTTCCCATCCGGCGTTTCCGCGGGAAGATTCTTGATCGCCTGAAACGTCCCCTCAATCTCAAGAATCCTGGCCGCCAAGTTCCGGTATGATATTTTTGTCTCTTCGGAGGGGTGAATAATAATCAGGCCCTTGCGTCCGTCCACGATAATATTGTCCTGGTTCTGGATATGCAAAGTAGCGTCCTTGAGGCCGACTACGGCGGGGATACCTAAAGACTTTGCCATGATTGCCGTGTGGGATGTCCGTCCGCCCACGTCCGTGACAAAGGCCTTGATGTTCTTGTTGTACATGCTGGCCGTATCGGACGGCGAAAGGTCGTGGCTGACAATGACCAATTCCTCCGTTAAATTATCCAGCTCATGCAGTTTGGATTCATCCATCAGGTTCTTTAAAATGCGCCGCCCCACGTCGTTGACGTCGCCGACCCGGTCGCGTAAATACTCATCTTCGATTTTTGAAAACATCTTGATATATTTCTTAAGCACCTCGGAGAAGATGTATTCGCAGGACAATTTCTCCTCCTTGATGCGTTTGATCACGTCTTCGATGAGCGTGCGGTCCTCCAGGACCAGCAAATGCGCGTCGAAAATCTGCGCGTGCTGACCGGTGATTTCCGCGCCGATTTTTTTCTGAATCCCGAGTATTTCCTCGCGCGTCCGAATCAGGGCCTCCTCAAACCGGGCAATCTCAATCGGCACTTCCTTCTCCATAATCGCGCGCGGCGGGACAATGAAATCCTGCTTATCCAAAATGAACGCCGGGCCTTCGGCAATGCCGGTGGCGGCAGGGACCCCTTTTAAAATAATTTCCTTCATAAAATAGCTTCCTGTGACAATAATTCTTCCAATTCCCGGCCAAGCTCTATGGCGTCCTCGCCGTCGATCTCCAGGAAAATCTTCACCCCCGGCTGAACGCCAAGGGTCAGTATCCCCATGATCGACTTGCCATTGACGGTCTCATCGTCCTTGCGTATCGTGATGTTCGAATTATATCTTGACGCGATTTGAACAAACAAGGCCGCTGGCCGGGCATGCAGACCCTGCGCATTCTTGACAACAACCTCTTTCACGATCTTTGGCATGGCGGTAATTATCTTTTGATAACCCTATGCGTTTCTATCAGCTGAATGATCGCGGCATTCAGTTTTGAAGAGTCATGGCGCACATAATCCGTAACCCCCAATAAATCGGTCGCCTCAACCTTGTACCCCATTTCCCGGATTTTTTTCACATCCGGCTCCACCGGAAACGAAACCTCCTCCTCATAACGCCCTAAGGCTTCTTGCGGCGCCTTGGCATTATTGATCAGGCAGGCGTCGACAACATCCTTGTTGGCATGATCAATGATGGCTTGCAGATGATCGCTGGCGGCGAAGCCGTCCGTTTCCCCGTGCTGGGTCATCACATTACAGACATAGATCCTGAACGCCCGTGACTTGGCAATCGCCTCACTCATTCCCTTGATGATCAAATTCGGGATAACGCTCGTGTACAGACTCCCCGGACCGAGAATGATGATATCTGCTTCGTCAATCGCCTCCAGCGCGTCCTTGGTGGGATAGGCATCACGATCCGTCAGGGACAGACGTTTGATTCTTGATCGGGGATTCGGGATCTTGGCCTCCCCTTCCGTTTTTGTCCCATCCATGTATTCCGCGACCAAGTGAATGTTGCTCACGGTCGAAGGAACGACCTTGCCCCGGATCGCCAGGACATGGCTGGTTTCTTTGACCGCCTTTTCAAAATCGCCGTTGGTCAACTGAACCATGGCGGTCAAAAACAGATTGCCGAAGTTGTGCCCCTTCAATTCGGAATCCTTGGAAAACCGGAACTGAAAAAGCTCGCCCATAAGGGCCGGCGCATCGGCCAGCGCCACCAGGCAGTTGCGGATGTCCCCGGGGGCGACAATATTGAATTCCTCGCGCAGCCGTCCAGACGAGCCGCCGCTGTCCGCCACCGTCACGATGGCCGTGATATTGGATGTGTACTCCTTTAACCCAAAGATCAAATGCGACAGCCCGTGGCCTCCCCCGATCGTCACAATCTTGGGGCCGCGCTCAAGATACCGGCGTTGATAAAGGATATTGACAAGGTCTTTTTCGCCTTTAGGGAGAAAAAGCGTGATGAGCGACACAATCATCTTCCCCATCCCCAAGACGATCAGGACCATCCCGCAGAGGATCCAGATGATTCCAAACGTGCTGACCAGCATGTACGGCTCGGCGGTTAATACGGCGCCGATGCCGACAACAACCACCCCCATCAAGGAAGTGAACAACCAGCGTTTCACTTTCATGCCGGGATATAACCACTTGAACGGATTCTTCGGCATCTTTAAAGTTTGGAAAGCCGTCCGTCTTCCTGCTGGACAATCGCGACGATGCTTTTATCGTCAGTAGCCGTTTTAAGGCTCTCGCGGATATACTTATCTTTCAAGAGACGGGATATGCGCGCTAATGCCTTGAGGTGAGGGCCTGCCGAGTCGCCAGGCGCGATCAATAAGAAGAATATGTGTGCGGGTTCACCGTCCAAGGAGTCGAATTGAATTCCCTGTTTGCTGATCCCCAGGCAGCCGACCAATTTTTTAACGTACTCGCACTTGCCGTGCGGTATGGCTATGCCCTGGCCGATGGCCGTTGAGCCGAGGGCCTCGCGCGCCATTAATACCTCCAAAACCTTTTTACGGTATTTTTTATCCAAGGCTCCGGCGCTGATGAGTAAATCGATAAGTTCAGCGATGACATCCGGTTTGGTCGTGCTTTTAAGATCAGCGGAAACTGCCTTCGCGCAGAGAAAATCACTGGCCTTCATTAAACGTCCTCCTTTGGTCACATACAAGAAAACTCCTCACTGCGTTCGTATCTTCTTTGCTGTATGGCTTTCCTTAAATACATCCAGAGGAAGCCATTAC
>MHGR01000017.1:0-663 GCA_001805655.1 Omnitrophica WOR_2 bacterium RIFCSPHIGHO2_02_FULL_52_10
GGCTGGACGATCTTGCCCATTTCCGCCGGATCAATATCGATATGAAGTTTTTTGGCACCGATGCAGAATTCCTCGTTGTTCCCGTTGATGCGGTCATCCCACCGGCAGCCGATGGCGCAGATCAGATCACAATTGGTCAAGCCCTTGTTCGCGTACGCCGTGCCGTGCATGCCCAGCATGCCCAGCGAGAGGGGGTCTGTCTCCGGGAAAACCCCTTTACCCAGGAGGGTGTTCACGACGGGAGCGTTGAGTTTTCGCGCCAGCGCGCGCACGGCGTTTGAGGCCCGGGCAATCACCGCCCCGTGTCCAATCAAAAGCAACGGTTTTTTCGAACCCGTGAACATCTTGGCTAATTTGATGATGTCGGATTTTTTGCCATGAGTCTCAAACGTGTAGCCAGGGATGTCCATAGGCGGATTAAGGGATCCGGTAAACGATGCTGAGGTCACATCTTTGGGTAAGTCGATCAGCACCGGCCCGGGACGCCCCGTATTGGTGATGTGAAAAGCTTCCTTGATGACTCTCGGGATGTCGTTGGTTTTCTTAACCAAATAGCTGTGCTTGACCACCGGCAGGGTGATGCCGAAAATGTCCGATTCCTGAAAAGCATCTTTCCCCAGCATCGGGGTGATCGTCTGACCGGTGAGAACAATCATCGGAACG
>MHGR01000017.1:682-777 GCA_001805655.1 Omnitrophica WOR_2 bacterium RIFCSPHIGHO2_02_FULL_52_10
TAATTCCGGTGACCGTATTGGTCGCCCCCGGGCCGCTGGTCACCAGCACAACCCCTGGTTTTCCGGTGGCGCGGGCGTAACCGTCCGCCATGTGC
>MHGR01000017.1:798-10089 GCA_001805655.1 Omnitrophica WOR_2 bacterium RIFCSPHIGHO2_02_FULL_52_10
ACAAGGATCAATTTGATTTTCGAGCCGACTAAGGCGTCAAAAATAGGGATGGCGGCGCCGCCGGAGAGCCCCCAAATATATTCAACGCCGTGGTTTTCAAGGCATTTCACCAGGGCTTCGGCGCCGTTCATTGGTTTTTTTGCCGCGGTTTGGGATTTTACTGAGGTCTTTCGAGAGGTCATCGGTGTCGGTGCTGTCACAAGCTAACCATAATGTTTTCAGAAAGTTAAGGCACATATTAGCACACATCCGAAGAAATATGCAAGTTTTATTTCCCGGCACGCAACAGCCGCAATAATCATCTTGTATAATCCGCAAAAATAGGATATGATTTATCCAAACTTCGCATATAAATGATATTTTTATAGCACTGAAATGTGAGCATATCCGCATGATTGATACCACGCGCGATACACTTAAGACATCTAAACCTGTAAAAGCCGTCGGGTTGCTTTCGGGAGGATTGGACAGCGCCCTGGCCGCGCGAATTATCCGTGACCTTGATATTGAAGTCTACGGGGTCTATTTTTCCATGCCGTGGGGCTGCTGCGACAAGGAAAAGGCCGGCACTGCCGCCCGGCAGCTGGGGATCAAATTCATTGTCCTGCAATTGGACGAGCGTTATCTGGAGATGGTCAAGAAACCGAAGCACGGTTACGGCGCCGCGTTGAACCCGTGCGTTGACTGCCGCATCCATATGTTTTCCAGGGCGGCCCAGTACATGCGGCATATCGGGGGCGATTTTGTTTTTACCGGGGAGGTGCTCGGCCAGCGGCCGATGTCCCAAATGCGCCAGAGCATGAAAAAAATTGAAATCGGGGCGGGCCTTGAAGGCCGGCTGGTGCGGCCATTGTGTGCCCAATTACTGGAGCCGACCGTTCCCGAAAACGAAGGGCTGGTCTGCCGCGACCGGCTCCTGCGCATGAGCGGCCGGTCCCGACGGCCCCAAATGGACCTTGCCGAAAATTATCAAATCACTGAATACAATCAGCCGGCCGGCGGATGTCTTTTGACGAGCCATGACTTTGCCAAGCGCATGCGGGACACCCTGGATCACGGCTACCGCAATTTCCGTGAGACCATAGCTCTGAAATGGGGCCGGCACTTCCGCATCACTAAAGAATTCAAGGCCATCGCCGGTAGAGATGAAGCGGAAAACAGCGCGTTGCAGCATTACGCCCACCCGAATGACATTATTCTCGAATTCCCGGACAAGCTTGGGCCAACGGTTGTATTGAAAGGCGATCATCCGACGCGTGAAATCCTTGCGACCGCGGCGGGCCTGATCCAGCATTTTTCGAAATTCAAGGACCAGCCGCCCCGGACCGTGCATTACTGGCCGGTCTCGGACCGCAACCGAATCCAAAGCATTGATGCCGCGAAGCTTGATCCGGCCTACGTTCAACAAATATACATTTAAGAAAATTGTATGCGCACACCCACACAAGACGACATTTTACGCGCCCTGCGCGGCATTATCGACCCGGATTTTAATAAGGACATTGTGACCCTCGGCTTTGTCAAAAACATCAGGATCGATGGCGATAAGGCCGCGTTTGACATCGAATTAACAACGCCGGCCTGCCCGGTCAAGGACAGTTTCCGCCGGCAGGCAGAGGAGGCCGTTAAGTCTATCCAAGGAATCAACCAAGTTTTCGTCACCATGACCAGCGCAAAACGGCCCCAACCCCAATCCTTGCACGCCCAAAGCGCATTGCGCAGCGTGCAATCGATCATCGCCATATCATCCTGTAAGGGGGGTGTCGGGAAATCTACGGTGGCGGCCCATCTGGCGGCGGAACTGGCGGCGCGCGGATTTCGGGTTGGCTTGTGCGATACGGACATTTACGGCCCATCCATTCCGTCGCTTTTCAATATCAATAACGTCACCATCACCACCAATGCCCAGAGACAGTTAATCCCCGTTGAGAAAAATGGCCTGAAGATCATGTCCTTTGGGTTTCTCATCGGCGATGCGCCGGCTGTGATGCGCGGGCCGATTGTTTCGCAGTATATCCAGCAAATCCTGCATAACACCGCGTGGGGGGAATTAGATTATTTATTCATCGACATGCCGCCGGGAACCGGGGACGTGCAGTTAACGATCACCCAAACGGTCCAACTGGCGGGCGCGGTCATTGTCACCACCCCGCAAACCCTGTCTCTGATCGATGTCACGCGCGGCATCCTGATGTTTGAAAAGGTTAATGTCCCTATCCTTGGTTTGATCGAAAACATGTCCTATTTCCTTTGCGATCGGTGCGAGCATAAGCATTACATTTTCGGCGAGAATTCCAGCCGTGCTCTGAATGAGCGCTTCGGAATTGAGCTCTTGGCCGAATTACCGCTGATGAAGAAAATGATTGCCCCGCTCGATGGTTCCCGGGGAAACGACCTCATCCGACAGGCTGCCGATAAAGTTATCATGGCGCTGGGGAAAAATTCCATCGAGCAAAAGCAGGCGCCGGAAGTTAAAATGGATAAGAATGCAATCACTTTACATTGGACCAACGGGGATACGGTGACCGTCACCAACCGGGATCTGCGCTTAAGCTGTCAGTGCGCCTTGTGCGTTAATGAAATGACGGGGGAAAAACAATTAACGGAAGAGGCGGTTAAGCCGGACATCGCCGCCAAAGAGGTTATTGTGCTGGGGAATTACGCCATCGGTATCACATGGAACGACGGGCATTCTTCGGGGATTTATCCCTACAAAAACATCCGGAAACTCGCGCACGCGGCCAAAACCTAAACAGAAGACGCAAAAAAGCCCTGTAAGGGAAGTTTACAGGGCTTTTTTATTCTTATTTGTGAGAATATCAGCCAGTTCACCGCTATTGTGCAATTCCGTCACGATGTCGCACCCGCCGATAAATTCGCCGTTCACATACAGTTGAGGGATGGTCGGCCACTCGGAATATTCCTTGATCCCCTGACGAATCTCTTCGTCTTCAAGGATGTTAAACGTCTTCATGGCAACATTATATTTATTCAGCACACCCACAACCTGGGCGGAAAACCCGCACTGCGGCTCCTGCGGCGTGCCCTTCATATAGAGCATCACTTTGTTGTTTTTAATATCATTTTCGATTCTTTGTTTGATTTTTTCGTCCATTGCTTTATCTCCTTTATTTAGTCATCAGCGGTCAGCTTTCAGCTATCAGCGGCTGATATCATCTGACGACTGACAGCTGATGGCTGCCGGCTACACGTTATATTGATCTTTCACCTGTTCCCATTTTTCCGGGGTAAATGTTTTTAATCCCAAGGCATGGACGTATTGCGCGAAAGCCTCTTTTAGCGGGGTCATGACCATTTTATGTTGCTTAATAAGCGGGACACCTTCGAAGGCCGGGCTGATGACAATCGCCTGCAGGTGGTGGCCGTCGTTCATGGGGTCGAGGACATGGACGGTCGCGTTCTCGATGGAGTTTTCAATGATTTTTTGGATTTCACGCGTGATCATCGGTTGTCGCCGTTCTCGGCCAGCCAGGCAACAATGTCGTCCGACTCATGCAGGATTTCCCCATCGTGAATCAGGCAGGGCACCTGCGAGCCGCCGGTCAAGTCAATCAGATCCTGGCGCGCATCCGGGCTTTCGGAAACGTTCTTTAAGCGCACGGTCAAGTTATGCTGCTCAATGTACCGCAGGACTTTCCGGCAATAGCCGCAGGTCGGTTTGTAGTATAGGATCAACGTATGCATGTAAGAATCTTTCTAAGGGGATATTTTATTCTTCGCGGCGAATTGGTCAATCAATTTCTCGGAAAACCCGATCACTTTATCTTCCAGCCGGCGACCATACAAATCATTCATTTCCCGCAAGCACGTGGGGGAAGTGACGTTCACTTCAATCAGATACTCGCCGATAATATCGATGCCGACAAAATACAGGCCAAGCTTGCGTAATTCAGGCTTGAGCCGCTTAATGATTTCCCGGTCACGCCCCGTGATATCCGTTGCCTGCGGTTTGCCGCCGGCAAAGAAATTATTGCGGTGGTCGTCTTCCGCGTGCTTGCGCAAAACCGCCCCCAGGGGCTCACCATCCAACAATAATATCCGTTTGTCGCCGTCCAGAGCTTCCGGTATATATTTCTGGACAATGATGTCTTTTCTCCAGTTCCTGGTCAAGGTTTCCAGAATGACTTTAGTGTTCTTTTGTCCAGGATGGACGTGAAACACGGATTGCCCCCCATAACTGTCCGTCGGCTTGGCGATGACCTCCGCGTGTTGTGCGACAAATCCCGTCAGCGCGGCGCGGTCGCAACCGATGAGTGTTGCTGGGACAAGGTCGTTGAACTGTGACGCCCAGATCTTTTCATTGACCGTGCGGATGCCAGCCGGGGCGTTAATCACGGGGATATGCCGTGGCAGAAGGTCCAGCAGCCACGTGTTATGAAGGTACTGTTCGCCAAAAGGGGGGTCGTTGCGGATGAAAACCACATGGACTTCACCCTGCGGAAGGACCGCGCTGCCGCGGTCAATGAACGGCCGCGCTTTATCGTATTGCGGCGTAACCTCGCGGACATGGAAATGCATAACGCCGTCCTTGCGGACCATCCCGCCATCCGGGAGAAAATAGACTTTATGCTTTTTCCGGTGCGCCCCGACCATGAGTGCCAAGGTCGTGTCTTTTTCAACAATGACCCGCGTAAGCGGATCCATTAAGAAAATATAATTCATAACGCCAGAAATTGGTTTGCGGTTTACTGCGTATTTGCCTCAAGCTGGATGATTTCGCGGTGGGCGGCGATGCCGGCGGTGCGGGCGAGGA
The DNA here is from genome assembly GCA_001805655.1 of Omnitrophica WOR_2 bacterium RIFCSPHIGHO2_02_FULL_52_10. Taxonomy (GTDB): domain Bacteria; phylum Omnitrophota; class Gorgyraeia; order Zapsychrales; family Zapsychraceae; genus 2-02-FULL-52-10. The sequence continues at coordinate 5,573 of MHGR01000017.1, forward strand.
TACGATAAACGTCAAACACATTGACATCGTGGTGCACGCCGCAGTCGCCGTACTTGCTCAAATGCGGGCACATTTTCTTGAATTCCATACCGCGGGTATTAAGATTGTCGCGTTGGCCCCGGTCACTGTGCGAGCGGTAAAAACCTCCAATCATCTTATTTTCGATTTGATAAATGCAGACTTCGCAGATCTCCTGCCCGATGCTGTAGATCGTTGGAACCCCTTCCTGCAGGAGATAACGGTGGATGACTTTGCCGCCTTTGCCGACGTTCAATTTGTTGCGGACCTTCCGGCTGATGTGGACGATCTCCTCCGGGTGCTCAATTGTGTGAATCCCCATGCCATAGGTCCCGGAATCCGATTTGACAAAAATATACGGCTTTTCCGGAATCCGGTGCTCATCATACTTATTCCTGATTTTCGTAAAAAGTTCCTCCGCCGCCGCGGCCAGTTTTGCGCGGTCGGTTTCGGCATTAATATCCACATCGCCAACGGAGTTAAACAGGCACGAGAATAGCCACGGGTCCACATCAATGATCCGTCCGAACTCATGCATGAGGTCCCGTGTGTGATCAAAATGATGGGACTTCAGCCGCGAATGCCAGCCGGCCTGGATGGAGGGATAGATCGGAACCTTGGAATTTTTCAAGACCTCCGGGATTCCGCCGGTCAAGTCGTTATTCATGATGATTAAATCGAATTTCTCGCGGCCGGCCTGATATTCCGCAAGGATATGTTTAAAGCAATGGATCCGCACGGATTCCCCGGTTGCGGTTTTCAGTTCGACAGATTTATCTTTTTCGCAAAACGCGGGCTGGGCATCAAGAAAAGTCGCGATTTTAACGTTGAACCCGGCCTTGGCGATGACCTGCTGGAGGATGCGCACGTTTTCGAGATACCAGGTGTTGCGCGTATGCTCTTCCGCAATGATGAGAATATTCTTGCCGCCGGGCGCGCGCTTATGGATGGCCGCGCGCATGAGCCCCTCGGAATCCGCAAGCCCGTGCTCGCAGACGTTGTTGAACCCGGAAGGGAAGATGTTGGTGTCCACGACCGCCGCTTTAAACCCGGCATCACGGATATCCACGGAGGAATAGAGCGGAAGCTCCTTGGCTCCCTCGTAGGATTCCAGCCAACGGCGGACCTCTTCCTGCTTGATTCTGATCCGGTCCAGCAATAATCCCATGGAATTATGCATATGGAGTGTGTTCATGACCTTTCCTTCACAAGGCGTGTCTATCAGACGTGTCTTGTGAACGTATTATGCCTTAAACCGGCGCTAATGTCGAGCCGAAAATATCCCCGGCGCGTTAATCGCGTCTCAGCAAAACTTACTTGCGGGAAATGAGTTTCTGAACAACCGCGCTGCCGATGGTGTCGCCTTCCACATTGACCATGGTGCGGACGGCATCCAGGATACGGTCCACGGGCAAGAGAATGGCAATCGCTTCGGCGGGCAGGCCGACCGACTGCAGGACCATGATCATGGTCACCATGCCGGCGCTGGGAATGCCCGGGGCCCCGATGGATGCGAGGATGGCCATAAAAAATATGATCACCTGTTGAATCAGGTTAAGGTCAACTCCCATGACATTCGCCACAAAAAGCGCCGCTACGGCTTCATACAACGCGGTCCCGTCCATGTTGACCGTGGCCCCCAGAGGAAGGACGAAACCGGCGACGTTTTTATCCACCTTCAGGTTCTCTTCGACGCAGCGGATGGTGACCGGCAGGGTTGCCGAACTGGAGCTCGTTGAAAGCGCGGTCAAGAGCGCGTCCCTGACCCCCAGTAGAAATTTGAAAGGATTGGTCCCGGTAAACATGAACAAAATGGCGGGAAGCACGATGCATCCGTGAAAAAGAGTTCCCCCGATCACGACCGCCATGAATTTTCCCATCTCCGCGAGAAATGTCACGTCCTGGGTCGCGATCAATTTGGCCAGCAACGCCATGATGCCGACCGGCGCGATGTACATAATCCACCCGACCATCATCATGATCAGAACAAACAGTTCATCCAGCAGATTCAGGATGGTGGAGGCCTTTTTATCCCCGGCCATGACCAAAGCAACACCGAGCATGAGCGCGAAAACCACGGTGGGCAGGACCATTCCCTGCGCCATCGCCGTAACCGGATTCACGAAAATGCCCGATAAAAACGATAGGATGAATTGGGAAAGAGTGATGCGCTCTGCGTTGAACACGGACATGGCGTCCTGGAACATGGCGACTTCCAAACCGGCGCCCGGACGGAAGACGTTGACCACGATTATTCCCAAGAGCGTCGCCAGGGCCGTGGTTGAGGCAAAGTATACCAGGGTATATTTCCAGACGCGGCCCATCTGAGCGTGCGCCCGCAAGTTGGCTATCCCGACCGCAATGGAGGTGAACACCAGGGGGATGAGGATCATTTTCAGCAGGTTGATGAAAATCCCGCCAACGAGGTCGCACACGTAAAGGGCAGTTCCGTAATATTCCTGCGCGGAGCCGGAACTGTTCAAGTAAATGCCGGCACTCACACCGATGGCGGCACCGATCATGATTTGTGCATTGAGCGAAAGTTTCATGTCCTCAGTTTATATCCGATCTTAAACAAATACACCGTCAGAAAGAAAAACGCCACGGCCATGACCAGCGAAACGCCCATACAAGCCAGGATGGAGGCGTCCGAAGCCCCGATCACGCTGTAACGCACCCCGTTAACCAGGTAAAACATCGGATTAAAATGGGAAGCTTTTTGGATGAATTGCGGCAGCATGCCGATGGGGTGAAAGACGCCGCCCATCAGCACCAGGGGGATGATGAAATAGATATTCCACACGCTCAGCATGCCGAAATCCTCGGCCCACAAAGCGGCCATCATTCCCGCGCAGGCGAAAATCACGGAAATCGTGACCGCGAAATACAGGAGGAGGAAGATATTGTGCATCGAAAGCGGGGCAAAAAGCACAGCGACGGCGTAAACTCCGCTGCAGACCAGCATGCCGCGGGCCACGCCGCCGGCGAGCAGCCCCAGGACCATCTCGAAGTAGGAGAGAGGCGCCAGCAGAATTTCCTGGATGTGGTTGTGCCAGCGCGCGATGAACAGGGAGGACGTGGTGTTTTCATACGAACTGGAAATCAAGTGCATGGTCATGAGCCCGGGGATGATAAAACCCAGATACGTCAAACCCGTGCCGCTGAAATCAATGCGGCTGCCGACGGCAACCCCAAAAATATACATAAATAAAAACGACGAGATGAGCGGGGGAAAAATCGTCTGGCCGGCCATGGTTATGAACCGGTAAATTTCGCGCTTCGAAAGGGTCAGGACGCCAACTGGGTTGACAACCATGGTTTACTCCGATCCGGTCACTTCAAGGAATACCGCTTCAAGGGACTTGTCCCGCAGTACGTCCCGCTTTTCCCCGATGCGCACAATCCGCCCATGATTAATGATGCCGATGGTCTTGCAGAGCTTCTCGGCTTCTTCCATGTAATGCGTGGTCAGGAAGATGGTCTTGCCTTCCTTGTTCAGCTGAAGCAAATAGTCCCAAATGAGATATTTCAGTTCCAGGTCGCAGCCGGCGGTCGGCTCATCCAATATTAAGATTTCCGGTTCATGGATCAGCGCGCGGCACAGTAAAAGTTTCTTTTTCATCCCGCCGGAAAGGGAGCGGTGTTTGACATTGTGCTTGTCGGTCAGCTGGAACCGCGCGAGCAAATCATCAGCGCGCTTGGACGCCTCTTTGGGCAGAATCCCGAAATATCCCGCCTGGTAGACCAGCAGTTCATGGATAGTCAGGAAGGGGTCAAAATTGAACTCCTGGGCGCACAGCCCCACCAAGCGGCGCGATTGCACGTATTCGGTCATCACATTGTACCCGAAGACTTTCACCTGACCAGTTTGGAAATTGGAGAGGCCGGTCAACGCGTTGATGGTCGTCGTTTTACCGGCGCCGTTGGGCCCGAGGAAAGCAAAAAAATCGCCGCGCTTGACTTCGAAGGAGACGTCGTTGAGCGCCTGGATTTCCCCGTAATGCTTGGTGAGATTTTGAATGTGAATGGCGCGGTTGGAATCACGCATGTTAAAAAGGTAAATTACAAATCCCGAGTTACAAGATGCAAACAAATTTCAATACTCAATCACCAAAGTCCAGTGCGCCGTTTGGATTTTGAATATTGTTATTTGTCGATTGTTTGTACCTTGTTTCTTGTATCTTGTCCACTTGAATTTTGTTTTAAAGCCTCTTTCGCCTTGCGCGCCGCGTTGCGCACAATCTCCGGCAAAGCCGGGTGGATATAGATCATGCTCAGAAGATCATCCAGCGTCCCGTCCTTCGTCATCAGGGCAATGATCATATGGATCATGTTGGAAGCTTCGTCACCGACAATATGCGCCCCCAGGATCTTTTTCGACCCCCGTTCAATGAGGATTTTGCAGAAACCGTGCTCCGCAAGCAAGGCCATCCCCATCGCGCTTTTGGCGTACGGGTTGACGCCGGCCACGTAATCGACGCCCGCCGCTTTCAATTCTT
>MHGR01000018.1:0-10582 GCA_001805655.1 Omnitrophica WOR_2 bacterium RIFCSPHIGHO2_02_FULL_52_10
TAAATACATTCAGAGGAAGCCATTACTGTGCCGACTTCCTCTAAAACTTTTAAGGAAAGTCGGCCTGCATAGGAAAGGAGTTTTCTAGCAGCATTCGCTTTTTATACTTTCCTATGCTGTACAAAACACACGGCCCGGCAAAACTTGCTTCTTTCGCGCGGTCATACCAAAAATTCGCCTGCCGGTTGCCCATCAAATACTCGGCCAAAGGGAGCATTTCCAGGACCGTCGTTTCCACCTTGGGGGTCAAGCAGCACTGCCCGCAGCCATTCCGGCAGGAGAGCGAAGTCCGCTTGCGGAACGAGGCCACGGAGGCGTCCACGCGCCCGAACAGCCGCTTAATTTGTCTGAGCACGGTCCGTGTCTTTTGGCTATTGTTACTGCAGACCACCGCATTAGTAATGGAACCAGCGCATCTTTCACAACTCGTTGGAGCGGTGGCAGTATTGACGTCCGCAAAGGTTCCATTACCTATGCGGACGTCAATATATGGGCGACAAATAGTTGAAGGGTTTGAACCACTCATTGGGGGGACCGGAACAAAAACGCATTCACACTCGCTCTTGGATTTTCATCATGTTATCAAAAAAAGGGCTTTTGTCAACATTTCCAAATTCTCTGCAGGAATTTCTTTACGATTTCCGGCGGTATGCTATGCTTTGGGATACAGTCTTCCATTGCCATGAGTATTTCCGACCACCATAAAAATCCAAGCCTGAAGGATTCCTACAGGGCCGGCATTTTCGGATGCGTCATGTCCGGCCTGACGCAGAATTACTTCTCGCCGTTTTTGCTGGCGCTCGGCGGGGGCGCGGCCCATATCGGCCTGCTCAACAGCCTCACGAACCTGGTGGCGTCCGCCTCGCAGCTTCCCAGCGACACATTAACCCGGCACTTCCGCTCCCGGCAGGTCATCACGGCCGTCTTTGTTTTTCTGCAGTCCGTGACCTTGCTCCTGCTCGCCTGGATCGCGCTGGCGCATGTTGCCAACTTGTATCTGACCATCGCCGTGATCACCTGCTTCAGCGGTTTCGGGGCGGTGGTGCAGCCCTGCTGGATCAGCATGCTTTCGGACATGGTGAGCCAGCACCGGCGGGGGAAATATTTCGGGTGGCGCACACGCCGGCTCGGAACAACCATCATCGTCTCGACCCTGCTCACGGGGCTGGCGTTATATTATTTCGAGCGCCTGGATATCGCGCTGGGGTTTTTCTGCGTGTTCGCCGCGGCGGCCGCCACGCGTTTCCTGTCGTTTTTATACATCCGCAAGATGGTCGACCCTCCCCTGCAGTTCACGCAGGAAAGTCACTTCAACCTCTGGGATTTTCTCTCCAAGATAAAAAGCAGCAATTTCGCGCAATTTGTTTTCTTCACGGCCGGCGTTAATTTCGCCGTCAACCTGGCCGCTCCCTTTTTCACCGTCTTCATGCTCCAGGACCTTGCCCTGAATTATATCGAGTTCACGCTCATCAATCTGGCGGCGCCCGTCGTGCTGTACACCATCATCGAGCGCTGGGGGCATCACGCCGATCTGGTCGGGAACATCAAGGTCCTGCGGGTGGTCGCCCCGCTGTTTGGGCTGATCCCGCTGTTGTGGATCGTGAACCAAAGTACCGTCTATCTTATAGGCGTTGAAATGCTGGCCGGCTTCCTCTGGGCCGGGTTCAACCTGTCCAGCTCCAACTTCATCATGGACGCGGTCACCCCGGAAAAGCGCACGCGCTGCATCGCCTATTTTCACGTCATCAACGGCGCGGCCCTGGCCTTGGGCGCCTTCTGCGGGGGACACTTGATCCCGTTCCTCCCGGAATTGCGGGGATACAAAATCTTAACGCTCTTCGCTATCTCTTCTGGTTTAAGAATCGTCATAGGGTGCCTCGCTCCGTTAAGGCTGAAAGAAGTGCGGCCGGTGACAAAAATCAGCCATCAAGAGCTGCTCTTCAGCATGATCGGCGTCAAGCCTATCGCCGGTATTGAGCGCAAAAATATTCAATTATAGGACGGGACTCGGCTGCCGATTTTCCGCCATAAACTTCAGTTTGCACAACTTTGCTGTTTACTTTAAAACAGCGATATGTTACTTTGAAGGCGATACCGGACAGCGCTCCCGGAAACACGGCATGAACTCACCAACCACGAACGCCAGCGGCCAGATGCAGGCCATTATCGCCAACCTCGGCCGGGTCATTCAGGGGAAGGAAGACAAGATCGAGCTGCTTGTCCTGGCCCTGGTGGCCGGCGGGCATATCCTCATCGAAGACATTCCCGGCGTTGGAAAAACCACGCTGGCCCGCAGCCTGGCGAAATCGGTCGACGGAAAATTCTCACGCATTCAATTCACCCCTGACCTGCTCCCCACGGACATCACCGGCATCAACGTTTACCAGCAGTCGAGCGGGACATTCAAGTTCAAGAGCGGGCCTGTGTTCTCCAATATTCTGCTGGCGGATGAAATTAACCGCGCCTCGGCGCGCACGCAGTCGGCCCTGCTGGAGGCCATGAGCGAGGAGCACGTCACCATCGATGGGCAGGCGCACCCCCTGCCGCAGCCTTTTATCGTCCTGGCCACCCAGAACCCCGTGGAATACCACGGGACATACCCGCTGCCCGAGGCCCAACTGGACCGGTTCATGCTGCAGATCGACCTGGGGTATCCGCCGCTGGTCATCGAGCAGTCCCTGGCCATCCACCGCTCCAGCCGGGACCCGGTCGAGGCGATCAGCAGGGTGATTTCGCTCGATGAGCTCATCCGGCTGCGCGCCAGCGTCGACCGCGTGAAGGTGGAAAAATCCATCAGCGAATACCTGCTGCAGATCGTAACGGCGACGCGCCGGCACCCCCATGTCCGGCTGGGCGTCTCGACGCGCGGCACGCTCCTGTACGCGCGCATCGCCCGCGCGCTCGCCATCCTTAAGGACCGCGATTACGTGATCCCCGAAGACATTAAAAAACTGGCGATCCCAGTGATGTCGCACCGCATCCTGCTGAACACCAAGGCGCAATACGGCGGTATCACGACTGCCAACATCATCGAAGAGATCCTCGGTCTCGAACAGGTCCCCCGCTGATGCCGCGGCAAGAATGGTCTTTCCTCATGCCGGCCGAGGACCACAAACAGGTCAAATGGTTCCTGGCGTATTGCCAATCCCGGCTCACGGTCTGGGGCATTATCCTCTTTATGATCACCGTCATCGGCACGGCGATTTCCTCGGTGGGCACGCATATCTCCGCCTACTTCCTCCCGAGCTTCATCCTCTCCCTTTTGATCACGGCCCAGGTCTTATCACTTTTCTTCCGGCCGAAGCTCGAGGCGAGGCGGTTCCTGCCGCCGGTCATTAACGCCGGAGGACATTGCCTGTATCAAGTGGTCGTGCACAATACCGGCCGGCGCATCATCCGCAATCTTGCCGTCTTTGAAGACTGCCTGCCGTACGGCCTGTACGCGGCGCTCGGCCACCCTGAATATAGAAACACCGTTGACTGGCTTGAGCCGGGGAAAACGGCAACGCTCACGCTGGCCCTGCGCACGCCCCGGCGCGGGACGTATGAGCTTCTTCCTTTAATTGCCGGCAGCAGTTTCCCGTCAGGAATCATGCGCTCAATGGTCCGCGCCGGAGGAAGGGTCCGTCTCATCGTTTATCCGCGGTTCATCCGCCAGGCCGGTTTTCAGGTGCGGGTCAAGCGGCAGTTCCAGCCCGGCGGCATCTCGTTGAGCTCAAAGGTGGGCGACTCCAACGAATTCTCCAGCACGCGCGAATACCGCCAGGGCGACCGGCTGCGCGACGTGCACTGGGCCTCTTCGGCGCGGGCCGGCAAGCTTATCGTCAAGGAGTATGTCGAGGAATATTTCGTGCGCGTCGGCTTGTTTCTGGACACGGAATTGAAGCGCTTTGAAAAGCATAAATGTTTCGAGGGCCGGATCTCCCTGTGCGCCGGCATTGCCGACATGCTTTGCGCCAGCGATTACATCATGGATCTGTTCGTCAGCGACGAGCACCAGCAGCACATCCAGGCCGGGCGGGGCGTCGCGCCGTTTGACCGTTTTTTGGAGCTTCTTTCGGCCATCGAAGGCGACCGGGACGTCCGTTTTGACGCCGCGGCCGCCCGCATCAAGGATTTCGCCCGCGAGCTGTCCATGCTCATTCTTTTCTTGAAGGATTGGGACGGCCGGCGCGCCGCATTCGTTCAGAGCTTGAAGGAGCTCGGGGTCAGGACCCGCGTCATCATTGTCCGCGACCGGCCCACGGCCGTTGCGGTCCAAGAACCCGATGTTACCGTTTACAAGACCGATGAGCTTCAGTCCATCACATGACCAAACAGTATTTTAATACGGCATTACTGCTGTTCTGCGCCTGGACCGTTTACGGCTCCTGCCAGGGCGACACGCTCCTCCCCAGGCTGGCCGGACTGATGATTATTGCCACTCTGCTGACGCGGCTGCGCTCCGGAGACAAGCATTACGCGTTCTTTGCCCGTTGGCCCCTCTCCGTGATCATATTCGCTTCCCTCGCCGGCGGGTTCACCTGGCGGGGCATGTTTCCGCCGCCGCAAGAGGCGGCTTCGCCGTTTCCGGCCGTGACCGCCGCCTTTCAGTCGGCGTCGGTCTTCGCCGCCCTCCTGATCTGGCTCAAGCCCTTTGCCTGGAAAAATCTTTACCAGCTGTTTTTTCTCTCCTGGCTGACCGTCGCGGTCTCCATTAACGTCCCGTTCACCGGCTCCATGCTGATTATGTTCTGCGCCTTCTGCGTCATCGCCGTCGCAGTAGTGATTCTCCACACTTCACAAAAGCCGGAAGATAAAAATTATGTTTTGCGTTATTACCGTGATTTTAGCCTGTTCGCGCTTGTGCTCGTTATGCTCACCACGGGGCTATTTTACGGCATATCGCAAACCATCGTCATTGCTGACCAGGTGTTCATGGACCTGGTGAGCGATTACATCATGCCCAGGCATTACACGAACTTTTTGAGTATTGAGCCGCTCATGCGGCTGGGGTCGCCGGGGAGAAGCGCCTGGGACAAGCGCCCGGTGCTCGAGCTGAGCGCCCCCGGCATCGGGGGGTTTTATCTGAAAACGCAGATCTTCGAGGATTTCAACGACGGCGTTTGGCTTGAGCAAAAAAACATCGAGAAAAATCCGCTGCCTGACACCTTGTTTGCGCACATGATCAACGGCCGGATGACCATGTTCACCGCGTTTGAGAACATCATCCCCTCCCCGACCGGAATCGCCGCCGCTAGAGCCAACTCAAAATTCACCAAAAGCAAGGATAGTATTCTCTACGCCGAAGATGAGCAGCGCACGCGCATGCTGCAATTTTCCATGTCCCTGGAGAAGGTTGCGGGTAGGCTTACAGCGAAGGAGCGCCGCCGAAATACTGCTATCCCCGCGGAAATCGCCCATGCGCTAAAAATGCTGTCAACGCTGTTGATAGGAGGCGAAACGGATAAACGCCGGAAGGCCGAGCTCCTGCAAAACTTCTTCCTGGAGCATTTCAGGTATTCTTTAAACGTCAATTACGCGGCGGACAACGAGGGCCTCATCCGGATGATTGTCGAAAAGCGGCCGGCCTACTGCACCTATTTTGCCACGGCCCTGACGATGCTCCTGCGCGCCCAGGACATCCCCGCGCGCGTGGCAACGGGTTTTTTGGTGGACGAGCGCATCAGCCCCAACAGCGATAAACTGCTGGCCCGCGTCTTCGACGCCCACGCCTGGGTCGAGGTCTTTCTGAAGGAAACCGATCCCGCGACCGGTCGGGAAGTCACCCGCTGGCAGATCATGGACCCCACACCGGCCGGTGAGCGCGCGCAGGCCATCAAGGACTCCGTGGTGGATATCTCAAAAATCACGGAGAATATTTGGCTGGCCGCCCTGCGCTTCAGCGCTTTCATGGAAAACCTGGACAGGGAAAAACTTAAAAAGAACATGCTGCTCACTCTTGTGCTAATCATGCTGGTGATCAACGGCAAAAAGATTTGCCTGGGAGCCTTGAGCCTCATCAAATCCGTAAACAGAGCAAGGCCGTTGAGGCGGGAAAAGTCCGACCCGCTGCGGTCGGTTTACCTGCGCTATGAACAATGCCTGAAAACAGCCTTCGGGGAAACCCGGGGCGCCACGGACACCGATGCCGAGGTCATCCATCGCCTGAAAACGGGCCCGCATGTCCCGGAGGGGACGATCGCGAAAGCGGAGGCCTTTATCGGCGAATATCATGCCGCGCGTTTCGGATTTAGGAAAAATGCGGATTTTGAACAGCTCATCGGGGATCTCGAGCAGGCCATGTCGGCCGACCGCTCATGAATACCGATCATAATACGCTTTCGATTTTATCGGCCGGCATCGGCTTGCCGAGCAAATAGCCTTGGGCTTCGTCGCAGCCATAGGCCTGCAGCAGATTTAATTGCTCCTGCGTTTCCACGCCCTCGGCCACAACCTTGAACCCCATCTCGTGCGACATCAGGATAATGGATTTTGTGATGGCCTCGTTATTTCTGTCCTGGCCGAGGTTCTTGATCAGCGTCCGGTCGATCTTCAGAAAATCCACCGGGAGGGCGTTCAGGCAGCTCAACGACGAAAAGCCGGTCCCGAAATCATCGAGCGAAAACTGGATGCCGATGCCCTTGATTTCGTTCATTAACTGGATGCAGCGGTCCAAGTCATGAATCGCGACATTTTCGGTGATCTCGATGATCAGCAGGGACGGTGTGATCCCGGTCTCCAGCGTCTTTTCCTTGAAGAATTTGACCAGGCCCCTCTGCTCGAATTGCTTGGTGGAAAAATTGATGGCTGTTTCAACCACCTTGAGACCCTTCTGCTGCCAGCCCCGGATCTGGGTGCAGACCATGTCAAAAACGATTTTTCCGATATCAAGAATCAGGCCCGTTTCCTCGGCGAGCGGAATGAACTCATCGGGATAGATCAGGCCCCGCTGGGGATGCTGCCAGCGCAGAAGCGCCTCCAGGCGGGTGACCTTCCGGTCCTTGACCGAATAAATCGGCTGGTAGTGAAGAACGAACTGCCGCTCTGATATGGCCTTGCGCAAGTCCGTCTCCAGTTTCAATGTGTTCATCGTATCAACATGCATTTTTTTGTCGAATATTTCATAGCGGGCTTTCCCGCGGGACTTGGCGCTGTACATCGCATTGTCCGCGTCCCTCAAGAAATCCGCCGCCTGCCGGTATTCCTCCTTATTGAACGCGATGCCGATGCTCGCGGTCATGTAAACCGTTTGGCCCCCCAGACTGAACGGCTCCTTTAATATGTTCTGCACCCTGTCCGCGACAAGGATGGCATCTTTCGGGTTCTTGATTGCGCTCACCAGGATCACGAATTCGTCCCCGCCGGGCCGCGCCACCGTGTCCACCTCCCGCAGGTGCTGCGTTAAGCGTTGGGTGAATTTCCTTAACAGCTCATCCCCCTTGACATGCCCCAAACTGTCGTTAATGACCTTGAACCGGTCCAGATCAAGAAAGATGACGGCGAATTTATACTCTGGGTTTCTTTTGGTATACTGGATCAATTTTTCAATCCGGTCGTGGAGCAGGAAACGGTTCGGAAGGCCGGTAAGATTGTCGTGAAAGGCTTCATGGTGCAGTTTTTTCTGCGTCGTTTCGATGGTCGCCAGCATGTCGTTGAGGGTGTCCGTCAGCTCTCCCACCTCGTCATCGGTTTGCCGCTTGGCGCGGATGGAATAATCCTTGGTTTCGGACACGCGCTTTGAAATTTCGGTCAAATGCAGGATGGGGCCTGAAATCACGCCGTGAACGCTTTTGGAAATCTGTAGCGCGACAAGGAAGGTGCACAACACCACCACAATCAGGATCCTGCCGAAAACGAACAAACGGTCGTACAATTTCTTCAGATTGGACTGCAGGTGAACCGTCCCGACCTTTTGGCCGGCATCGAAGATGGCATCATAAGTATGCACTTGATTCTTTTCCAGATACTTCCCCTCCATCAGCAAGCCGTACCCTGTCTGCGGCCGGTCCGGATAATCCGCAAAAACCTCCCCCGCCCGGTCAAAAATGACCGCGGACACGACCCCCCTGTGATGGGCCAGAGATTTGAGAATCCGCTCGGCGGCCGGGCGGTCGCCGTTGACGACGGCGGTTTTGGCGTTTTCCCCGATGAATTTCCCCAGGTTGGAGAGCTCCTCGGCAATCGTATACCGGTAAGTGATGACCTCATTGGTCATGAAGATGACGGACACCAGGAAGAGGGAAACCCCTGTCGTCAGCATGACGATAAGGATAATTTTATCCCGGAAGGACCTGTTACGCAGAATGTCGTATTTGAACATACTGGCTTTTGCCGGTAGACTTACAGAATTAAGTTACGTTTTCGTTCATTCTAGCACAATGCCACTCTTCTGAAGAAAAATAGAGCAGTTTTTATTTCTTGCACACCGCAAATCTGCCGGAAAAAGAGTTGATTATGCGGCCTCACCAAAACGCGGGATAAAAACTCAGCCGTCCCCCAAAAGCGATAAGAGTCTGCATGACAATGCAAAACCCCAGGAAAATAAAGTAAAGCCCGAGGATCAAGCGGTGAAAGTATTGGTGGAGCCGCCCGGCCAGGCCGATCCCCCTCACCGTCATGTAAAGGACAACGGGGGCGTAGAACAACGATGTCCTCGGGACCGTGAACGGGTATTTTTGCAGGCAGCCGACCAGGAACATTTCGATGAACAGTACGAAGGCGGCCGTTTCCAGCGCGCGCACATACCCCCCTTCCTTGTTCCGGTACTTGAAAAACCCGTAAAACAGGTAGATGAGGGCGAAGCCGGTAAAAATCCGGGTGATGGACTTAAAATATTTGGGATGCTCAACGAACCAGCGGGAAAATAAATTGTTCACGCCCTCACCCAGCGAGCGGAAGAATTCGCCCCACGAGGCGAAACTCACGAAATAATCGGAAAATCCGGCCGAGACTTCGGCCACGGGACGCAGCCGCATGTCAAAAGAATAGGACAGCGCCAGAAACGTTGACAACGAAAGGCCGTAAATGGCCAGATATCTTCGGCACGGCCGCTCTTTGATGGCTGACCGAAAAAGGTTGTACAAGGGAATTAAGGCCAGAAAAAACGCCGGATAGGAGAACAGCCCCAGGGCGGGCAGCAGGGCCAACACAGCCGCGTAACGTCCCCTGCCGTTTTTCTGCAGCCGCTCTTGATGATAAAGGAAGAAAATAAACACGGCGGCGGCCAGCACATCCATCGAATACTGTTTCAATTCCGCTGAATAGTAAAGCAGCATGCCCGATGCCGGCCAGGAGCACACAAAGGCCAGGTATTGCCACGGATCTTTGATGCCGTAGCGGGCGATTTTCAGCCAGAGCACGAATCCCGTCATCATGCATAAAAACGACGGCAGCCGCAGGCTCCAGAGGCTGAAATCAAACGCCTTCGCGAATTGTTGTATGATAAATAAGTAAACGCGCGGGAACACCTGGAACGCCCCCAAGGGCTCGCCGAACATCTCTTGGGCAGAAAAATTTTCCACGCTCGCGAAAACAGCCTGCTCGTCATTCCATTTGGGCCTCTGCTGAACCAGGTGTACCGTGCACAAAAGGACATACCAGCTGGCAACAAAAATTGCCGCCCAAGTAATGAAGTTTTGATGTTGCCGCGTCACCGCCTAGCAGTCCTTTACCTTATCAGATCGTTTTGGAAGATATACCTGAACAGGGCCCTGGCCGCCGCTTGATGGCCGGCCGACGTCAAATGGCCGTCGCGGTTTAAATAAAGCCCTTCGGATTTGTTGGATTCAAAATCGTTTAACAGGTCGAGGAACCGGATATTGTGTTCCCGGGCGAAACTGCTTAATAAATCGTCGAAATATGTGCCCATTTGTTTCTGGATGTACAGGCTCACGTGCTCGCCGTAACGGTCCAGCGCCAGCTGGGCCTCGATGGGAATGTAAAAAAGCAGCAGCTGGGCGCGACGGCGCTGTGCCTCGTCCTTTAGCGCCAAAAGATATTTTTGCGTGTACCCCCAGGCCTTGGCGCGGAAGGCCTCGTCCTGCGACAGGACATGCTCGGGGTCGAGGATGAAAAACTGATACCCGGTGCCGAACTGGTCCTGGCGGATCATGTTCTGGTGAAAAGCGGAAGCCTTCTGCGCATTGTAAAGCTTCACGTAAAAATATTCTATCAGGCGGCTATGATCCATGAGGAACCGTGCGACACGGTACCCCGCGGGCCGGCTGTTAAAACGCTCGCGCGCGACGGGCGGATGCTGCCAGTATTGTTCGGTGAAATAGCGGTGTGTTTCTAGGGGCAGCCCCTGCTCGTCCAGCAGGCTTTTCGCCGTGGCCTCATTGTCCTCAAAGACATCATTGGCGAAAAGCTGCACGAGGATCAGGTCAGGCTCCAGGCGGGATAATTCCCTGGTGTAGGCAAGATAATAGTTCAGCGGCGAGTATCCGGAGACCCCCGCGTTCAAGACCTCGATCTTCTCATATGGTTTATCGGGAAGGCCGCTTAACAAAGACTGCAGCCGCCCGCAAAAATTCTGGTCGCCGGGAACCTGGATGGCCTCGGTGAATGAGTCCCCCAGGACAAGGATGCGGAAGGTGCCTTT
>MHGR01000018.1:10588-10737 GCA_001805655.1 Omnitrophica WOR_2 bacterium RIFCSPHIGHO2_02_FULL_52_10
TTTTTGCCGGACGTCCTCACCGAGCAATCCAAAGGCATTGGTGCGGTGCGCCACGGTGACGCGCGCATCCTCCGTGTAGTGATGTTTGAACCTGTTATTGGATGGGTGGACGTAGCCGAGGAACCGGTTCAAACATCACTACACGGAGG
>MHGR01000018.1:10812-12735 GCA_001805655.1 Omnitrophica WOR_2 bacterium RIFCSPHIGHO2_02_FULL_52_10
GTTAAAATTGAACTATCGGATACAAACAATAAATTTTATCAATTATAACATAACTCCAATGATGGCAGGCCATTTCATTCAAAAAAATGACTGCTTGCCGGCATACCGCGGGACTCTGAACGGAGCGCATTGCCTGCGTCCCGGAGGTTCAAGGGAGACGGATAAAAAAAGGGGCTGCCCCTTTCCGGGACAGCCCCCCTTTTGCAAACAATCTTTATGATGGAATTATTGCGGGGTACTCGGTACTGCCGGCATGGCTTCTTGGAGCACATCTTGTGCTGCCGGATCAGCCGCCTGGATCTGCTGCTGGGCAGCCTCAGCGAGCTTCGCCGTTGCCCGCTCAATGATTGACTGCGCGTTGAGATTATTGGGATCTTCCCCGAGGATGGTCCTGGCAAGATCAATGGCCTGCTGAAATTGGCCGCTGTCCAGCAGGGCCTGCGCCTGGGCGACCAAACCGACAATCTTCGCTTTAAGCTCTTCGGCCTTCTGCCTGGCCGCTTCTTCGGCTAACCTCGCCTGCTCCAAAGTATTCTGCAGGGCCTCCTGCGCCTTGGCTTCCGCCTGACGGGCCGCCTCGATGGCAGCCTGCTTGGCCCGCTCCACTTCCGTTTCATGAACGTCTTGCATGGCCTGAATCTCCATTTGATCCACCTGATTCAGGCTCTTTTGCTGCTGGATAATAACGACCGCCCCGAAAACGACCAGAATAATGACAAATATTAAAACCCGGTTGTTCATTCTTTTCTCCCCTTATAATGACAGTTCATTGATTTTCCCTGCACAAATCTATATAAACCGCGCTCCGGCTTCATGGTCAGCGGCTGCACAAACACTTGCGGTGTAAGTGGAATTCTATCAAATTCCACAAATTGAGCAAGGAATATATTACGCCTTTCAGTTTCGGACACTTTGACGGCGGCGGCTATTGCTTGATAAACCTTTTCCGGGGGAAAATCCCCTCCTGAACGGAGCGTATGTCTTCAATGGTGTAAAAGGCCTTGGGGTTGAAGCGCTCGATGATCTTGAGGACCTTGAGCGCGTCCGAGCGCTTCACGATCGTGAAGATCACGTGGACGTCCCCCGTGCTCCCGCGGGCCCGCATACTGGTGACGCCGTAATTCTTTGCCTGCAAATGGGCTATCAATTCGATCGCGTCCTTCTTGGTAATGACCCGGATGACCTCAAACCCGATGGCCAGACGCTCTTCAATCAGGATGCCGACATACGTCCCGATGGCATACCCGCCAGCATAAGCGATAAAACATAACGGATTGGCCAGGTTCAGGAATATCTGGCGCACGGCCAGCAGCCAGATCAGGATTTCAAAAAACCCCAGCACCGGGGCCAGAAACCTGCTCCCCTTGGAAAGCAGGATGATGCGCACGGTGCTGATCGACACGTCGCACACCCGCGCCAAGAAAATCAACAGGGGCAAAACCACCCAGTGAAACGCCTGAGAATCTAAAAATGGCACATTATCCACCCAACAGAACCGTTCCTTCCAGAAAACCTAACAAACCCAATAAACTCAACAAACCCCAAAAACCCAATTTAACATACTACGACTTCTTATATAACCCAATCAACTGTGCCTGGGCGAGGACATGCCCTTCCATGGCTTTGAGGACGTCCACTTTGCGCGCGCCCTCCTTCAGGGCGAGCTTGCCGTCCAGGGCGTAGAGTTTGAAAAAATACCGGTGCGTGCCCGACGGCGGGCAGGGGCCGCCGTAGTCACTGCGCCCCCAGCTGTTTTTGCCCTGGATGCCGGGAACCGTGTTCTGCGCGATAACCCCGGCCGGAGGGATATTCCAGACAATCCAATGGTCCCAGGTCCCGCCCGGGGCGTCGGGGTCGTCGTTAATCAAGGCCAGCGTGACCGTGCCTTTGGGGATTCCGGTGACCGCCAGCGGCGGGCTGATA
>MHGR01000018.1:12749-15298 GCA_001805655.1 Omnitrophica WOR_2 bacterium RIFCSPHIGHO2_02_FULL_52_10
CGTGTACTTGGCGGGAAGCATGGCGTTATTTGGGAACACGGGGCTGGTTAGTTCCATCAGGGCCTCCTCGGCCCGCAGCGCAGGGCCGGTTAAAAACACTAACAAAAGAAAAAGGGTGTAAACAGGTTTGAGGCGCATAGCGCGCAGAAATTTATCCGCTGCCCGCACGGAACAGCCTTTTCAAGAAACAGGCACCGGGACAAAGCGTTGAGGATTGAGCGAAACTGAAATCCGTCTATTGTTCCTTCACCTTATAGACCTTATCATTCTCATGAACCTTCTGGGCCACTTTGATCCCCACCTCATCGCCGGCCTCGGCCTTCGCGATTTTGTCTTTTTCGATCTGCATGGATTCCACGGCCTGCGTAAAATCGTCGTGGGCGCCCTTGATGCGGATCCTCTCCCCGACCGCCAGGGGAGCGGCCAGTTTAATGATCCCCACCTCGAGATGGTTGTAATAATGCGTGATCTTCCCGATTTCCTTTTCCATTTTAGACCTCCGCTTTGGGTTTTTAATGCGGCAACTGGGATACGTGTCATTTTATCACAACCACATGAAACAGCAAATAATAGAAAATCTAACCCTGTAGCAAAATAAGCCTGACGTTAAGAGTATAGGGGGGGGAAATGCGCACGGGAACCGCGCAGTGTGGATGGGTGTGTTACCCCCTTCACCGAGGGAAGATCAAATCTAAGGCAGCCCCGACTTTCGTGGGGAGGAACGTTCCTTTTTAACTTTGTCGACGTTATCCAGATCAGCCCGAAACATTAAGGACGGCGGGGACATCTTCCTGTTTCGTCAACTCAAATTCAATGCGCGAAATGACATTGAGCGGCTGGATCGGTTTAAACAGCAAGGATTTAACGCTGACGTTGCGCATAAGCTCAAATCGCTTTTTTTCCGAAATGTACCCGGTCATAGCTATGATTTTTAAGTCTGCCAGCAAATGATCCTGCTTAATCTCGTCAATGATATCGAAACCGCTCTTGGGAGACATTCTCAAGTCCATGATCAAGACCTGGGGACGGTAGGCTTTGATGCGTTCCATGGCCGCCGAGCCGTCCGATAACACATCGACATCATAACCGCTCAGGCTAACCAATTCTTGAAGCTCAGCGATGAATTCTTTATCATCGTCGATAATCATGATTCTTGTATTCGGTTTCTGGCGCATATGGTCTCCTTTCTGGCATTATTTTGGCCATCAATGGTCACCCTTATTTTAGGAAGCCGCCGGGGAAAGGAAAAGCCGCTATTTCCCCTTTTAATGAACCGATTTCCGCTTTTTCACACAACATGGCGCCCGCGGGACATCTAAAACCTATTTCGCCGCTCCGTCCGCGGCGGGCAGATAAAGCCTGATTTTTTCCAGCAACGCATCAATCGCGAACGGCTTGTTCATGACAACATCAGCCTTCTTCAAGCGCTGCTCTTCCTCCTCCTTGCTCAAACGCGCACCGCCGTCACTGATCGCGCTTTTCATCGGCCTGCCGGAAAGGACGATGAATTTATCCTGCCGGCCCACCCTGTCAATCTTCTGCAAAATTTCATACCCGTCTATTCCGGGCAATTTCAGATCCAGGATCACGATGTGGTATTTATGCCGTGTTAAATACCTCAAGCCAGTTAACCCGTCAAAAACGCATTTCACGGAAAACCCCTCCTTCGTGAGGATCTCCGTCAGTTCGTCACAAAATTCTTCGTCATCATCAATTATAAGGATCTTGCACCCCGTCATAGCTCCTCCGCATGGGCAGGCTGATCGTTACCGCCGTCCCGTGAAACTTCCGGCTTGCCAATTCAATTTTTCCGTTATGCAACTGGACCAGTTCGTGGCAAATGGCCAGCCCCAGCCCGGTCCCCTTGGATTTGTTGGTAAAAAACGGCTTGAACACATCCGCCTTTTCGCTTTTGTCAATGCCGACCCCGTTATCCTGGACCTTGATTTTCATGTAGAAGTCCTGGATCCTGGCCTTCACCCTGATCCGCCCGTGGTCATGCTCTATCGACTGATAAGCATTATCCAGGATGTTGATCATCACTTCCCTGATCTGGAATTCATCGGCCTCGATGTATTCGTCCTTAACTGGATCAATGTCTTTGGTGACCCGGATTTGCTTGTGCAGGTACTTTGCCCCTACTAACTGGATGCAGTCCGTCAGCAGGTTATGCGCGGAAACCTTCTGGTAATGGGGCAGCTTGATATTGGAGTAGCTCAATAAATTATTGATGATCAAGTCGCTTTCATAGATTTTCTTTTCAATGTGCTCAAAATGCCTGTTCGTGGCGGGGCTGTTTACTTTATTGCGGATATTGTACGCCGCCATGCGGATCACCCCCAAAGGATTGCGCAACTCGTGGGCCACGGTGGCCGCCAGGGTACCGATGGAGGACAAACGGTTCGCCTGTTTCAGTTCATTCTGGACCTTAAACAGTTCTTCCGACCTTTTAATAACCAGAGTTTCCAAATTTTTATTTTCTCCTTTGAGGATTGTTTCCGCCTGCTTGCGCTCGGTTATATTTTTCATAAAACAGTGGTGCCCGATGA
>MHGR01000019.1:0-15558 GCA_001805655.1 Omnitrophica WOR_2 bacterium RIFCSPHIGHO2_02_FULL_52_10
CGACAGGATGTGAATAAATCCTTACGGCATTTAAGTTGTCTTTGGCGCGAATGATAAAATACGCGAGCCATTGATGAAGCTGATAAAGTTTTTCGTAATCGATGTAACCCCGATCCATGAGATAAAAAGATCCTGGTTCGGGAACAAGGATGTCCAGGATATTGACATCGTGGACGTTTGCCGGAGTAATCTCGACGAAGGATGGAATAGGGCCACGTAAATCCAAAAGCGTGTGCATTTTGATTCCAGCTTTGGTGGTTCTGAACTTGGCCCAAGGAAACAGAGACAGACATAGATCGATTGTCGTTGAGTCTAAAGCATAAACTGTTTCTTCGAGGTCTAAACCAAAGTCGTCGTTTGAATACAAGTCTCTGGCCGAATGAATTAAGATTTGAGCGAAGTCGGCGTAAATACGCCAGTCCCGATTCTCGTTGGCTCTGGCCAGAGTTGTCCGGCTGACTTTGCCGCGGATGCCCATGTGGTAAAGTTTGTTTTGCATGGAAGGCAGGCAGACTTCGATGTCCCGCAAGCTTTCGCGGAAGGTTAATTGCGCAAAAGCCATGCAACGAAATTGATCCTGGCAGGTAAAAGTTCTGCTTCTGTAATTGCCGGAATATCGATCGACACATTTTTGAAATTCGTACCATGGAATAAACTCCATGAGTTGAGAGAAAATCGTTTTGCCGGTATTCATGACGCGCTCCTTTGTTGAAGCGCTCATAATAACCGAAAAACGGATTCAAATCGAAAAATGGAAAATTTGTCGTAACCATATTTAAGTTAACAAATTGCAAAATTTATAAAATTCTTAACGGGACATTACTGAATCGATAATATTAATAAAAATATGATGATAAATAATTTCCGAAAGGTAACATTTTTGTTATTTTTCTAGACGCGGCTTAAAAAACGGATATGATAAAAATAGCGTGTGATTTTCATAATATAATGCAATACCTATAGTTATGAGCGAAAAATACATTCTTATTGTGGACGGTAATCGAAAAAGCGCCCAGGGAACAGCGGCCCTTTTGGAATCGCGCGATTATAAAGTCGATTTAGCCCACAGCGGCAGTGACGCGCTTCAAAAGGTCACGCAGTATCCGGACTTGATCCTTCTTGAACGGAACCTGCCGGACATCAGCGGGCTGGAAGTTTGCCAAGCGATACGAAACAATCGGCGCTTGCAGCATATTTCGATCATTGTCGTTACCATAGAAAATGTTTCCGCAGAGAAGGCCGAGGGCCTGCGCCTGGGGGCGGATGACTACATTGTCCGCCCGGTCGATGATGAGGAACTGATCGCGCGGATAGAAGCGGTATTACGAAGGAACCAGGCCTTCAGGCAAAGTCAGGACAAAAAAAGCGCGCTAGTGACCGAGTTAAAGGAGATCCTCAGCGAGGAACTGATTACCCCTTACTTTCAGCCGATCTACTCCATGCATTCCCTGGTGCCCATGGGGCTGGAAGCCCTGAGCCGCCCACCATCGGGCGGTCTCATCGACAACGCGGAGTTTCTGTTTAAAACGGCGCTGATTCTGGACATGTACTCGGAGGTGGAAATGCTTTGCTGGCGCGTGGCCGTCAGCCAGTGGAAAAAGATGGTCAACCACGGGAAATTGTTCCTGAACTGCACGCCGTACTTTATTGAAAGCGGACGGCTGAGCGAGAAGTTCCTTACGGACTTAAAAGTCGATCTTCATTGCCTTGTCCTGGAGATTACTGAGCGGACCGCGATTCAGAACCAGGAAATGTTCGTGCAGGAGTTAAATGATCTGCGGAAGCTGGGCGTTCATATCGCCGTGGACGACGTCGGCAGCGGCTTTGCCAGTTTGGATACTGTGGTTGAGATCCGGCCGGATATCGTCAAGATCGACCGTCACCTGGTCCGTAATTTATATAATGACGAATTGCGTTACAACATTATGCAGGCGGTTATCTCCTTCTGCAAAAAAAGCAAAATGATGACCGTGGCCGAGGGAATCGAAGAGGAAAGGGAGCTGGAGGTCGTCGGCGAGCTGGGCATCGACGCGGTCCAGGGATATTTTCTGGCGAAACCAACGGCAGATATCAGCCCGGAAATTTTCTCAAAGAAATTCGGCGCGTAGGGGATTACAGACCACCGCATTTTTAATGGAACCAATGCATCTTTCACAGCATAGGAAAGCGGTTGCTGCTACCCCAACTTTCCTTAATAAATGTTTAGAGGAAGTTGGGGTTGTCCCAGCTTCATCTAGGATTCTTTCAAGGAAAGCTGGGACTAGAAAACTCCTTTCCTATGCAGGCCGACTTTCCTTAAAAGTTTTAGAGGAAGTCGGCACAGTAATGGCTTCCTCTGGATGCTTTTAAGGGAAGCCATACAGCAAAGAAGATACGACGTCCTCATTTTCCTTTAAAATATTTAGAGGAAATGAGGACATGTACTTGCCTTTTCTGTAGTACTTTTGAAGGCAAGTACGAACGTACTGGTTTTCCTTAATTTAAGTTTAGGGGAAACCAGTTACGTAACTAGCTTCCTCTAAAAATTTATAAAGGAAAGCTAGTACGCAGTGAGGAGTTTTCTTGCAACTGGTTGGAGCGGTGGCAGTATTGACGTCCGCAAGGGTTCCATTACTTATACGGACGTCAATAGGGGGCGGGAAGGTTTTCCGAAATAACAAAATCTTTTATTTTCCAGCCGTAGCGCGTTTTCATAAGCTGGAATGACCATTTTTTCCCCGAAGGGAATGGATTGCCCTGCGGAAACTCGAGCACGGCGGAAACGCGCGCATGATACATGCCGTCTTTTTTGATTACTTCTCCTTCCCCAATTTCGTACGCCATCAGGTCATAGACAGGCGGGGAGTCCTCTTGCGCCTCCCAATAGGGCATGGCCAAAGTGAGATCGCCGTTTCTCCAATGCTTTAAGACGGCGCGGACGGTTTTCACCGCGTCTTCACGGCGCAACACAGATTTTAGAAAAAAGATGGAGGCCAGGAAAGTTAAGAGCGCAATGGCCGCTATCATTTGTTTCTTTTTCATAGTTGAGTGTTTTTTGTCCGGATTAAATTATAAACAATGGGCTTCAAAATAACACAACCCGCAAGGAATGACAACAGCTTTTTCATTGTGAATATTTACAGACCACCGCATTAGTAATGGAGCCAGTGCACTTTCACAACTCGTTGGAGCGGTGGCAGTATTGACGTCCGCATAGGTAATGGAACCTTTGCGGACGTCAATAGACGCAGGGCAGAAATGAATTACTTTCGGGGATGATTGTATTGGAAGTTTTATTCTTGATCGGTGGAATAATTTTTACCGGCGCGCTGGGCGGGAAGATTTACCGGCAATGGAATGCCCTGCAGGTCAAGGGCCGCATCAGCGCCGGGATTCTTTTGTGTTTGTGCTGCGTCTTTTCCGGCTGTGACATCTTGTACAGGGCTTTGGACAAAGAAGGGGCGGAGGAAAAACAGCTGGTGGGGGAGATTATCCCTTATGAAGCCAACCCAGTCATAGAAGAGGCTCAAGCCCTGCTCTATTTATACGGGTACAATACCGGCAAGGTCGACGGCATGCTCGGCCTCAGGACGCGCAACGCTTTAGAGAAATTTCAAACGGATAACGGGTTGAAGCCTTCGAGGTCTTTAGACAAGGCGACTTGGGAGCGGTTGAATGTTTTTAAGGAAAATCAACTCGTTGTTGACCAGCAGCTTAATATTCCGTTGGTACAAAAGCTTTTAAAGGCGGCCGGGTTTGACCCCGGAGACATTGACGGGAAAATGGGCGCTAAGACAGAAGCCGCGGTATTGAATTTTCAAGAGGCCCAGGGGTTGACGGCTGACGGTAAAATCGGGTACCAAACATTAAGCAAGCTTGCCGGCTATTTAACGGAAGATATGTCGGCAAACGATCACAAATAATTGAACATTGGCATTCCGGCCGAGAACGCCTTGCATTCTCCGGGGAATAATCATATAATTAATTTTTTTATATGATCAACGGGCCGATAATAGGCAGTTATATGAGCAATGACTCTTTCCACAGTCGTTTCGGACATCTGTTGAACTGGCATGAAAATCCACGAATATCAAGCAGCCGAAATATTTAAAAAAGCGGGCATACCGATGCTTGCCGGGCGCGTTGCCGTTGAGCTCAACGAAGCCGTTGAAGCGGCCGACGCCATGAAATATCCTGTTGTGCTTAAATCCCAGGTGTTGGTCGGCGGGCGAGGGAAGGCCGGCGGGATCAAGGTAGTTCAAAACAGGAAGGAGCTGGAGCGCGGCTTTGCCCTGCTGAAAGGCCTGCGGATCAAGGGGTATCCCGTGGAGAAAATTCTGATCGTCCCCGCCGTTAAGATTAAAAAGGAATTTTACGCGGGGGTTACGATTGACCAGCTCAGGGGGGACGTTGTCCTGATTGCCAGCGCTTCGGGCGGGGTGGAGATTGAGGAGATCGCCAAAAAGAATCCGCAGGCAATCAAAAAGTACTACTTTCAGAGGAGCAGGGAAATCGACCGAACCCGGTTCCGGGAATTCGTCGAGGGAATTTTCGACCGTCCCGCCCACCGGGAGGCGGGCGCGGCCATATTCAGCAGCTTGGCCGGGGTGTTTTTTGATTACGATTGTTCCCTGGCGGAGATTAATCCGCTGGTGATTGATGCCGGGGACGAGATACGGGCGTTGGACGCCAAGATCAATTTTGACGACAACGCGCTTTTCCGGCACAAAGATATCCAGGAACTGAGGGACACCTGTTTTGATGATCCCGATGAGCTGGAAGCCAAAGAATACGGCCTGAGCTTTGTCAAGCTCGAGGGGAATGTCGGATGCATCGTCAACGGCGCCGGGCTGGCGATGGGAACGATGGATGTCATTAAACTTTCCGGCGGCCGTCCCGCCAATTTCCTGGATGTCGGGGGGAGTTCGGACCCCAAAAAGGTATTTCACGCGCTGGAGATCATCTTGAGGAACAAAAACATCAAGGGCATATTGATCAACATTTTCGGCGGCATTACGCGCTGTGATGATATTGCCAAGGGCATCCTGGATGCCAAAAAAAAGCTCGACATGCAGGTGCCGTTTGTGGTGAGGCTGATAGGAACGAATGAGAAAGAAGCCAAGGAGCTTTTGGCCAAAAACGGCATACAAACATTTGCGACCATGCGCGAGGCCGTTGAGAAAGTGGTCAAAATATCAAAGGATAATTAGAAGCCATTTCATAACCTCTTTTTGTCATCCCCGCATGCTTTAAGCGGGGATCCAGACCGGAACTACCGTCGGATTCCCGCTTTCGCGGGAATGACAATCCGGGTTATGACCCTTTGGGTTATGAAATGGGCTCTAGTGTCTTGTGGCTCGTGACCCGACACTATTCGAAACACGAGCCATACCCTGCGGGTACTGCTTCACTGCGGGACGCGAATGACGGGCGGCGAATATGAGCATTCTAATAGATACAAATACAAAAGTCCTCGTTCAGGGAATAACCGGCCGGGACGGCGCCTTCCATACCCAGCAGATGGTGGATTACGGGACGAATGTCGCGGCTGGCGTGACGCCCGGCAAGGGAGGGCAGGAGGTGTACGGCGTTCCTGTCTTTGACACCGTTGCCGAGGCGAGGGGGAAAACGGGCGCCAATACGGCCATTCTCTACGTGCCCGCGAAATTCGCCAAAGACGCGATCTTGGAGGACATCAGCGCCGGCATGGAGCTGATTATTTGCATTACAGAGGGCATTCCGGTTCTTGATATGGTTGAGGTGAAAAAGGCGCTGGAGGGGAAGAACCTGCGCCTTATCGGCCCCAACTGCCCGGGCATCATTTCTCCGGGGAAAGCGAAAGCCGGCATCATGCCCGGCCATATTCATAAACCGGGCCCTATTGGTGTCGTTTCGCGCAGCGGGACATTAACGTATGAGGTGGTTCACAACCTGACGATCAGCGGGATGGGGCAGTCCAGCTGTGTGGGTTTAGGCGGCGATCCGATCATCGGCACGCGCTTCGTTGACGTGTTGGAAATGTTCATGCGGGACGACGAAACCGAAGGCATAGTCATGGTCGGTGAAATCGGCGGTGAGGACGAGCAAATCGCGGCCGAATATATAAAAAAGGAAGCCACCAAGCCCATTCTCGGCTTCATCGCGGGCCGCACGGCGCCGGCCGGCAAGCGCATGGGGCATGCCGGGGCGATTATCTCATCCGGAGAGAGCACCGCGGAAGCCAAGCGGGAAGTCCTCATGGCGGCGGGGGGAACTGTGGTGGATTTCCCGTATGACATACCGGCGCATTTTCAGGGGAGAATCTCAGTCTGAGGCGACTCGGAATACTGATTAAGCAATAGAAACGCAATGGTAACAAAAAAAATCAAAAACATATTTATTTCGTCCATTTACCAAAACGCCGGCAAAACGACGGTTGCCCTGGGGTTGTATAAAGCTTTCCGGGAGATGAATCTAAAGACGGCCTTCATGAAACCGGTCGGGCAGGAAGTCGTGAAAATCGGCGAGTCGAATATTGACAAGGACACCTATCTGATCGGCGAGGTCTTCCGCACGTGGAAGAAGTTCAAGGAGATGAGCCCGGTTACCATCGGGCGGGGGTATACGGAGAAATACATCCTCAACCCCCATAAGGACAAGCTGCAGGCGGCTATTGAAAAATCTTTTAAGAACCTGACGTTTCGCAAGGACGCGATTATCGTGGAGGGGACCGGCCACGCGGGGGTGGGGTCGGTCATCGATTTCTCGAACGCGGATGTGGCTCATCTGCTGGGCTCAAAGGTCATTATTGTTTGCGAGGGAGGGATCGGCAAGAGCATCGATGAAATCATGCTCAACAAGGCCCTGTTCGACCTGAAGGGGGTGGAGATCCTGGGAGTCATCGTCAACAAGGTGCTCCCGGATAAATATGATAAAATCAAAAACATTCTGGGCAAGGGGCTTGAATCAAAGAACATCCGGCTTTTAGGGGTCATTCCGTTCGATCCGCTTTTGAAGGCCCCGACGGTGGAGCAAGTCAAGCGGCAGCTGGATCTTGAGGTGCTTTGCGGCCAGAAAGGAATGGGGCGGCGCGTGCAGAATACGATCGTGGCCGCCATGGAGCCGCATCACATGATCCAGTATCTGAGAGACGGGACACTGGTGCTGACTTCCGGTGACCGCGTCGACAATATCCTGGCCGCGGTCACCTCGCACTTGGTAAGCAATGAGGGCCGGGGGTTCCGGATCGCGGGGGTGATTTTAACCGGCGGGCTGATGCCCACTCCCAAAATTATCGAATTATTGCAAAAAAACCACATGCCGGTGCTTTTTACCCGCCATGATACCTACACGATAGCCGCGAAGGTCGAGCATTTAATATGCAAGATCCAGAAGTCCGATAAAGACAAGATACAGGAAGCCACGCTCCTGGTCAGCAAATACGTGGACGTGAAAACGATATTGAACGAGGCTTAACGCCATAGCAGAATAGTCCATAATTTCTGTTGAAATCTCTCAAGCGAAGTGCTATCATTCAAGCTTAATTCCCTCCTCTTCAAAAAAGATATCAACAATTCAATTTAGGTTAGGGCGGTTCAAAGGATATAGAGATGGGGTCTTTTTCTATACAAAAAGGCAGGGATATTTTACTTAAAGGCGCGGCCAAAAAGGAGATCGTTACGATTCCCTTGCCGAAACGCGTGGCCGTACAGCCGCCGGACTTCAACGGATTAAGCTCGCGCCTGCGCGTCAAGGTGGACGACCACGTTAAGGTCGGAACAACGATTTTCTCTGATAAAGGCGTGCCGGAAATCCAGGTTGCCTCTCCCGCCAGCGGCAAGGTCGTTGCGGTCAACAGAGGCGACAAACGGGCGCTCCTTTCCATTGTCATTGAAACGGACGGCCGGCAAGAAGCGGAATCCCGCCCCAAGTTCCCGCGCGAAAAAATCCGCACTCTCTCCAAGGCGGAAATTACCGACGTGCTATTAAAGGGGCATCTTTGGCCGGTCCTCCGCCGGCGCCCTTTTTCCAAAGTGGCCGATCCTCACCTGAAACCAAAATCCATTTTTGTTCATGCCATGAACTCCGAGCCGTTGGCCGGGGATGTCGATTTTATCCTGCAAGGACGTGAGGGGGAATTTCAGGCAGGGCTGGATGTCTTGAAGGGATTAACCGATGGGGACGTACATCTGTGCTATGCGCAAGGGGCGACATCCAAGGCTCTGACCCAAGCCGCCCATGTTCAAACGCACATGTTTTCCGGGCCGCATCCGGCGGGGAACGTCAGCACGCACATTCATTATGTCGATCCCATCAATAAAGGTGACCTTGTCTGGTATGTCGAGGCGCAGGATGTGCTGAGGATCGGGTCGTTATTCCTCAGCGGCGTCTACCCAACAGAGCGGATTGTCGCGGTTACCGGCGAAGGGGCGGTCCATCATCAAGTATACGCGAAAACAATTGTGGGCGCGCCGCTGTCCTCGCTGTTGGGGGGAATGACGCTGCAGCAGATGCGCTGTTTGTCGGGAAGCGTTTTGTCGGGCAGGGATGTCGGCACCGGCGGCTATCTGCGCTTTTATGATTCGCAGGTGACGGTTATTCCGGAGGGAGGGAAGCGGGAGCTGTTGGGGTGGCTTATGCCCGGCGCGCGCAAATACACCTTTTCCAGGACGTTTCTTTCCTCATTTTTGCCCCAGCGGGAAGTCTCCCTTGATTCGGGTGAGCACGGCAGCCACCGGGCCATTGTTTTGAACCATGTTTACGACTCCCTCGTTCCGCTTGATATCATGACCTATTTTCTGATTAAGGCCGTTCTCGCCGGCAATGTTGAAGAAGCCGAGCAGCTGGGCATATTGGAATGCGATGAGGAGGACTTCGCCCTGTGCACGTTCGCCTGCCCGTCCAAGACGGATGTCGGAAAAATCATCAGAGACGGCTTGGCCTTGATCGACAAAAAGGATAGTGTCTAATGAAATTCGTCGAAAATCAGATGAAGAAAATTGGCGGGCTTTTCGCGAAAGGAAAGCCTTTGGAGAAATTTTTTCCGTTCTTTGAGGCCATCGACACCTTCCTGCTCACGCCGGGGACAAGGACCAAGAAAGCGCCTTTTGTGCGGGATGCGGTGGATTTGAAACGGGTCATGGTCTCCGTCATTATTGCCTTGATCCCTTGTATCTTGATGGGCTTTTACAATACCGGTTATCAGATCCAGACGGCGAAAGGGCTGGAGTATTCGTTCTGGGGCTGCTTTGGGTTGGGGCTGGCGAAGGTCCTGCCGATTATCCTGGTCAGTTATGCGGCCGGCGGATTTTGGGAAGCTTTATTTGCCGTGGTCCGCAAGCATGAGATTAATGAGGGATTTTTGGTGACCGGCATTCTGTATGCCTTGATCCTGCCGCCGACGATTCCTTTGTGGCAAGTGGCGGTCGGGATTTCCTTCGGGGTTGTGATCGGCAAAGAAATTTTCGGCGGAACAGGCATGAACGTGCTCAATCCGGCCTTGACCGCGCGCGCGTTCGTCTTTTTTGCCTATCCGGCGCAGATGTCCGGCGATGCGGTGTGGGCGGCCGTAGACGGATTTTCGCGGGCTACACCGTTAGCCGTCGTGGCGACGGCCCAAAAGGGCACATCGGCCATCGCGGCATTAACGGACGCCGGGTATACGTTCAAGGACATGTTTCTTGGCTTTATCCCAGGATCCATTGGGGAGACTTCAGCGCTGGCTTGTCTGCTCGGTTTGGGATTCCTGCTGATTGCGGGTGTGGCCAGCTGGCGGGTGGTCGCCGGTTGCGCCGTGGGGCTGACGGCGATGAGTTTGGTGTTTTTCGCGTTCAGGGGAGAGAACAGCATGGCATTTTTCAACCTGCCGCCGTACTGGCACATGGTCATGGGAGGCTTCGCGTTCGGATCGATTTTCATGGCGACGGATCCGGTGTCCTCCAGCGCGACCGAAACGGGCAAATGGATTTACGGAATCCTCATCGGCATGCTGGTTGTGCTCATCCGCATGGTCAACCCGGCCTACCCGGAAGGGGTCATGCTGGCCATATTGTTCATGAACGTCTTTGCTCCGCTGATCGACCATTTTATTGTCCAGCAGAATATTAAAAGGAGGCGCGCGCGTGCAACGGCAAAGTAACCAATACACGTTCATGTTCGCCCTCGCCGTTTGCGCGATTTGCAGTCTGGCGATCGCGAGTGTTTCGGAAGGGCTCAAGTCAAGAAAGGAATTGAACGTTGCCTTGGACATCAAGAAGAACATCCTTAAGGCGGTGGGCTTAAAAGAGGGTTTGCCGAAAAAGGCGACCGCCAAGGAAGTTTTAAGCGTTTATGAGAGCAAAATTGAAGAGACGGTGATTGATGATAACGGCGAAATTGTTGAGGCAAAAAAGCCCGGAGACATCCAGGAGGGCGAGGCGCTGCACCCCTTGTATATATATAAGGAAAGCGGACAAGCCGTCTCCTATTGTTTCCCAATCATCGGCAAAGGGCTGTGGTCCACTCTTTACGGATATTTCGCCCTTGAGCCGGACGCGATGACCGTCCGAGGGATTACTTTTTACAAGCACGGGGAAACCCCGGGGCTGGGGGCGGAAATCGAGCGGGATTGGTTCCTTAACAATTTCAAGGGCAAAAAGATTTGGGATGTGAGGAGCGGCGCGCTCATGCCAACACAGGTTGTTAAAGGAAAAGTGGCCGGCGTCATTCCCGAAGAGAAGCAGGAATTTTACGTGGACGGCATCAGCGGGGCAACGATCACCGGGAAGGGTGTGAGCCAGATGGTGGACCGATGGGTCCATGCCTATGAGCCGTTCTTAAAGAAGATAAGAAAACAGTGATATATTGACGTCCGCAAAGGTTCCATTACCTATCCGGACGTGTCAATACTGCCACCGCTCCAACCAGTTGTGAAAGATGCATTGGTTCCATTAAAAATGCGGTGGTCTGTAATTTGTCCGCACCAACCCACCGGCAAAAGGAGGGTGTCATGGCACAAGCCATCTTAACGAAGCAGGAAAGAAAGCAAATCAAGGAGGGGATGTGGGACAAAAATCCCATTACCTTCCAGGTGCTGGGGATATGCTCCTCTCTGGCCGTCACCACACAGCTTAAGACGGCCCTGGTTATGTGCGCCGCCTTGACCTTCGTGGTCGCTATGTCTAACGTTGTGATTTCTTTGCTGCGCAACATGATCCCCTCCAAGATCAGGATTATTATCCAGCTGTCCGTGATCTCATCGCTGGTCATTGTGGCCGATCAATTCCTAAGGGCCTATATGTATGACGTCAGCAAGCAATTGAGCGTTTTTGTCGGACTGATCATTACGAACTGTATCGTCATGGGGCGCGCCGAAGCCTACGCGATGGCTAACCCGCCGAGGCAGTCGTTTATCGACGGCTTAGGGAACGGATTGGGCTACAGCGCGGTGTTGATTTTAGTGGCGATTGGAAGGGAAATTTTAGGCAGCGGGACACTTTTAGGATATCCGGTCGTGCCGCGGTTCATGTATGACCACGGCTATGTGAATTGCGGGATCATGGTCTTGGCCCCGGGGGCGTTCTTTCTTTTAGGGATGATTATTTGGATTCAAAGGGCCCTCAGCGGCTATACCGAGCAACATTAAAAACCAGGGAGGCGAAAGCCATGGAACATTATGTGAGCCTAGCGGTGAAAAGCATATTCGTTGAAAATATCCTGCTGGCGTATTTCTTGGGCATGTGTTCATTTTTAGTCTGTTCCAAGAAAGTTGAAACAGCCATTGGATTGGGGTGCGCCGTGGTCTTTGTGCTGACAATCACTACCCCGGCGAGCTGGGCCGTCAACCATTTCCTCCTCGAAAAAGGGGCGCTGGCTTGGGCCGGAGTCCCCGATGTCGATTTGAGCTTCTTAAGCTTCATTGCCTTCATTGCCGTCATCGCGGCCATGACGCAGATTGTCGAGATGGTCATTGACCGGTTCAGCCCGAAATTATACACGGCCCTCGGGATTTTTCTCCCGCTGATTGCCGTGAATTGCGCCATTTTGGGGGCGGCCCTGTTCATGGATGAGCGGGACTACAACTTCCCCGAATCCGTGGTGTTCGGGTTCGGCTCGGGCGTGGGCTGGGCGTTGGCGATCATCGCCATGTCCGCTATACGCAAGAAATTAGAATATTCCAATATTCCAAGTTCGTTAAGAGGCCTCGGCATCACGATGATATTGACGGGGTTAATGGCCATGGGCTTTATGTGCTTTGCCGGCATCAGCCTTTAAAGGAAAGGTGCGTTTGTGGAATTTTTCAAGTTCGTCCTCTTAAGCACGGCCGTATTTTCCGGGATCATCGTCTTCTTGATCATCATGCTGTCGCTGGTGGAATCAAAGGTCGCTAAAAAAGGCGACTGCAAGATTTTGATCAATGACGAAAAGGAGCCCATCGTTGTTGCCGGGGGGAGGAATCTCCTGTCAACGCTTTCCAGCAACAAAATCTTCCTTCCCTCCGCCTGCGGGGGCGGCGGGACCTGCGCGATGTGCAAATGCCAGGTTCTCGAGGGCGGCGGCGACATTCTGCCGACCGAAACCGGGCTTCTAACGCGGGCGGAACAAAAAGAGCATTACCGTTTGGCCTGCCAGGTGAAGATCCGCACTGACATGAAAATCCGCATCCCGGATGAGGTGTTCAAGATTCAGAAATTCGACTGCGCGGTCCGCTCCAACTACAATGTGGCGACGTTCATCAAGGAGCTTGTCATGGAGCTGCCCCAAGGGCAAACGCTGGATTTTAAAGCGGGCGGGTATATTCAGATCGATATCCCGCCGTATAAATTGGACTATAAAGATTTCGTCATTGAAGAGAAATATCATCCGGATTGGGACAAATACCGCCTTTGGGACCTCAAGGCGGAGAATGACGAGCCGATCTTCCGCGCCTATTCCATGGCCAATCACCCCGCCGAAGGCAACATTGTCATGCTTAACGTGCGCATCGCGACCCCTCCGCCAAGAGATTGGCACCTTCCGCCCGGCAAGGCATCTTCCTATATGTTCAATCTGAAAGCGGGAGACAAGGTGACGGTCAGCGGCCCTTACGGCGAGTTTTTTATTAAAGACACGAAGAGGGAAATGATTTATGTCGGCGGTGGGGCAGGGATGGCGCCGATGCGCAGCCATATTTTCCACTTGTTTCATACCCTCAAAACGCGCGATCGCAAAGTCAGTTACTGGTATGGTGCTCGCTCCGTGCGGGAGATGTTTTATGACGGGCAGTTTAAGGAGATTGAAAAGAATTTTCCAAATTTTTCGTACCACGCCGCCCTGTCCGAGCCCCTTCCCGAAGACAAATGGAACGGCCCGACCGGCTTTATTCACAGCGTCCTCTTTGAAAATTATCTGAAGAACCACGAAGATCCGGAGGAGATCGAGTACTATCTTTGCGGCCCGCCCATGATGATTGCGGCCGTGCAAAAAATGCTCGATTCGCTCGGCGTGCCGGAAGAGATGATCGCGTTTGATTCGTTTGGTTGATGGCTCAGCGCGCCCTGAAACGGCATCTCAGGGCGCGCTCGCTATTTTTGGAGCTTAACCGGAGCGCATGTCGCGTAGGATTGAATCGCGGGATTGAATGGTTATTTGTCGCACCGGGAAGGGTCTTTCCCCTCCTTGAGGCAGGCGCACGCGTCCGGATCCGTTGAGCAGCTCTTTTTAAGGACTTTTTTGGCGAAGATCAATCCGACCGCCATGGCCAAGACACAGCCGCTGAACACCAGGAATGTCATGAGGAAAGGCATGCCTTTAGTATAAGGGAAAAGATCCTTAAATGCAATGCCCGCAGTCCCTGCGGCTTTGTTTCCGGTAATCTTTATGCTAGAATAGCACGCCGACACAACGGCAAACCCCTATGGCTAACACGGCAAAAAAGACCAATACGCTTAAAATCAGCCATGCCCACGAGCTGAAGCTCCTGCGCAAAATCGTTGAGATCACCAATTCGGAAATGGATCTGCAGGTCGTTCTCAAGGAGGTCGTGGATATCATGACCGAGATGACGAAAGCGGATTCGGTCTTCATCTATCTCTTTGACCAAAGCAAGCAAAATCTTGTCCTGATGGCTTCGAAGGTGCCGCACAAGAAGGAGCTAGGAAAAATCAACCTTAAGGCGGGCGAGGGGATTACCGGATGGGTGGCTCAAGAAAACAAGCCAGTTGCCATCAAAAAGAACGCCTACAAGGACAAAAGGTTCAAGAATTTCGATGTCCTGCCGGAAGACAGGTACGAGGCCTTCCTCTCCATCCCGATTATCCATAAAAACAATGCGATCGGCGTTGTTAATATCCAGCATAAAAAAACCCACGCGTACCCTTCCGCGACGATTGGACTCATCGCGCTGATTGCCAAACAAATCAGCGGGGCCATCGAGCATGCCCGGCTGTTTGAGGACACCAGGAAAAAAGCCCTGCAGTTCGACAGCCTCGTCAAGGTCAGCCAGTCGATTACTTCCCAGAATTATCTCGATGAAATCCTGAATCTCATTGTCGTGGTCACGGCCGAGATGCTCAACTCCAAAATCTGCTCCATCATGCTGCTCGATGAAGATAAAGGCGAATTGGTGATCAGGGCGGCGCAGAGCTTGAGCCTGGAGTATCAAAAAAAGGCCAATGTGAAAGTCGACGGCAGCGTGGTTGGCGGGGTGATTAAGACCAAGATGCCGACGGCGGTATACGATGTCCGCGAAGAGAAAAACTACAGGTTCAAGGAGCTGGCGATCAAGGAAGACCTGACCTCCATGCTTTCCGTCCCCATGGTGGTCAAGGACAAGGCCATCGGCGTAATCAACGTGTACACGAAGGAGCGGCATCGCTTCGCGCAGGAAGAGATCGATGTGCTGCAAATGGTGGCGAACCAGGCCGCCGTGGCCGTTGAGAACACGCACCTGATGGAAGAAGCGCTGAGGGCCAAAGAGGCCCTGGAAACACGGAAGCTCATTGAGCGCGCGAAGGGCGTCCTGATGCGCTTGAGCCGTCTCAGCGAAGAAGAGGCGCATAGAGTCATCCACAAAAAGAGCATGGATTCCTGCCGCTCCATGAAGGAAATCGCCGAATCGATTATCCTGATGGATGAATTACAGCGGGGGAAGTAGGGAACGGTTTGAAACCGTTCCCTGCAAAGGTGCCAATTTGGCATCCGGTTAAATGCGAGCCTTGACAAAAGTGAGTCCCGGGTGTATCTTTAATCCGCATTCACCTAATCGTTTCCAGTGGGGCGGCGAGGCCCATGGGAAGAATTCACGGAAGAGTCAAGGCAATGAAGCCCGATCGTTTTCATAAATGGTCGGGATTTTTTGTTTAGGAGCCTCAAATGACCAAGAGGGACCATGCGAAAATGATATGTGATGCCGGCGAGCTCAGCGGCATCTTTAAGGACGCCACCAGCCTGGAGGCGTTTCTGCAGGAAATCGCTGAAATGGTTTCGCAGCACATGCATTCGGATGTCTGCTCCATTTATTTATTTGACGATCAGGCACAGAAACTTGTTCTCAAGGCGACCAAAGGCTTAAACCCCTCCTCGATCGGCACAATCAGCTTGAAGCTGGGAGAAGGCCTGACAGGCATAGCGCTTAAGGAAATG
>MHGR01000019.1:15604-16039 GCA_001805655.1 Omnitrophica WOR_2 bacterium RIFCSPHIGHO2_02_FULL_52_10
ATTTTGAGGGAATCGGCGAGGAGCAGTATGAATCGTTTCTCGCCGTGCCGATCCTGCACGGCCGGGTGCGCATCGGGGTGATGGTCATCCAGAATGCCAAATCCAATTATTTTACAGAGGAAGACATAAAAGCGCTCATGGCGATCACGACACAGATGGCCAACACGATCGAAATGGCGAAGCTGTTGATGGACCTGGAAAGCCGGCCCCAGCCGAAACAGGAACAGGAAGAAGAAAAGGGCCTTAAGCTCTTAAAGGGGAAAATTGGCGCCGGTGGTTTTGCCATAGGCCGGGCCGTCGTGCTGGACAGCGCCTTGCTGTCTCCGGCAGAGGAAAGGGCGCTGCTGGAGCGGCCCCGCATGATGAAGGACTTTCATCAGGCAGTCCAGGCCGCGGAAAAACAACTTGAGGCTTTACAGCAGCAGATCGAGGCAC
>MHGR01000019.1:16063-16232 GCA_001805655.1 Omnitrophica WOR_2 bacterium RIFCSPHIGHO2_02_FULL_52_10
TTTTCGCGGCACAGATTTTGATGCTCAAGGACACGGCCTTTGTCGGGGCGATAGAGCGGTTAATCGAACAAGGCCATCATCCCGCCGAGGCGATCCGCATGACTGATGAAGGGTATATCCGTTTGTTTGAAAAGCTGCCGAACGCCTATCTGCAGGAGCGCATTCAGGA
>MHGR01000019.1:16298-17165 GCA_001805655.1 Omnitrophica WOR_2 bacterium RIFCSPHIGHO2_02_FULL_52_10
ATGGAACTGTTCCCGTCGGATATCTTTAAGCTGGTTTCCCGGCGGATTAAGGGCATTATCCTGCTGCGCGGCGGCGTCACGTCGCACTTGTCCATCCTGGCGCGTTCGCTGGGGATTCCGCTCATTATCGTTAATGAAAAAAGAATCTTGAATATTGCCCAGGGTACGCAGATCATCCTGGATTGCGAATTGGGCAATGTCCATATTGACCCTGCTGAGGGCGTTGTCAGGGCGTATGCCCAGAAAAAAAAGGATAAAGCGGAGACGGGAGGCCTCGCCGCGCAAGTGCGGGAGTCCACATTTACCAAAGACGGAGAACGCGTCAAATTGCTCTCCAATATTAATTTGCTCGGGGACGCGGCCGTCGCCCTGTCCATGAAATCCGAGGGGATCGGCTTATACCGTACGGAATTTCCCTTCCTGGTCCGCTCGAACTTCCCGTCAGAGGAAGAGCAATACATCATTTATCAAAAATTGACCGATATGATGAAAGGCAAGGAGGTCACGTTCAGGACCCTTGATATCGGCGGCGACAAAATCATTTCCTATTATGATTATGGCCATGAAAATAACCCCTTTCTAGGGATGCGCTCGATTAGGTTTTCGCTTAGGCATAAGGACCTCTTCCGGGCGCAGATCCGGGCCATTCTCAGGGCCGGGGCGGAGGCGGAGCTGAAGATCATGTTTCCCATGATTTCGTCTTTGGATGAGTTCCTGGAGGCGAAAGCCATGGTCCAAACATGCATTAAAGACCTGCAGCGCGAAAAAATCAAAACCCACCGCGCCCCTAAAATCGGGATGATGGTGGAACTGCCGTCCGTTTTGGAAATCATCGATGAGTTGGCCAAGGAAGCGGATTTTTTCAGC
>MHGR01000020.1 GCA_001805655.1 Omnitrophica WOR_2 bacterium RIFCSPHIGHO2_02_FULL_52_10
ATTAACGCCAGACCAAGAAAATGTTTACAATACTCTACACCATCAAATACTTACAAAACTTGTGTTGCACTTAAAAATTGAATCTGGGAGTATACCTACTGATGAAGAAATTCTGGAATATCTCAAAGGGCTTGATATTTAACAATTCTCCTTCTAATGCCATAATGAAGTTTT
Organism: Omnitrophica WOR_2 bacterium RIFCSPHIGHO2_02_FULL_52_10; assembly: GCA_001805655.1. GTDB lineage: Bacteria > Omnitrophota > Gorgyraeia > Zapsychrales > Zapsychraceae > 2-02-FULL-52-10. Next base: position 175 of record MHGR01000020.1, read on the forward strand.
TACCTTGACATTGTACAGACGGTACGGCCTACTTCAGTTATAGACCAAAGGAGGTCGTACCGATGTCGAAGAAGTATTTTTTGCAGCGTAAGCGCAGTTTATCAAAAATCAGAAGCAAGGCAGAATTGCTTATGCTCCAGGAAGTATTCAAGCCAAAACAATTATTCCGTGGCGGTCCAGAAAGTGCAATGCTCAAAGGTCTAACCGCTGAAGATGTCTTGAAATATGAGCAAGAGGAATTAGGCAATAAAGATGTTGTGCCTGAACCCGGGATTGATTTTACAAAGATAAAATCTGAAAATTTGGCATGGTTAGCCGAGACAGAAGATCAGGCTAGAGAATATGGGGAGGTTTCTAAATTGGATTTAAAAGATTATCGGGTTATCGCTCGTGATTCTGAGGGCGGAGTATTGGTTGAGAAATTGAAATCATCGAAGCAAGAGCCCACGTCTAAAGGTATGGCTAAGGCCGAGATGGCCAGGATGTGCCAGCGGCGCTTGAAGACATACAAAATGCTGGGCTACGAAGTGCGGAAATTTGACGAGCCGCTGGAGCATGGAGGCTGATTTACCTAACTCTATGGTAGTCAATGGGGTAAGGCCCATCCCACCCCAAGCGCCTTATTTTTTGTGACAAAATTTAGCTTTCGACCTTATTCCACCCCGATATTTCCGATGTTTAATCACGTATAGTGCAATAGTGTATTTACACAATAATGTTAGATGTGTAAATAGTATTTGACACTATTGCAATATCATGTTATATTTTGACCATGAAGAAAGACATAACACCACATAATTCGGCCGAAATATTAAGTGCTTTGCGCGAGATCAATCCTTTTTGGGCTAATAAGGAGTGGCCAGACCTTCCGCAAATACGCCGGTATCCTTTTTATAGTGCGATTAATTATTTGGAAGAAATTGGTTCGCAAAGAGCTTTATTTTTAAAAGGGTTCAGAGGTGTTGGAAAATCCACTTTATTACGGCAAATAGGAAATTGGCTTCGTAATGAGAGGAAAGTCGAAGCGAAAAATATTGTTTATGTTGATTTTGAAAAACGACCTTTGCGGCAAATTCCATGGAAAGCCTGGTTTAATGTCTGGGAGAAAGAATTTAAACCCGCGGAAGGACACATTTATTTTCTTTTAGATGAAATACAGTACGCCGATGATTGGGCGCAGGAAGTGCGATCGATGCTGGTCAACAGTCAGTATCGAATTATTGCCACCGGCAGCGCTGCCGCGGAAATACAAACTGTACTGGATCAGGAAGTGCGACGCTGGATTTCTCTTTCTGTGCCGGCATTACTTTTTTATGAATACTTACTTATTTTCCATTCCAACTCAAACGCCTATTTGGAAAATGAAATCTTAAAAGGGCGATCGTTTCTTCAAGAAGGAATGCTTGATTCGACTGTGCTGAATCGAATTTCTGGTGACTTAAAAGAGGTGTTTAAAAGTTACCTTTTGCATGGAGGATTTCCTGAAATAGCAAACGTTAATTTGAACCTCACCGATGCTCAACGTTTGCTGGCGGATGTCGTTGATAAAGCGCTTTATCAGGATATGAGAACACAGTTCTCCCGGCAAGACATCGAAAATCTCGAGAGGCTTTTTGAGTATATTTGCCGCAATCCCGGTGTTTTATTAGATAAATCTAAGGTGTCTGGAATGCTACAGGTCAGCCGTCCCACGACGGCGAGATATGTGAAAGCACTGGAAGACGGTGATTTTATCTGTAGCTTGAACAATCAGAAACGAGCTGGGAAGGCACCGTTAAAAGCCAAACCAAAAGTATATCCCTCTGACGCGTCTTTGCGAAACTCTTTTCTGGGGCGAACAGAGGAGGTATTGCTTCAACCTGAAGAAATGGGCCACATTGTTGAAGGTTCCGTTGCCGCGCACTTGAGTGCTTACGCACAGGCAGAGGGTGGGCAAATTGGTTATTGGCGCAAAAAGGATAACGAAGAAATTGATTTTATATATAAAGGAACAGACAGCAAATATTGGGTCATTGAGTCAAAATATGGACAATCCAATGCCAAGTGGTTGCGAGCATTAGAGAAGTGGCCTGCATCTGAAAAAGAGCGAGTGTCGATTTGCTTTTTGGTAAATCGAGATGCTGCTGACGCCAAGGAACGAGCTCCGTCGAAAGAATTACCAGCCTTTTCCCCTTCAAAAGCAGAAGGTAGGCTGGTATTAGACCTTTCTTCTCCTCGGGAAAAGGCAGTATTGACTTCCACAGATTTGTCTTTAAATGTAGAAAGGTCAATAAAATGCCCATTGCATGTTATTCCAGCCCCCGTGTTTTTGTATCTTTTAAGCAGAGAATTATGGATAAAAGCAAATAAAAAAATTGCTGATAAGAATCCAACAACTGGAGCGCTTACAGGTAAAGCAGAAATTGAAGGCAGTACCAACATAACAGCAGGTAGTACAGGTATAAAGATGACTAAGAAATCTACATAGGAGAATAATTCCATGCAAGTTAATAGTGCAATATTGGCAGATTTTGTTCAGGAAAATCATGGCAAGCTATATATTACGGGCGGAGGCATAGATACACTTTTTGCTAACGCGGCCCCAGTTAGGCATCCTTCCTTGGGGATCGCGTTTCGTTTAACATTGAGTCCTGCTGAATTAGGGCGCACTCATGAGTTAGAGATTCTGCTTGTTAACGCGGATGGCGGCCGAATTGCGACAGTAAAAGCTAAAATTCAGGCCGAGCGTCCTGTGCAGTCGACAGGGTGGCCAGTCAGCGTGCCATTAGCCCTCAACTTTGCTCAAATTGAATTCCCTGTTTTTGGAGAATATCAATTTGAATTAATGGTCAATAATTCGTCCATTAATACCATTCCTTTTCGGGTTGTGCAGGCTCCGACTGTTCAAAGACCTGCTTAATTTTCCGTGCTAGCACTGTGCTAGCAAAATAAGCCCCAACAGGGACAAAAGCGGGATAACAGTAAACAAGTCAACTCACCACATCTCCTAACACCACTAAGAGTTAGCTAAAATCATCAATCACCGTCGAGATCGCTTCAATCCCTCATAACCTGAAGGCGTCAAGCACTGAAGTTACGGAGCGTTAGCGAACGTAACTTCAAAGTGCGCCGACGCACCCGAGCGAAGTGAGGGTGTCACAGGTTCCCGTTGTTTCTCTTGATGGATCAGCGGAAACAACAGCCCAGATTTCCACAAATTAAGACACTAGAGAAATCTGGGAAATCCTGCAGCCGAGCGCAGCGAGGCAGTACTCGACCGGAGGGAGAGTGTCCCCGCAACCAATATAAAACCCCTTTTCTCGACGAGAGATGAGGGGTTTTTTGGTTTCCAGCAATTTGTATGAATTTGTCCAAAATCCCCACTTCTAGGCCCGATTTAGACACGGTTCGGCCGCCGAAATATCAATTTGCTTAATAAGATAAATAAGATAAAATAAAAATTCAAGGATCCGAAGCCGGATTAAAAAGTCCGGTATAATAACCAAGGCATAGATCAAGATGAGCCTCTTACTGCTGGTTGTCATTTCCATCGTCGTCCTCAGTTTCGGGTACATGACGTACGGCGCGCTGCTGGGCAAATGGCTGAAACTGCGCCCTGAGGCCAAAACCCCCGCCTATGAATTTCAAAACAACGTTGATTTTGTCCCCGCCGGAAAATTCTATCTTTTAAACCAGCATCTGTCCGCCATCGCGGCCGCGGGCCCCATTGTCGGCCCGATTTTGGCGGGGATGTGGTTTGGCTGGCTGCCGACGTTTCTTTGGGTCGTGTTTGGAGGAATTTTCATCGGCGGCGTGCATGACATGCTCGCCATCGTGGCCTCCATCCGCCATCAAGGCCGGTCCATCGTCGAAATCATCCGCGAAACGATGGGCCGGCGGGCGTTTATCGTTTTCCTTTTGTTTTTGTGGTTTTCCCTGATTTATATCATTGCCGCTTTTACGGACGTCACGGCCAGCACCTTTGTCGACCCGGCCAGGGGGGAAGGCATCGCGTCCTCTTCCATGATGTATTTGCTTTTGGCCTTGGTGATGGGGATGATTATCAAAATTTTTAAACCGCCTTTGACGCTCATCACCCTGATTTTTGTTCCCCTCGTTTTTGTGTGTATTTATTTCGGCCCGGCATTCCCGTTGCGCTTGCCGTTGATGTTCGGGCTGGACGCGAAGATGACGTGGAACGTTTTTCTTTTGCTCTACTGCGCCGTTGCGGCGGTTGTCCCCGTCTGGCTCCTGCTGCAGCCGCGGGGATATTTGGGAGGGTTTTTCCTGATGCTGACGGCCGGGATGAGCTTTCTGGGCCTGGCGGCGGGGAGCCTCACGCACTCCTACGTGATTCAGTACCCCGCCTTTACCGCGTGGACCAATCCGCAGGGGCTGCCGCTCATTCCTTTGCTTTTTACGACCGTGGCCTGCGGGGCCTGCTCGGGTTTTCATTGCCTGATTGCGGCGGGGACGACATCCAAACAATTGGCCAGGGAAACGGATGCACGGGTTGTGGGATACGGGGGGATGCTCCTGGAAAGTTTCGTGGCGGTCATGGCGCTGGGAACGCTGCTTTTACTGACGACGGAAGAGGCCGGGCAATTGCAGGACCCCAACCAGATATACGCCCATGGCATCGCGGTATTCTTAAGCCATCTGGGCATTCATAAGGAGTTCGCCTACAATTTCGCGCTGCTGGCTTTTGCCACTTTTGTTTATGATACTCTGGATGTGGCCACGCGCTTGGGCCGGTATATTTTTGAAGAATTGACCGGCTGGAAAAATAAATGGAGCCCGTACGCGGCCACGGTCGTGACGTTGATATTGCCGTTGATTTTCTTGACCCGGGAAATCACGGATGCCCAGGGCAAGGTCATCCCGGGATGGAAGCTGTTCTGGACGGTTTTCGGCTCCAGCAATCAGCTTTTGGCGGCGCTGGTCCTGTTGGGCCTGAGCCTGTGGCTGTTTAAGCTGAAGATGAAATTTCAGATAGCGCTGTGGCCGTCGGTGTTCATGATCTTTGTGGCGGTCACTTCGTTATTTTTTATCATCCAGCCCTGGCTGACGAACATGGTTCAGGGACGATTCACCGCCGACCCTATCGGCCTTACCAGCCTGGCGCTTTTTCTTTTGACATTCTTCTTGGTCATCGAAGGGATTAAGATTTTCCGTAAAGGGTAGAAGTGGAAACGATGGCCATGTCCCACGCCCCAAAACCAAACCCCAGGCATTTCGTTACCGATGAAAAGGCCGAAGATCACGCGCGGATCTTGGCGAACCGCTTAAAGGCGCGCTACCGGCATCTGGCGCGGAAATTCAGGCGCGCGGGCATCGAGGCCTTCCGCCTGTATGACCGCGACATCCCGGAAGTGCGCGCGGTCGTCGACTGGTATCAGGGGCATCTGGTGGTGGGCGAATACGTGCGCCTGCAGACGGGCCCGCAGTGGCTGCCCAGGATGGCGCGGGCCGCGGGCGAGGCGCTCAACGTGCCCGCGGATAAGATCTATATGAAACGCCGGCGCACGAAAGCGGAGGCGGAACCGCGGTATCCGCGCGCCAGCGCGGGCGGCAAGCGTATTGTTGTTTGCGAGCGCGGCCTTAAATTCTGGGTAAATTTGGGCGGCGCTTTAGACACGGGGCTGTTCGCGGACCACCGCGACACGCGCGCGCTGGTGCGGCAGATAGCCGGGGGCCGGGACTTCCTCAATCTTTACGCTTATACGGGGGCTTTCAGCTGCGCGGCGGCGGCCGGCGGGGCCAAGTCCGTCGTGACCGTCGACCGCTCGGCGGCCCATATTCAGTGGGCGAAGGATAACATGGCGCTGAACAATTTCAGGGGCCGCGCCTATGAGTTTGTGCGCGCGGATGTCGAAGAATATTTGGAAACGCTCAGGCGCTCCAAACGCCGCTTTTCCCTGGCCCTGGTCGACCCGCCGTCCTTTTCCAAGCGCCGGGGTACGGGCACGTTCAACGTGAACAGCCACCACGCCCAGCTCCTGACGAATGTGCTGACGGTGATGGCCCCGGGGGCGAGCGTGATTTTCTCGACCAATCACCAGCGCTTCGACCCGAAATTGGGAAGGCTCAAGGCCAAACGGATTGTGGAGCTCACCGCGCAGACCGTGCCCGAGGATTACCGTAACAAGCTCATCCACCGCTGCTGGCGGATAGATATGTAACCGGACCCACACAGACATTTTTCTGCATCCATTCCCCCTGCCTCAATTTTCCCGCCAACCCAACGGAGGGAAATGTCTTTAAAAAACATTTCTGCCGTAAAACAGTGATCCGGCCCCCGGCCATTGCTTTTTCAAGAAAATATTTTATACTTATACTAGCTATTCAGACAATACGGTATTGAACAAGGCACACTGCTCGAAAGGGCAGGCCGCAAAGCCACAGGCCTTCATAGCGGAAGCTAAAAGGCGGCTGGGTTGCCAATATTGAACCGATGTTCACCCACTTTTGCGACTGCCGAAGTGGGTTTTTTTATGGTTCGACGCGCTTCGTCCTTCGACAGGACTCGGCTTGAGCAAGGGAACGCGTCGAAGGCCGTCGCTTGCTCACCACTGGATTGGAGCGTCGAACCACCCTGAGCGAGCGAACTTTCCTACCGGCAGGCAGGTGAAAGTAAGCGAGCGAAGGGTTACCACAGTTTGGGCAAGAGAATCCTTTTTGACATACCCTTGGAGATTCAGTTGGCATCAACGGGGAAACTGCCATGAAAATGCTGCTGAATATCTTTGTCGCCATAGCGCTCTTTACGCCGGGCATGGGCTGGGCTGATGACGCGGCTGAGCAAGCCGAGGATGTGCAGATAGCCCTCGTGACTGTTGACCCCGGGCTTAACCTCGGCTCCAAGGAGGAAGAGGGAGCCGTTCAGCCCGAACAGCAAACCGCCCTTGAGACAGAGGAGGCGGCCGCGCCCGGCCTGAAATCCATCCTGAATGACAAAAATGCCCCATCCCCCTCGAAACACGCCTCTTTATATTCCTCGCCCAAAGACGTCGTAAACATCAATCCTTTTTTCACCGAAGGGTTGAAAGGCCTCGCCCTCAAAGTCCGGTGGTAATTGATCCCCGCAACAGCCCGTGCCAGCTTTCCTTTATTAAGAGGAAGCTGACTACGTACTATTTTCATTCAGATTTTATATAGAAAAAATAGCACGGTGTTGCCATAGGTAACACCAAGTTCCCGGGACTCTCTATTAATAATAAGCATTTAAAGCGTATTTCAATCCGGTTTGATGATATATTAAGTGCATGATCAATCACATCAAAACTCTCTGCTTTCTCGTGTTTATTGTTTGCGTCAGCGGATGTTCCATGCTGAACACGGCCCTCAGCCTTGGCGCCGCGTACGGTATTTATCAATTGACCAAATAATTAATAGGGGTCCATGGACTTTGGACTTGCCCCCTATTATTTAATGTAAGGTAGTTTCAAAAAGGAGCGGATGATAATGTCAAGGTATAAAACCGTGCGTTACCTTCGCGTGTTCATTTTTTCCCTCACCATCTGCGTGTTAGGGGCGCACGATGCACACCCGGAACAAAATGCGGCGCCCGCGCAGCCGTCCGCTGGGCAGGCCGGTACGGTTCCGGTCCCGGCCGCACCTGCCTCGGTCACCGTTGAGCCCGCGGCGGTTGCCCAAGCCGCCGAGAGTAACGCCGCGCAAGTTTACTCAACAGCGCAAGCCACCGGTGAAGCGCGTCCACCGGCCGGGGAAACCCTGGAGCAAATGAAGGAGCGGATTGGTTTCGATAAAGTCTGGCCCGGCGAGGTGCCGGCGCATGCGTTTGCCGGCGTGGCCAAATGCGCCATCTGCCATAAAGGTGAAAAACAAGGGGCCCAGTACCGTATATGGATGGAGTCGGCCCACAGTCGCGCGTTTGAAACGCTGGGAACGCCGGCGGCCAAGGCGCTGGCTGAGCGTTTGGGCATTGCCGATCCGCAGGCGAGCGGCAAATGCCTGCGCTGCCACTCCACGGCCTATTATTTCGGCGAGCAAAAAGTGACCGAGGACATTCCGGTCGAGGAGGGCATTTCGTGTGAGACTTGCCACGGGCCGGGGAAGGGCTATATGACCCTGAAAGTAATGAAGGACCGGCCAATGGCTGTCCAAGCCGGCCTCATCATTCCGGATGAGCAGACCTGCCGGAAATGCCACAACGATACCGCCCCGAACGTCAAGGAATTTGATTTCAAGGAGTCCTGGGAAAAAATCAAGCACCCGCTGCCCGGGTCGGCAGAAGGGGACGGTCCTTAAGCGATAAAGCCGATTAGGAAGCTTATCTGAGATAATAAAATTTCAAGATACAAGAAACAAGCTCCAAACAATGACCAATATCCAAACTTCAAATTTCAAATCCTAAAATCAGCGGATTTGGGATTTGAGTATTGAGGTTTGTTGCTTGTTTGTACCTTGTATCTTGGGATTTGGACCTTACATATCCTAAGTTTTCCAAATTATGATCCCAAGCGGGACCTGAATTGAAAAAAATATTTTGAGCAGCTACCGGTTTTCCATAATTCTGCTTTTGTCCCTCTTGACCGGGGCGGCCCTGGGGCTGGTCTTCAAGGACAGGGCGGCCCTGTTCAAGCCGTTCGGCGATATTTTCCTTAATCTGCTCTTCACCGTTGTGGTCCCTCTGGTTTTCTTTTCCATTTCCTCGGCGGTCGCGTCCATGACCGGCGGCCGGCGGCTGGGGAATATCCTGCTCGCCATGCTGGGGACTTTTATCGCCACGGGAGCGGCCGCGTCCCTGCTCATGATCGCGGCGGTCAAGGCCTTCCCGCCGGCGCAGGGGATGCACATCGCGCTGCAGGCGCCGGAATCGATGGGAAATGTCAACATCGGTGATGTATTGGTCAAGGCGTTCACGGTTTCCGATTTCAGCGAGCTTCTGTCCAAGAAAAACATGCTGGCCCTGATTATCTTTTCGGTCCTGATCGGCCTCGGCGCCGCGCACGCCGGCGAGCGGGGCAGGGAGTTCGCCCGCTTTTTGTCGGCCGCCAATGAAGTCTTCAACAAGGTGGTCGGGTATATCCTGTGGTACGCCCCCGTTGGGTTGGGCGCGTATTTTGCTTATCTCACCGGCGTCTTCGGCCCGCAGCTGTTCGGCTCCTACTTCCGCGCCATGGCGCTCTATTATCCGCTAGCCCTCGGGTATTTTGTCATCGCCTTCAGTGTCTATGCCTGCCTGGCCGCGGGCAGGGAAGGCCTGCGGCGTTTCTGGACCAACATCATTCCGACATCGCTGACGGCGCTCGCCACGGGCAGCAGTGTCGCCGTCATCCCGCTGAACCTGGAGGCGGCCGAAAAAAGCGGTGTCCCCGAGGACATCCGCGAAGTTGTGATTCCCATCGGGGCCACGATCCACATGGACGGCTCGTGCATGTCGGCCGTCCTTAAGACCGCGCTTTTGTTCGGCATATTCCAGATGGATTTTGCCGGGCCCGGCACGCTCCTGGCCGCGCTGGCTATCGCGCTGCTCAGCGGCACGGTGATGAGCGGCATCCCTTCCGGCGGGTTTTTAGGCGAAATCCTCATTGTTACCCTGTACGGTTTTCCCCCCGAAGCGCTCCCCATCATTTCCATGATCGGCGTTTTGGTCGATCCGCCGGCCACGATGGTCAATGCCGTCGGCGACAACGTCTGCAGCATGATGGTCGCGCGCATTCTGGGCGGGCCGCGGTGGATGACCACGCATGAGCGCGCTTCGTAACTCAATTTTATTTCTGGTGGCGCTGAGTTTAAGCGGATGCTCCCTGCTGACTTCCGGCCAGCCGCAATCCCATCGTCCGCTGGAAATCCTTGGAACTTTGCCCGCGCAGCACGCTCAGGCCCTGCTTGTCATTGCGGATGACATCCGGCCGGGCCGGGCAAGTATCTCGGCCTGGGAAAGGGAAGACGGGGAGTGGATGGAAAAGTTTTCCCCTATGTCAGCGGTGCTTGGGCGCAACGGGCTGGCCGCGTCCGGCGAAAAGAGGGAAGGCGACGGCCGCACGCCGGCGGGAATTTATCAGATCAAGCGCGCCTTCGGTTACGCGCCGCGCGTGGACACACGGCTGGATTACCGCCAGGCAACGGCAAATGATTTCTGGGTCGATGATCCGGCCTCGGCGCAATATAACCAATGGGTCACGGGCGCGCCGCCGGCCGTGTCCCATGAAATTTTAAGGCGGGATGACCGGCTGTACCAATACGCGGTCGTCATTGAATATAACACCGCGCCCGTGGTCCCGGGCCGCGGCTCGGCCATCTTTTTGCATGTCTGGCGCGGTAAGGGCATCCCGACTGCCGGCTGTGTCGCTGTCTCGCCCAAAAACATGCAGAAGTTTTTGAAATGGCTTGATTTGCCCCGGAATCCCGTTATCATTTTAAGTGATGACCAGGATTAAACCCGCCCCCATCATTGCCGCGTTATTAATACCCCTGATGTTTTCACCGGCCTCGGCCGGTGAACAGCTTTATTTCGTCGCCCCCACGCAAATCCCCAACGTATTAAGGGAAATGACAACGGCCGGCTATTGGATCGGCCGTATCGCCGATCCTGATGCCGTTATCATGGATGCCGCGGCCATCCAGACCTTTAACCGCCACATCCAGGAGACGTTACGGTCGACCAAGGACCTGCGGCAGTTTCCGGAGAGCTATGACGGGCCGGCTCTGAAGAGCGCGCTCCTGGCGCGCATCGAGCATATCAAAAATCAAAACTATTATGCCGCGGACGGCCGTGCCGTGGCGCAGGAATTTTTTGAGCGGATGAAACAGCGCATGGCGCTGGAAGAAATCGGGGAAAGCGTGGCGGCTGAGCGCGGGTTTATCGTCCGGTATGCCGACCAGCGGTTCTTTCCGACGGACGAGGGGTTGTACGCGGTAGCCGATGACATCGATTTTGACGAGCTGCAGAACAGCGCGCTGGATGCCGCCGCCCCGGTCGTGGTCCTGCACCGCTCGGATGACGGGCAATGGCTGTATGCCGTGAACGAGTTGAGCGAAGGGTGGGTCGAGGCGCGCAATGTCGCCTTGTGCGGCCGTGATGATTTCGACACGTATCTGAGCGCGCCTTTAAGGACGGTGGCCGCGTCCGCGAAGGCGGATGTGTATTTGGATGAAGCGCTCACCCGGTTTCACGATCACTTGCACATGGGCGTCAGCCTTCCCGCGGCCGAAAGCGGCAGAGCGGATGTGCTGGCGGCTCTCCTGCCCGTGCGCGGGGATAGCGGAGACATGAAAATCAAAACGGTCTATTTGAAAAAGGAACAAGCATCAGCGGGATATCTTCCGTACACGCCGCGAAACGTGTTGGAACAAGCTTTTAAATTGTTGAACGCGCCTTACGGCTGGGGCGGGATGTATGGCGAGCAGGATTGCTCGAGCTTTTTGCGGGCGGTATTTACCACCGTCGGCATAAAACTGCCGCGGAATTCCATTGACCAGGCCCGGGTGGGGCAGCGCCTCGCCGCTTTTGACAGCATAGGAAAGTATAAAAAGCGGATGCTGCTAGAAAACTCCTTTCCTATGCAGCAAAGAAGATACGACGAACGCAGTGAGGAGTTTTCTTGTGAGGGGGAGTCCGTGGAAAAAAAGGCCGCGGCGTTGAAAGAAGCCGCGCCCGGAAGCGTTATTCTGCCGATGAAAGGTCACATCATGTTGTATGTGGGGACCGTCAACGGCCGTCCGTACGCGATTCACGCGGTGTGGGGTTACCGCGAACCCGCGCCAGAGGGCGACCGGGTGCGCGTGATTAACCGTGTCGCCGTAAGCGACCTTTATCTCGGCGAGGGTTCCAAAAAAGGTTCACTGATAGAGCGCATGAACGCCATTCTTTCCCTGACGAATCCCTGACATGCCGATCATCACGTCCATTGACATCAAACCGTTTCGCGCGCGGCTGCTGCAGCCCTTCCGCACGAGCCTGGGGACGCACGAGCGGCTGGAGAACATCCTGTTCAGCGTCACGCTGGATAACGGTCTGCAAGGACATGGCGAGGCCGCCGTGGCCACGCACATCACGGGCGAGACTTTTGACGGCACTCTTAAAAATCTGGAAAAGGCCCGGAGTTTCTGTGAAGGCAAAGAAATCGGAGGCTTTGAGGAAATTGCCGGAAAGTGCCAACGGGCATTCCCAAATAATCCGGCAGCGACGGCCGCGGCGGAGACGGCCCTGCTGGACGCGTTTACCCGTAGCAGGAACATCCCGTTGTGGCGTTATTTCGGAACATCGGCGAAAGTTTTGCGCAGCGACATTACACTCGTCCTCTCCGATCTCAGGCAAACACAACATTCGGCCAAGAAATTTTATGCGCAGGGGTTCCGCGCGTTTAAAGTCAAGATCGGGCATGACCTCGACCTGGACATCCGGCGCCTGCTGGCCATCAAGAAACTCGTACCCCGCTGCCGTCTCATCGTGGACGCCAATCAGGGATACACGAGCGGTGAAACCATGAAATTACTGCAAGCGCTGGAAAAAAACCGGGTGCGTATCGACCTGCTGGAGCAGCCCGTGCGCAAGGATGACTGGGAAGGGCTCAGGAAAATATCCAGGTCAACGTCCGTTCCTGTCTGCGCCGATGAAAGTGTATGCACGTTCGAGGACACCCAAAAGGCCGTCAAGTTTCAATTGGCCCCGGCCATCAACATCAAGATCATGAAATGCGGCCTGTTGCAGGCGCAACGGATAGCCCGGCTCGCGCGAAAGAATAATATCAAACTGATGATCGGCGGCATGATGGAAACGTCTTTGGCCATGACCGCGTCGGCCCATCTGGCCGCCGGCCTGGGCGGTTTTGATTTTATTGATCTTGATACGCCGTTTTTTATCAAGGGGGCCGTTAAGCGCAACCCGTATCTTTCCGGGAACGGACGCTATGATTTAAAAAAAGTCAAGGCCGGCATCGGCATCAGCCCGGACCAACTCTATGATCCATAATACCTGGGGGATTATTGTCGTGCTGGCCGGCATTGAGGCCGCCGTCGTGTATCTGGCGGGGCGGGAGCGCTCCAGGCGCTATTTCC
>MHGR01000021.1:0-5642 GCA_001805655.1 Omnitrophica WOR_2 bacterium RIFCSPHIGHO2_02_FULL_52_10
CCCAACTTCCTCTAAACATTTTATAAAGGAAAGTTGGGGTAGCAGCATCTGCCTTTCCTATGCTGTTAAAAACACGCCCCAAAAGCAAACAAATATTTTTCCAACCCCGGCAAAGCCCTGCCCGTTCAGGCCACGGCCGGATTCCGCGAGAATTCAATGATCCGCCCGATCACTTCCTTCAGGTCTTTACGCTCTACAATCATATCGATCAGGCCGTGCGCCAGCAGGAACTCGGACCTTTGAAATCCCTCCGGCAGCTTTTGGCGGATGGTCTGCTCGATGACCCGGGGTCCCGTAAAACCGATCAACGCCTTCGGCTCGGCCATGATGATATCCCCGATCCCGGCAAAGGAGGCCATGATGCCGGCCATGGTCGGATTGGTTAAAAGCGAAATGTGCAGCAATCCGGCCTCATGATGTATCCTCAATGCCGCGCAGGTCTTGGCCATTTGCATCAGGGAAAACACGCCCTCGTACATCCTGGCCCCGCCCCCTGAACCGGAAATGATCAGCACGGGCAATTTTTGCTCGGTCGCATATTCCACCGCGCGGGTGATTCTCTCTCCCACCACGGACCCCATCGACCCCATGATGAAGCGGGAATCGGTGACCGCGATGACAATCGGCCGCCCGCCGATCTTCCCGTGGCCGGTAATGACCGCGTCCCGCAGTCCGGTCGACTTCTGGTCGCTTTCAATCTTTTCCTTATATGTTTTCGGCCCTTTGAACCCCAGGGGGTCCACCGAAACCAACCCCGCGTCACGCTCCTGAAAGGAGCCCGCGTCCAGGAACAAGTCGATGCGCTGTTGGGCGGTCAGGGTAAGGTGAAAACCGCATTTGGGGCAGACATTGAGATTATTGAGCAGTTCTTTATTATAGGTGGTCGCATCGCATTCGGGACATTTGCTCCAGAGCCCGGCAGGGATGTCTTTTTTCTTGACTTTGACAAGGGTATATTTTTTTCTGCCAAATAAAACCATAATGAAATATGAAGCGTCCTGTTTTTTTTGCCGGGGCCGATCCCGCTCCCCTTATACCAGCGATCCGCCGCCCGCGCTAGTCCATTTTATAGACGGTCAGGCCGGATAAAACCTTCGGATAAAAATACGTCGTTTTCGGCGGCATCCGCTCGCCGTTCAGGGCAATGGCCCTCAGCTCGGTAATCTTGACGGGGTTCATGATGAACCCGGCATCCGCCTGATGGGCATCCACCAAGTTCATGACCTGATCAATGTCCTTCGTGTAGATAATGTCCTCGGACGGAATGTGCACCCGGTCAAAGACAAAAGATTTGAGGATCGTCGCATCGAGATTTTTGTACTCCCGGGACCCATCGGTCATGTATTCATCAATAAGCTTCTTATTTTTCAGCCTCAGCAGCCTGTTCCCGTCCCGGGTGTACAGGCCGAAGGTATGCTCGTTGCGCCCGGCCCTGGCCAGCAAGATCGGCAAATCCTCTCTCTTTTTGACGTTGTCGATCCTGAAAAATTCCTCCAGAAGACCCAAACTCTGCGGGAATTGTTTGACAATGCGGTGCATCGGGAAAATCTGCAGCCCCCTGGAATCCATGTTGGTAAAGTAGGTCATGACATAATTGAACGGCTCGTGGCCGTTGGGATTCAAGACGCGGGCCATCCGCTTGCTGCGGTACTCCATGGCCACCTTGTAGCGGTGATGGCCGTCCGCGATGAATAACTGCCGGTCAACCACCGCGCCCTTGACTTTATCAAGGAGCGCCGCATCGTCAAGCCGCCAGAGCGTATGCTGCACCCTGTCCTCATCGGCCACATCCACGATCGGCCCGGTCGAAACGACATGCCGTTCAAAAATCTTTTCCACTTTGCGGTGCTTGTCCGAATAGCAGACAAAGATACAGCTTAGATTGGATTTTAAGCTGTCACAGAGCTTGAAGCGGTCATCAACGGCGTGGTCGTGCGTGTTTTCATGGGGAAACACCTGGGATGCGCCCTCATCCTCCAATTCCAGCAGGGAAATAAAGCCCATGCGGATGTATTTCTGGCCCAAGCTCTTGTAAACTTGCTTATAAAAGTAAATGCCGGGTTTCTCATCCTGCACCATGACATTCTTGGCCAACCACTCAGAAAATGTCCTTTTCGCGCGGGAATATTTGTTCTCGGTCTTATCATCGGTCGGCAAGTCGTTACCGAAGTCGATGTGGGTAAAATTGTACGGGCTGAGATTGTGCAGACGGTCCTGCTCTTCGGCAGAAATCACGTCATACGGCGGGGACACGACCTTGGCCATGTCTTTCACTTTTTTGATATTGTAATACACCGCTTTGAACGGCATGATGTTGGACATCGTTTTGGTCCGCTTATATTTTCCCGGTTTTGTGTCGTGTCAATACGGCAAAAAGATACCAGCCCAAAATGCCGCCGACCGTATCGGCCAGGAGGTCCAGGCCGTTGATGCTCCGGCCGTGAACAAACAGCTGATGATACTCATCGCTGACGGCATAAACAAACGACAACAGGACGACCCATGTCCCCAGGGCCTTTCCCGGCATGGAAGTCCACGTGCCGCGCATCGCCCTGGCTAACAAAAAACCGAACGGGGCATATTCAATGACATGCAAAAACTTGTCAAACTCGAATTCTGGAAAAGGAGTCCTCACATCGGGAATGGATGAGGCCATGAAGATAATACCAGAGTACACAATGGCTGGAAACCAAAATCTTGTAAAATTCGGCCAGGAATATCTGCCCATTATGCGGACTCGCCCGATTTGCCTTTTGCCGGCCCATTTTTAGAGACGTTTTCCGCCCCTTGATCGGAATCGGCGGGCTTTTCTGTTGCGCTCGAGACGCTTTTTTCCCTTGTCTCCTTTGAAAACTTTTTCTTGTAATCGGTCTCGTAAAAGCCGCTGCCCTTGAAGATGATCCCGCTGCCCGAGCCAATCAGCCGGTGCAGGGTATTCTTCCCGCATTCCGGGCATTTTCTAAGCTTTTTATCGAGCATCGACTGCAGGATATCAAAACTGTGGCTGCAGACCGCGCATTCGTATTGATAGGTTGGCATGTTCTTTCTTCCAATGAGCCCCATCAAACTTCTGTTGACCGGCGCCCCTTCAATGACGCCGTCGTTTATTTAAACACTTTCTTTATCTTTTCCTTCAGCGAATCCGGAAGAGGATTGAACTTTTCCCCGGTCGTCCCGGCAAAACGCTCCAGCAGCTCCCTTTGCTCAGGGGTCAATCTCTCCGGCACGCTCAGCATGACCTTGACATACTGATCCCCGCTGTGATCCCCGCGCAGGCTCGGCATCCCCTTGCCCTTGAGGCGGAACATCTTTCCGCTTTGCGTTCCGGCGGGAATCTTCATCTGCACATCGCCGTTAAGAGTCGGGTCATGCACCTCGCCCCCCAACGCCGCCGTGACAAAGCTCAAGGGTAACTGAATATAAAGATCGCTTTCGTCCCTCTGAAATGAAGCATGGGCCAGGACATGGATGTATAAATAGAGGTCCCCCGGCCCGGCGGGGCCGACCTCCCCTTCCCCGCTGACCCTTAAGCGGGAATTGTTATCCACCCCGGCCGGGATGCTCACCTCAATGGTGCGCGTGACGCGGTTGGTGCCCTTGCCGCGGCACTTGGCGCAGAATTCGGTAATGACCTGTCCCCGCCCGGAACACGCGGAACAAGTCTGCTGCATGGAAAAGAACCCGCTGGACATCACCACCTGCCCGCGGCCGTGGCAGGTCGGGCACTTTTTCATGGAACTCTGGGATTTGGCGCCGCTGCCGTCACACTCGGTGCAATGTTCATTGCGCGGAATCTTAATCTTCTTCCTGACGCCCGCGTACGCCTCTTCGAGCGTGACATCCACTTCATACTGAATATCCCGTCCGCGTTGGGGGCGCCGGGCGGTTCTCCCGCCCCCAAATATGTCGAATCCTCCCCCTCCGACAAACTGGCTGAAAATATCCCCCAGGTCGCCGAAGCTGCTGAAATCCGCCCCCCTGAAAATGTCATCGGTCGTAAAATGCTGGTCAATGCCCGCGTGCCCGTATTGGTCATACAACGCCCGCTTTTTTGAATCCGACAAAACGCCGTAGGCTTCGGATATCTCTTTGAACTTCTCGGTCGCCTCGGCCTTTTTATCTTCGGGGACGCGGTCCGGATGATGCTTTAACGCCATCGAACGGTAGGCTTTCTTGACCTGCGCCACCGTTGCGTCCTTGGGCACGCCCAGAATTTCATAATAATCTTTTTTCATTTGAGACCATCAGGAACAACATAGAACGAGGGATGTTCAACGGTATGCCTGTCCTCAACGCGTCCCATCCCCCGTGCTCGAGCTGCTTTTTAGTTATTTTTGTTCATCTTCCGCCTTGAAATCGGCATCGATGATGTCTTCTTTATCGGTATCCGTGGCCGTGTGGCCGCCGCCGTGCTGACCACCCGGTCCTCCCTCTCTGGCATTCGCCCGTTGAGCACCGGCATCCGCGCCGCCGGCCGTTTGCTGGGACGCCGTGGCCTTATAAACTTCCTCGGCCAATTTATGGCTTACCTTCTGCAGCGATTCCATGCCTTTTTTAATCTTACCCTCGTCCCCGGCCTTGATGGCCTCCTTGAGGCCGTCCAACTCTTTCTCAATGTTCTTCTTATCGCCCGCAGAAACCTTGTCCCCATAGTCTTTGACCGATTTCTCTGTGGAATATACCATGGCGTTGGCCTGGTTGAGCAATTCCACCTTTTCCTTCTGCTTCTTGTCCTCTTCGGCGTATTTTTCCGCTTCCTTGACCATTTTATTGATTTCCTCTTCGGACAACTTGGTCGGAGCGGTGATTTTGATGGACTGTTCTTTCCCGGTGCCCTTGTCCTTGGCGCCCACATGCACAATGCCGTCGGTGTCGATATCGAACGTGACCTCGATTTGCGGGACGCCGCGCGGCGCCGGAGGAATACCCACTAAATCAAACCGTCCCAGCTCCGTATTCCCGCTGGCCATCTGGCGCTCGCCCTGAAGAACGCGGATCGTTACCGCCGGCTGATTGTCCTCGGCCGTTGAGAAAATCTGGCTTTTCTTCACGGGTATCGTTGTATTGCGTTCGATTAATTTGGTAAACACCCCGCCCAATGTTTCGATCCCCAAGGTCAGCGGCGTGACGTCTAACAGCAGGACCTCTTTCGCCTCCCCCTTGATGATCCCCGATTGAATGGCCGCGCCCAGCGCCACGCATTCCATCGGGTCGATCCCGCGCTCGATCTTCTGGCCGATCTCCCGTTCGACAAACTTCTGGACACAGGGCATGCGCGTCGGGCCGCCGACCAGAATCACGCGGTCGACCTTGACGTCTTCTCCCAATTTCGCGGAGGCATCCTTGATCGCCCGGATGATCGGCTCGCGGCATCGGTCGATGATCGGCCCTACCAGGCTTTCGAGTTTTGCCCGGTCAATCGTCAGGGTCAAATGCTTGGGCCCGTTGGCGTCCGCGGTAATGAACGGCAGATTCACATCGGTGGAGATCGTGCTGGAAAGCTCGACCTTCGCCTTTTCGGCCGCCTCGCGCAGCCGCTGAAAGGCCATTTTGTCATTTTTGAGATCGATACCGGATTGCTTCCTGAATTCTTCACAAATATAGCCAATGAGGATATTATCCATGTCCGTCCCGCCCAGTTC
>MHGR01000021.1:5657-15304 GCA_001805655.1 Omnitrophica WOR_2 bacterium RIFCSPHIGHO2_02_FULL_52_10
GGAAAGGACCTCGAAGGTTGCCGCCTTGTGTTCATCATCCCATCCCATTTCCAGGATGGTCACGTCCAGCGTCCCTCCGCCGAAGTCGAAGACCATGATTTTCTGCTCTTTGCCGGCCTTGTCCAGCCCGTACGCCAGGCAGGCCGCGGTCGGCTCATTGATGATGCGCAGGACTTTCAGTCCGGCGATCTCGCCGGCATCCTTGGTGGCCTGGCGCTGGTTGTCGTTGAAATACGCCGGGACCGTGATGACCGCTTCGTTCACGGTATCGCCGAGAAATTTCTCGGCGTCCGTCTTGATTTTTTGCAAAATAAACGCGCTGATCTGCTGCGGCGTGAATTCCTTGCCGCCGGCCTTGAATTTGAAATCCGTCCCCATCTTGCGCTTCGCCGCGTAGATGGTCCCTTCCGAATTCACCGGCGCCTGGCGCCGCGCCGGTTCGCCGACCAGGCGCTGGCCGTCCTTGGTGAACGCAACGAACGACGGAAAGGCCTTGCCCGAAGCCACACCGGCCCCCTCCGCCGACGGAAGGATTGTCGGCCGGCCGCCTTCCATGACCGCCGCCGCTGAATTGGACGTTCCCAGATCAATTCCGATTGCTTTTCCCATTGCATGCCTCCTTACCGATATTAGTAAATGGTTCCCTTATAAATATTAACGTTCTTCAGCCTGTTTCTTTTTAGCGACCTTCACCTTGGCGGTGCGCACGACTCTGCCGCCTAGACTATATCCCTTCTGAAATTCTTCGAGGACAAGGCCGTCCTCATGCTTGTCTGTTTCCTCCTGCATCAGCACTTCATGGCTGTGCGGGTCGAACATTTTTCCTTTTGCTTCGATGGGTTTGACCCCGCTCTTCTTGAGCATGTCATGGATATGGGCCATGACCAGCTCAATGCCCTTCACAAAAGCGTTATAATCCTGGTGGTTCGCCCTGGCCGATTCGACAGACCGCTCAAGGTTATCCAGAATGTTCAAAAACTCGACAATCAGCTCCTCATTGGCATACCGGATAAAATCCTGCTTTTCCCTTTCCATCCGCTTGCGCGCGTTCTCGAATTCCGCATAAAGGCGGACATACTGGTCCTTGTACTTCGCCGCTTCCTCAATAAGCCGGGCATGCTCGGACTCTTTGATCGTGATCTCCTTTTCCTTGCCGGCCGGCGGGACCTTGTCCGCTGGGCCATTCGGCGCTACCGGCCCCTTGGGCTGCCCCTGATTCTCTGTTTGCGCATTTTTTTCAATCATCTTGATATGAGCTCCTCCATGAGCCCGGAAAAATACTCAATGGTTGAAACCGCCCGGTTGTAATCCATCCGCGTCGGTCCCAGGATAGCGATCCGGCCGCTGGTCCCTTGGAGGGACCCGTACCGCGACAGCACGAGCGAACAGCCGTCGATGGCCGAACATTCAATCTCATTGCCGATCAAAATGTCAATCTTATTGGCCAGCTTGCGGTTGATGACCTCCAGGAGCCGCTCCTTTTCATCCAGCGCCGCCAGGATGTTCTTGATCCTGTCTATATCCTTCCGCAAGTCCTGATAGTCTCTGTAACCGACAATGAAGCTTGTCCCGCTGCAGTAAAATTTATTCTCCCAGCCGTCCACGGAAACGATACTGGTGTACTGGGTCGTTTCCGCCAGGACCTTGGAAGTCGTTTCCAGCAACAGCTCCAGCTTAAGCGCCTCCCGGTTATACTCGGCCTTGATGCGCCGCTTTTCTTCCTCTAATAACTGAATCTCATGCAGAAAATGGTCCACATAATAACGGTAACCCTCTTGGGTAGGTATACGGCCGGCCGAGGTGTGCGGATGGGTCAGATAACCCTCCTCCTCCAGTTCGGCAAGTATATTGCGGATCGTGGCCGAACTTAAGTCCAGTGACGATTTTTGAGCAATCCACGCGGAACTGACGGGAGTCACGCTAGAAATATACCCCTCAATCGCAATCCTTAAAATTTCATCCTTGCGTGCCTGGATATCTTTATGCTGCGGTGTCATCTCATTCCCATTGCTATATTTATATTAATATCAATTGGTTGCTTCCCTAAAGAATTTAGCACTCTTATGCCTTGAATGCTAAGGGCTAATTATACCAAAAAACATTTTGCTGTCAACACATTCATACACGCCGCTTTTGCGCCAAATGCAAACACCACCTCCACGGAGCGTCCTTTTGAAAGGGGGGGAGCCATGCGCGTCAATCTGTACTCTCCTTGAGAAGAATTGTATTTCCTGCTTGCGCAGAGAACTGGATCCCCACGGGTATTTGACCCAGTCTCTTACCTGGTGGGTTGAAGGCGGAGGCAAATCAAGTGGGACAATCACACATCTTCCGATTCCCTCCAAAAGACGCGCGCGCCGCAGAAACTAGATTTTATGTCTGCTCTTTTCGATAAGCTTCGAGGACCCCGCCCCGCAACTGATAATCGTGCGCATGGCATCTTCAACCGACACATCGACCCGGTAAACATATTTCGGTTTCAAATGATAAATAAACCCGGTGGTCGGATTGGGGCCGGTGGGGACAAAGACCGTACACATGCCGTTGGCATGCTCATCCATGACAAAGGCGGTCACCAATGTATCATTTTCAAAGATCCGCGCCAAAACCACGCTTGAAA
Organism: Omnitrophica WOR_2 bacterium RIFCSPHIGHO2_02_FULL_52_10; assembly: GCA_001805655.1. GTDB lineage: Bacteria > Omnitrophota > Gorgyraeia > Zapsychrales > Zapsychraceae > 2-02-FULL-52-10. Next base: position 8,278 of record MHGR01000021.1, read on the forward strand.
AAGGCGCCCTCTTGCTTCCAAGAAATTGCATAACCGTTTCTTTGATCAGGGTATATCCCGGGGCGACCTTCAACAGCCGCTGCTCGATCAAATGAAAAATAAAGCCCCCGAACCTGGTCCGCACGACCAGCCCTACAAAAAAACAGACCGCCAGGGTAATGGCGAGGACCAAACCATCCGCAATGATCTCGCGGACGTCGGATTTGGCTACGATCAGGTCCGTTAACGGCTGGATGAGGTTTGTGATGAAATTGAACACCCATCCAAAAACCACGAGGAGAATAACCACCGGCAGGATGACAATGACCCCGCCCAGCAGCGATGTCATGATAAAAGATTTCAGTTTTTCCATGCCTCCCCCTGTCTTTTGTCTGATTTGAAAACCGTGATTATTTCAGCAATTGTTTGAGTTTGCGGGCAATGACGATCATGCCGTCTAAATAATCCTCAATGGAAGCTATGTCATTGTGCAGGGCCGTCAGGTTGGGTTTAAAAGAACCCTGCGTGTGAAATTCCAAGGTGACGGTCCCATCCATGATCCCTAAAGGCAAGAAGGCACAGCCCCTGTCATCGATGTTTTGCACCTGCTTCAATATCCCCGCGACCTTTTTATCCTCCAAAAGCTCGTTGGCCGCGGCGGCATCATTGGCGGTAACGTCTAAATCCTTTAAATAAGCGGGGATTTTCAGCCACACGCGCTCTTCCCCAACCTGCGTTGAAACATCGGAAGCGATAAATATATCCGACCGGATCTTCAGCGAATGCTTGCGCTCGGTAAATGCCAGCGTCAGCTTGCTCGGTGTCTTGACTTTCAAACAGCCGGAGTAGATCTTGTCTTTAAAACCCTTTTTCTCGAAATCCTCGTAAACGCACTCTTCGTCGTTAAAATTAAATTTGATCCTGTAACAATTTTCATAGCCTTCGTCTAAAATCGGCTCAAGGGTCCCGTCGAGAAACTTGGCCAGCCGCTGCAGGAAATGTTCCCGCGCGGCATTCTGGAAGGGCGGCTTGACGTTCAACAAAACAATCCCTGCCAAAGCGATGAGGACCATCAAAATAACCGCGGCAGTCATGGGCGTTGCGGCCTTTCCGCTTTTATCGTGTCCATCCCGGATTCTTTAAGAGTGCTTGCATCCCTACACATCACGATGACCTCATATTATTTGTAAAACTGCCCGGCAATGTGCCGGGGAACAAGCGCCCGGATGTTGATGGTCTGGGCGTAATATTTCACCGAATACACTTCGCCCTCCCTGTGCGCCAGGCTGACGAGGTCCATTCGGTTAATCGGGACATCCACATTGATTTCGATGACCGATGAGGCGAGCAGCTCGCTGAGTTTATCCAGGAGATCCTTGATATTTTCTCCGGTTTTGGCCGATATGCAGACGGCGTGCTCAAAATGCCCCTGGTATTCCTTCAGCCAGAGCCGGTCCTCCAGCTGGTCGATCTTGTTTAAAACCAGCACCGTCAATTTATCAAATGATTCGATCTCCTTTAAAACCTCATCGACGGAGGCGGCAAAATTCCTGAAATTCGGATGGCTGACGTCCACGATGTGCAGCAGGAGGTCGGCTTCTTTGATTTCCTCAAGGGTGGCGTGAAAGGCCTCGATCAGCCGGTGCGGCAGGTTATGCATGAACCCGACGGTATCCGAAAGGACAATCTTCTGGTGGTTCGGAAGGACCAACTGGCGGGCCAGCGGATCCAGGGTCGTGAAATACCCGTCATGCGTGATTTGGCCCGCCTCGGTCAAAGTGTTCAGCAGCGTCGACTTTCCCGCGTTGGTGTACCCCACCAGCGACACGACGGGGACACCCTGGTCCTTGCGGTGTTTCCTGGTCAGGGCCCGTTTGGCGGCGACATCGTTGAGGTCTTTTTTTAGCCTTGTGATCCTCTGGGATATCCGGCGGCGGTCCATCTCGAGCTTGGTTTCCCCCGGACCAAGGGTGCCTATGCCGCCACCGAGCCGGGAAAGCTCGATGCCCTTGCCAACAAGGCGCGGCATCAGATACTCGAGCTGGGCAAGCTCCACCTGCATTTTGCCTTCTTTGCTGCGGGCATGCCTGGCGAAGATGTCCAGAATCAGCTGCGTGCGGTCAATCGTTTTAATTTTGATTATCTCCTCGACGTTTCTCTGCTGGCTCCCTTTCAGATCGTGGCTGAAAATGACCGTGTCGGCATCATTCACGCTGCAGAATTGGGCAATGTCCTTGACTTTTTGGCTGCTAATCAAGAAACTCGCCGTGGGCGTATCGATGGAGCAGCGGAGGCTCCCGACAATCTCCCCGCCGCACGCCCTAATCAGCTCCGTCATCTCGGCCAGATCCTGATCCTTCCCCCAGTCGGAGCGTTCTCTTTTGAAATCGATCATCACCAGCAGGATTTTCTCAGCGCTCTTGCGGTTTTCAATCATCGTATTTTTCATCGCCTGCCCTCCATGGACAAAGATTGCCACCTGTTGAGGATATCCTCTGCCACGTCGCCCGGTTTGTCACTGGCAGCGACTGTCACCCACTCCAGCCTCTTGTCCTTCTTGAACCATGTGAGCTGCCGTTTTGCCAAACGCCGGGTATTCATTTTCATTGCCTCCTTGGCCTCCTCCAGACCGCGTTGCGACCGCAGCATCCCCTGGATTTCCTCCACACCGATGATTTTATTCGCCGTCTTGCTCCAATTCAGACTCTCTAACGCCCGGATCTCCTCAACGATTCCCCGGGAGAACATTTCCTCAACGCGCTCATTGATACGCGCATAAAGCTCCTCACGATTCCTGTTGAGCGCGTACAGGGAAATGTCAAACCGCCCCCAGAGGCCTTCCCGCCCCCTTTGTAATTCCGAAATGGGAACGCTTTCGGACATATAAACTTCCAATGCCCGTATGACACGGCGCGCGTCATTCGGATGGATCCTGGCCGCCGCCGCGGGGTCAGCCGCCTTCAGTTTATCATACAGGAACCCGTTTCCATACTGCCGCGCCTGTCCCTTAAGGTCATGGCGCAGGGCTTCGTTTTTGACGCCTCCCTTAAAAATCCCATCCAGCAGGACCTGCATATACAACCCGCTCCCGCCGACAACCAGCGGGACCCCGCCCCGGCCGTGAATGTCCCTGACGGCTTCCAGCGCCAGCGCGTTAAACCGCGCCACATCAAATTCCTCTTCGACCGTGAGAATGTCAACCAAATGGTGGGGGACGGCACGGAGCATTCCCGGGGAAGGCTTGTTGCTGGCGATCGCGATCTCCTTGTAGATCTGCATGGAATCGCAGGAGACAATCTCACCGCGGATTTCTTGCGCAACGGCACAGGCGATGTCCGACTTGCCGACGGCCGTGGGGCCGACGATGAAAATGATTTTTTTAGCATCCATAGTTCACAGTTCGTAGCGCGCGCATCGTGTTTCGCGAAAACTCATGCCCGGCGAAGCGCGGTCGACGCAGCCCGGGCCAATGGTCTTTTAAGGATAGATCAGGGTGGGATATCCTTGCTGGGAAAGCTTGGTTTCCAGCTTTTGGGCCTTATCCAGCAGAACCAGCTGGCCGACGCGCACGCGGTAAAATTTCCTGTTTTCCTGGTCAGTTGTTTCAACAATATAAGCGTATTCCCCGCCCTGCTGCAGCTCAAGGGCCAGTTTCTCGGCCCGCGCCCTGTCGAGGAACGCGCCTACCTGAACGGCAAAATACTGCTCTTCATTAAGGAGCTGCTTGGCGGCATGGGCTTCCAGGCTGTCGGGATATTCGGCGACAATCTTGACTAAATACTCTCGGGCCTTGTGCCAGTTTGCCAGCTTCAGGTTGGCCCGGGCAAACTTTAAATAAATCAGGCTTAAAAACTCCGAATCAGGGCTGAGGTGATGGAGGCGGCTGATCGTCTTGAGCGCCTTCTTATACTGGCCGTCGATATAATAAACATCAAACAGCCCCAAAAAGGCCTTATCCCGCAGCGGTATATTTTTTCTGTCGCTGATCAATGCGCTGAAAATTTTCTTGGCCTGGTCGTATTCCCCCATTTGAAGGTCGCATAGGCCGACATAATAACGGAGTTCTTGACCCTGCTCCTGCGCCCCGTCTTGCTCCAAAAGCTGCAAGGCGGACTGTTTGGCCAACGCGTAATCCTTTTGGATAATCGCTGATTCGACATCCTTGATCGAGGCCTGCGCTGGGACACCCCAAACTCCAACCGCTACCAGGGCCATCACCAAAACTTTCCCGGGAAATTTCTTCCTGAACATAGCCGCTATCTTACCAAAAAATTCATGAATATTCTATCAAAACATATCCCGGGCCAAGACCGCGCTCTTCTGCAGAGGCCGACAAGAAAACTCCTCCCTTCGGTCGTCGTATCTTCTTTGCTGTCTAGGAAAGGAGTTTTCTAGCAGTCAGGAAAATTTTACTTTCCTAGACTGTAAAAAAAGGCGGAGGCCGCGTCTTTCATCGGCCTCCGCCTCATAATGCTTATATGGGAGGGAATAATTATTTCTTTCTCGGACCACCACCGCCGCCCGGTTTTCCACCGCCGGCTTTGCGCGGGCCTGCTCCAGCCCCGCCCTTCTGCCCGGGAGAATTTTTCCTTCTCATCTCATCCCCTCGTCCCGCGTTGTCCCCTCCGTGCCCGGGAGGATTTTTCCTTTTCATCTCATCCCCGCGCCCCGGATTGCCCTCTCCGTGGCCGGGAGGATTCGGTCTCCTCATTTCATCGCCCCGCCCCGGCTTATCCCCGGGCCCGGATTGGTTATTTCTTCCGTTAAATCGGTCTTCCCGCCGGTCGCGTGAATCCTCGCGGAGATCACGCCGGTCTTCCCGGAAATCGCCGCGATCCTCTCTGCGGTCCATCCGGTTTTCCCGTTGATCCCTCATGTCTTCTCTGTGATCCATCCGATCTTCAATCCGGTCCATGGGGCCGCCGTCATGCTTGGCATCCCAGACATCTTCCTTGCGGTCCATCACATCTTCCCGCTTGTCCCGGAAATCCTCGCGGTTATCGCTTTGGTCCTCCCGGAAATCCCTGCGTTCCTCTCTACGCTCCATCCGGTTTTCCATACGGTCACCGCGCTCTTCTCTGCGCTTCTTAATCCGTTGCGCGATTTCCTCATCGCTTAGATCCGACAATTCCGGATGCTTCTCTCTGAATCTCTGTAACTTTTCTTGGCGTCTTGCGCGTAATTCCTCGGGTGTTGGACGCTGCTCTCCCTCAAACTCCGGACCGGCACCAGGCCCGCCTCTCGGCCCCGGTGGATTTTTTCTCCGCATCTCATCGCCCCAGCCGGAATCCTCTTCCACCTCCGACGAACTATCCTCTTGCGATTCTGAATCACTGCTATCCTCATCAGCCAGCCCCGGGGGATTCGGCCTTCTCATTTCATCACCCCGTCCGGGTCCGCCTTCCAACCCAGGAGGATTCGGCCTTCTCATCTCATCGCCTCTTCCCGGGCCGCCTTCCGGCCCCGGAGGATTATCTCCCTGAAATCTTGGTCCGGCACCGGGCCCGTCTTTCGGCCCCGGACGATTGATTCCCTGCGTATCCTGCCCGCCCCATGGACCGCCCTTAGGCCCCGCAGGATTATTATTTCTTACCTCAGGCCCCTTGCCGGGTCCACCTTTGGGTCCCGGAGGATTATCTCCCTGAAATCTTGGTCCGGCACCGGGCCCGTCTTTCGGCCCCGGGCGATTGATTCCCTGCGTATCCTGCCCGCCCCCCGGACCGCCCTTAGGCCCCGCAGGATTATTATTTTTTACCTCAGGCCCCTTGCCGGGTCCGCCTTTGGGTCCCTGTGGGTTACCCCCCTGGCCCTGCGCCCAAACCGGCGGGATGACCAGTACGGTGCACGCCAAAAACATGATCAATTTTTTCATTTTTGTCTCCTATTGATAACGGTATACCGACAATTCGACACCCGGAATTTACAGACCACCGCATTAGTAATGGAACCATTGCATCTTTCACAACTCGTTGGAGCGGTGGCAGTATTGACGTCCGCAAAGGTTCCATTCCCTATGCGGACGTCAATAGTATGCCCAATACAATCCCCTTTGGCAAGGGGCTTTTCATTTTCTTGACAAGCGGGCAAATTCAAGAAGTAATCAGCGTAACACTATAAGCAGCAATAATTAATAGAACATTTTGGATAAAAACGCGGGTACCGCCGTCTCCACCCGTAATATTCTCTTCCCTATATTTACCGGCACAAATCCTTGGGAAACCAAAAGGTTGATTTCAAAAGGGACAAACCCGCCCTCCGGCCCAATGACCAAGGTTGCCGGCTCTTTAATGTCGCCGGGGCAGGCCTCCCTGGCTTCAGGGTGCCCGACAAAGGCGCGCGTCCCCCGCGCGATTGTAGGAAGCTCATCCTCAACAAACGGCTTGAACAACGTGAAAAGCCTTACGTCAGGGAGCGCGGTATCGCAGGCCTGCTCCAGCCCCAAGACCAGCTGCTCATGGATTGCGCCCCGGCTTAGCGCCGGACTCCTCCAGAAACTTTTTTCGACGCGGCTGGAATGAAACAAAAGTATCTTCTTCACCCCCATGGCGCTGGCGCACGACAGGACGCGCTTGAGCATGGCCGGGCGCGGCAGGGCAACAGCCAGCGTCACTGGTAAGATTGGCGGCGCCGGCTCTTCCAGGGCCACGTCCATTTCCAGGCATTGTTCACTTAACAAAATAATCCGCCCCCGGCCGATCTTCCCGCCGCACAGGCCCACTTTTAGGTCATCCCCGGCGCGGGCGCGGTGAACGCGCAGGACATGCTCCAGCCGGCGCCCCTGCAGGCGCGCGCGTCCTGTGCCGTTGACAAAATCTTCTTTAAACAGAAGAATAAGATTCATGCGCTATGGCTTGGTAATGGAAGGGACTAAAAAGCAAACTCGTGATTCACCTGCTCAATGGCGAAGTTCGGTTTGGGTACACCGAAATGCTTATGCAGTTTATTGAAGGTGCTGATGTGCCGCGTGTCCGCGATATCCATGAGGCGGCTCATAATCTGGGCGGTCAGCTTGACATCAGCACCTTCAATAAACTGCATAAGCATTTCG
>MHGR01000022.1:0-1204 GCA_001805655.1 Omnitrophica WOR_2 bacterium RIFCSPHIGHO2_02_FULL_52_10
TCCCGGGCATGGTCGTAACGCCCGGCATGCAGCTCAATGATCCTTGCCCCGGTCTCATTTGCTTTTTTAATCTGGGCCTTGACCGGGTCGATAAAGAGGCTCACCCGGATGTCTTTTTTGTGCAGGAGTGCAACCGTCCGTTTGATGCGGCTGAAATGGCGGACCACGTCCAGACCCCCTTCGGTGGTGAGTTCCGCCCTTTTTTCGGGGACGAGGGTGGCTTCATCGGGCCGAATGGCCGCGGCGATCTTGACGATCTGCGGGTTTAGGGACATCTCAAGGTTGAGCCGTCTGGTTACGGTGGCCCGCAATTTGCGTACGTCACGCTCCTGAATATGCCGGCGGTCTTCCCTCAAATGGACGACAATGCTGTCGGCGCCCGCCTTTTCGCAGATCCGGGCCGCGGCGACCGGGTCAGGGTCCGTTTCTCCCCTGGCCTGGCGCAATGTGGCGATGTGGTCTATGTTTACTCCGAGTTTGGGCATGGGACCGAGGATACGTGGCGCTCTATTTGATTAATTCCCGGCTGACATAGTACCAAACAATGATGGCCAGGCCTAAGGCGATCAGCTTTAAAGTGAGGTTGTTGGTGACGAAATTTTTCATGTGAATGACCCGAGCGCTTATTGGGTTGCCGGCTGTTCGGTTGGGGGTTTTTTCTTTTTGTTCGTTTTTTGAATCAGCAGGTCCTTGAGGATGTTGACCAGCCGCTCGCGGTTGACGATCGGGATGAACCTGCCGTCGCAGGCCGCGGAAATTTCGCCGGACTCCTCGGAAACCATGATGACCACGGCGTCGGTCTGCTCCGTGATCCCCAGCGCCGCGCGGTGGCGCGTGCCGATGATTTTGCTGAAATTGGGGTTGTCGGACAAAGGAAACAGGCACGCGGCGGCGACGATGCGGTTGCCGCGCGTGATGATTCCGCCGTCGTGGATCGGCGACTGCGGGTTGAAGATGCTTTGGATCAACTCGGAAGAAATTTGGGCGTCGATGGTCAGGCCGCTTTCGATGTAGGCCTTTAATTTCGTTTCCCGCTCAATGGCGATGAGGCACCCGATGTTTTGGCGGGAAAGTTTATAGGCGGCGGACGTGATTTCCTCAATAACAGCGACAATTTCGGACTCTTCGAGCCCGAAATTAAACATGTGCCGCTGCCCGAGCCGGGCCAGGCCGTGGCGCAATTCCTGCTGGAAGATGATGACGA
>MHGR01000022.1:1247-9889 GCA_001805655.1 Omnitrophica WOR_2 bacterium RIFCSPHIGHO2_02_FULL_52_10
CAAGGTGTCCAGCCCGAGGATCTGGAAGAGCAGGAACGCGACGATCAGGTAAATGATTCCCTTGAGGACCTGGAAGGCGCGGGTGCCCTCGAAAAAAACAAGGATTTTGTAGAGGATAATCCAGAGGATCAGGACCTCAAGCAGCGGTTTGACGACTTCCCAGAATACAAAACTCATGGCGAATTTAAGAATAGGATGCGTTTAAGATCGCATCGGTCATCAGGGCGATGTCCCTCATGGCCTTGACATCATGGACGCGGACGATGTGGGCGCCGTTGAGGATGCTGGCGCATACGGTCGCCGCGGTGCCGAGGATCCGTTGGCCGACGTCCTTGTTCAAAACGGCTCCGATAAATGATTTACGGGATGTGCCGATGAGCAACGGCCGGCCAAGCGTTTTAAAATCCTTTAAGCGGTTGAGGATTTCCAAATTGTGCCCGGCCGTCTTGCCGAACCCGATCCCCGGATCAATGATGATTTTATCCGATTTTATTCCCGCCTCCAAGCATTTTTCGATGGAGCGTTCCAGGGCGTTTATGATATCCGCAATCACGTCATGGTAATGGATGCCGGTCTGCATGGTCCTGGGCACCCCCCGCATGTGCATCAGGACGACGGCCGCGTTATAATTCCGTGCCATTTTAAGAAGCCGTGACGGCGGATGCGCGCCCAGAATCGTGTTGAGGATGCAAGCGCCGGCGTCCAGGGCCGCTTGGGCAACCGCCGGCTTGTACGTGTCAACGGAAATCGGGATCTCGACTTTTCCGGATAACACCCGTATCACCGGGATGACCCGCGCGAGTTCCTCCCGGATGCTGACCGGCTTGGCGCCGGGGCGGGTCGATTCCCCGCCGACATCGATGATATCGGCGCCTTCCCGGATATGCTTTTGGGCGAGGCGCACAGCGCGCCGTGTGCTGTCCTTTCCCTGCCAACAGCCATCATTGCTGAAGGAATCCGGCGTGACGTTGACAATCCCCTGGATGTAGGTGCGCTGCCCCAAAGAGAGATGGTGAGGACCGGCTTCAATCAAGTAACATTGCCTGAGGAGCCTGCTTTTTGGCCGCGGCCCAATAGATGGTTTGAAAGTTTCAGGCGTCCGCGGATGCGACAGAGTTGCCGGCATTATTGTCCGTGCGGTTATCAGGGGGAGGCTCACTCTCTGTTTTTGCCTTTGTTTCGGGTTCTTCAGCCATGCCGAGCAGGACGCGCGCCTCGTCAATGTCCATGACCTCTTTTTCAACAAGCGTCGCCGCCAGCGTGTCCAGTTTGTCCCGGTGTTTTGTCAAGAGGTCCTTTGCCCGGTTATAAGATTGGTTCACGAGATTGCGGACTTCTTCGTCGATTTTTTTGGCGGTTTCCTCGCTGTAGTCTTTTTGCTGCAGAAGGTCCCGTCCCAGGAATCCCAATTGCTCAGTCTTGCCGTACGCCAATGTTCCCATTTTGCCGCTCATGCCGTAGACACAAACCATGTTGTGTGCGATTTGGGTCACTCGCTCCAGGTCATTGGAAACTCCCGTAGACGTGTCGCCGATGTGGATTTCCTCGCCGACAAGCCCTCCCAGGAGAACCGTCATCTGCCCCAGCAATTCCTTTTTGTTCATGTAATGCTTGTCCTCTTTCGGGGGCGTCAGCGTATAGCCGCCGGCCATGCCCCGGGGGATGATGGAAACCTTTGTGAACGTGTCCACCTCATCGATCAGTAAGGATAATAAGGCGTGCCCCGATTCATGGTAAGCGGTCATCTCTTTTTCGGTCCTGGACGTCGTCCGGCTCTTTTTTTCCGGCCCCATGGTGACGCGTTCGACGGCGGCATGAAATTCATCCATCCCGACCGCATCTTTGTTCCTGCGCGAAGCAAGCAAAGCCGCCTCATTGCAGACATTGGCAAGGTCAGCCCCGGAAAAATAAACGGTTTGCTGGGCAATCTTCCTCAAATTAACGTCATTAGCCAGCTTGATCGATTTGGTATGGACATTCAGGATCCCCTCCCGGCCGTTAATGTCCGGCAGGCCGACGACGATCCGGCGGTCAAAACGGCCCGGGCGCAATAAAGCGGGGTCGAGGGTGTCCGGCCGGTTGGTGGCCGCGATCAGGATCAAGCCGCCTTGATTGACAAATCCGTCCATTTCCACCAGCAGGGCGTTGAGCGTTTGCTCCCGCTCATCGTTGCCGCCGCCGATTCCGGCGAAGCGCAGCCGGCCGACGGCATCGATCTCATCAATAAAAATAATCGCGCCCTTTCCGGAACCCTTGGCGGCCTTGCGGCCCTGCTCAAAGAGGTCGCGCACACGGGACGCGCCGACGCCGACAAACATCTCGACAAAATCCGAGCCGCTTAACGAAAAAAACGGCACTTCCGCCTCGCCGGCAACGGCCTTCGCGAGGAGTGTTTTGCCTGTTCCGGGGGGGCCGACCAGCAGGACACCTTTAGGGATTTTTCCTCCGAGGCGTTCAAATTTTTTGGGCTCCATCAGGAACTCAATGACCTCCTGAAGTTCTTCCTTGGCCTCATCCACGCCGGCCACATCCTTGAACGTGATTTGCCGGTTATGGTGGTCGTTCATCTTGGCCCGGGATTTGCCGAAGGACCAAATCTTGTTCCCCATTTGATTGCCGCGGTGAGAAAAATACCAGATGATGAGGATGATGAAAATGATCGGCCCGAAAGAAAAGAAAAGTTGGCTCCAGAGCAATTCCGGAGGATTAATGGAAAAGTCGTCAACGTTTTTGCGTATCAAATCTATAAGGGATGCGTCATAATTTTGCGGAATCACGACCCGGAAATGGTCGCCGTTGGTGTACGTCCCTTCCAACGTATTCTCCGTGCTCTCAATCAGCCGGATGGAGGAAATAGCGCGGTCTGGATTGTTCCCTTCCAGGATATTATAGAATTGATTGTAAGAGAGTTTTTCGAACTTGCCGACGGGTGTCACTGTATCCGATTGGCTCATCAGCATTAAAAAGACAAATCCCAGCAAAAGCCAGAACAGCCAGCTGTTATTGGGCTGTTTTGGGGCGTCCTTGCCGGGTAACGGCCTGCGGGGGCGCTTCATGCCCGGCCTGTTAAATTGGTTTTTGCTGATGTTCGGGTTTGCCATGTGACAAATGCTTCCTTCTGATTTTTTAGAATTAATATTAGTATCACTAACAATACGGTAAATGAAGTTATATTGTACAATAACCGGTGATTTATTCAAGCATTAGTTCTGGGTCAGGGTGAGGTATTTCTGGTCTTTGCGGACATGGATTTTTCGCGGCAGATGGACAACGGAGCCCTGGGGGCGGTTTTTCAGAAGGTCTTCGATCTCACGGTAATGATCGAAGGTCAGGCGGTTGGTGCTCCCCTGCAGTTTTTCAATGCCCGCGCGGATTAACATCCGTTGCAGCGCAGGGTGCTGTTTGCCCAGGGCGGCACGGTCGATGAGCACCTTTGATGGACCAGCCGAATACTTTGCGTACTTGGTAAAGATTCTGGCCACTTGATCCTCCAAGTAGTTATAATCGGTATCAATGTGCTCGGCCAGATTTACCAGCAGCTCTTTAATATTCCGGTTGTAGCCGGCCGTTAACAGTGGCAGGAGTTCCAGGCGGATTTTATTCCGGAAAAATTTTTTCTGCCTATTGGTAGGGTCGTTGCGGTAGGGGATTTTCCGTTTTTTCAAAAAGGAAAGTATTTCCTCTTTGGAGGTGTTCAACATGGGACGAAAGATGCGCACGCCGTTGAGCTCTTTTTGCTGCGCAATACCACGTAAACCCTGCAGCCCGGTTCCCCTCAGGATGCGCATGAGGACAGTTTCCGCCAGGTCGTCCTTTGTGTGGGCCAACACAACCGCGCGGGCGCCGATGCGCTTGGACAAATGGCTAAAGAATTGAAGCCGCCTTTGGCGGGCGGCGTCTTCCAGCGACCCTTTTTTGCGCCTATGAGGATGTCTCCACATTTGGGTTGTGCAGGGAACATTTAGTTCCTCAGCGAGTTTTTCGACAAATTTCTGGTTTCTGCCGGACTGTCGGTGGAGGTTATGATTGTAATGCGCGATGTGCAGATGAAACCCGATTTCATACTGCAGAGCGTGCAGAATATGTGTCAAGGCGGTGGAATCCGGCCCGCCGGAAGCCCCGATGATGACCGTGTCCCCCCGGTCGAATGAATTTGCGCTAAGGATGTCCTTTCTTAACCTGTGCATTAAGTTCATTATTGACCTTGTAAGCCCCGTTTTTCCTCACGAGCTTCTTTGTAGGCCTGGCGCAGTTCATCAGCATACTTTATGTTTGGCGGGCGGATTTGAAGATAGGCAAAACCCTGCCGGAGGATTTCGGCGTTGACGAAGGTGCCGTCATCCTTTCGAAACACATACGCAAAAGTTTGAAAATCCTCGTCCTTTTTTTCAACGTCGAACTCGATGCGGACGTGGCGGCCTACCAGCATGTTCCGGACAAACTCAAAGGCCGTTTCCTCTAACGGCGTTTCCGGGGTGACGGGCCCCTTTATAACCATGCCAAGTTCGTTACGCTTAATGTCTGCTTTACGTTTCCGTGGGGCGTCCGGGGCCTGCAATCCGATCAGTTTGATGACCTCCCCTTTCTCTCCCATGCGTTCCTTCAAGACAATGGTATCTGTAGTGAGGATTTCCTCAATCACGACGTCCGCATATTGCGTTTCACTTTTAAATAGAATGTCAAAATTTGATTGAGCGCAAGCGGGGTTGTGAGTCAGGGCGGCCAGGCAAGCGGCGCCAAAAATTATTTTTAAGTCGAGCTTCATTATTAACGGACAAACAATTAAAAGAGGGTGAAATCTTGAGAGTAGAGATTGTGCCCTAGGGTTCCTATGTATTGACTTTCAGGTTTCCCGCTCCCTGACTTTACGGTGGGGATGTCGAAAGCGGTTGGTTGGCTACTTTTTGCCTTTGCCGCCGATGCGAATATTCCCGGGGCCGAGAGCGATCAGGGTTAAGGCCATGATGATGAGGGCAAAGTTATACTCAAAACCGCGGTTCATCATATTAAATCCATTCTTGCCGTGGACCGTTAAGATCGCGCCGAGCATGATGACGATGATACCGCAGGACGCGATTTCTGTCATAAATCCGGTCAGGCAGGCTATGCCCCCGAGAAATTCACCCCAGGCCACCAGGGCCTGTATAACGGTTGGAAGCCCGGAGCGGCTCCAAGAGAAGCCCAGGCTGGTCCCTTCCGCAAAAATTTTTGTAACCCCATGATATAAAAAAATCATTCCCAGGCCGAAACGGAGAAATAGCGGGGCCAACGGCTTAAATTTTTCGAAGGCTTGGCTCATGACATCCCTCCTTAATAAGTTTAAAGATATATTTCATTGTAAGTTTAATAAAAAGAAAAATCTAGAAAAAATTGTAATACTTTTGTATACTAAACGTCAATCTTCCTCTGTGGCGCCAGGGAGGGGTTACCGGAAATCTTATATAAAGTAGTTGTATTGTTATCACAATGCTGTTTAATAGTAGGAATATCCCATCTTAAATTCGGGTATTTACTAATGCGAACAATAAAATTCCTCCTTATCTTTGGTTGTCTTGTGGTCTACTTTCTGATGGGGTGCCTTGTGCGCGCGGTCATGTTCTGGGCGGATGAGTACACGGTGATCAAGGTCATGAACTGCCTGAAATTTATTCTCATGAGGGCGTTTAGGCTCATAGGCAATGTCAAGGTTACGGTTAAGGGGCGGAGGGAAATATTAAAGGAGCGGAGTCTTTTTATTATCAGCGCGCACACCGGTTATCTTGACGGGGTGATTCTGGGCAGCCTTGTGCCGGGCTCATTCACGACGAAAGAGGAAATACGGAACTTGCCTTTGCTTGGCAAAATCGTGGCCCTCGGAGGAAGCATTTTTATCAACCGCAGAGAAAAAAGCAAGATCATAAGCTACGTGCATTTGATGGCCGAGCAGTTAAGGCACAATATCAATATTTTTAATTTTCCTGAAGGTCATGCGACGGACGGGACCAAAATCCTGTCATTCTTCCCTGCCTTTTTCGATGCCCCGCTAAAAACGCGATCACCCATCGTCCCCATTACCATCAAGTATGAGCGGGTCAACGGCGAGCCGATCAAGGATCGGAATGAAGTTTATCATTACGGCGGGAAAACATCGATCATCAGGCATTTATGGAATTTCCTTAGATTCAAGAGCGCGGAGGTGACTGTCGTCGTTCACGAAAAGATTGAGTGTAACGGGTTTAAGCCGGACAGTCGAGGAAGAAAATCGATGAGCGACCTGTGTATTCAGCGGCTTTCAAAATACACGAACCTCCCTATTTCTCGCGACCATCCCCTTCAAAAGCCCTCCACGAACCGGATCCGTAAAGAGGTCTGCAAGGAACATTAATCTTCCGCGTTCCGTATCAATTTTTCTAAATAGTTGTTGTTCCAGGCATGTGCCCCCCAGCCCGCCAGAATGTTGGCCGCTAATGCCGAGGCAAAGATGCCGTTGATGCCCCAAAGGGCATTGCCGAGATAAGCTAAGGGAACGTAAAGGACGAAGGTCCGGGCCAAGGAAATGACGGTTGCGGGGAGGGGTTTGCCCAGGGCGTTGAGTGTGGAGGTAACGATCAAAATGATGCCCCGCGCAAAATAAGATACGGGGACAATCAGCAGATATAAAGAAGCGACCTGAACCACCTGCTCGTTTTTATCGAATATCTGGGCCAGGTATTTGCCGGTGAAGGCCAGGACCAGAGCCAGCCCCAAGCCTCCGAACAAGCAATAATCCAAACATAACTTAAGTCCATCTCGAATGCGGCCAAACTGGCGGGATCCCCAATTCTGTCCGACAAACGGGGCAATAGCGCCGCCCAAGGCATGGAACGGCGCCAGGAAAAATTCTTCAATTCTAATGGCAACCCCGAATCCGGCAACAGCCGCCTCATTATAGTTTGCCAATAGCCGCATGATGAACGCGATGGCGATGTTGATAATAACATTCGTGAGACCGGAAGGCACCCCGATGTAAAGGATCTGGCTCCAGGAACGCCAGCACTGGCGCAAGGTTGGCGTTTCGAACGTAATTAAGCGGTAATGGACGAATTGCTTGATCAATAAGGCGACTGTTGCCATTATAAATGCAATCAGGGTGGCTATGGCGGCCCCTTGGATGCCGAAGGCGGGCAGTCCGAAATACCCGAATATCAGGATGGGGTCAAGGAGAAGGTTGATGAGGGCCGAGCTTATCATGACGATGCCGGGGAATTTTGCGTCCCCTGCCGCCCGGATGATATTGTTGGACATCATTGTGATGATAAAAAAACCGATGGCCACATACCAGAGCCGCATGTAATCCCCGATCAAGACGAGCACCTGCCCTTCGGCGCCGAGAAAAGTGAATAACGGATTAATCGTCAGAAGGCCGATCAGGATTTCAAAGATGACAAACAAGATCCCCAAGGAAAGCCCGTCCGTGGCGAAGCGGGCCGCTTCGGCGTGGTTTCCCTCCCCGATAGTCCGCGAAACAATGGAAGCCGTGCCCACACCGATGCCTAATATAAAATAAACCAGGACCATGCTGACCGGAAAAGTAAAGCTGATCGCGGCCAAGGCGGTTGTTCCGAGGCGGGAAACAAAGTAGGTGTCGGCCAGCGTGAAGGCAATCATGGCATAGATCCCTCCCATAAGCGGAAGGGTCATGCGGGTGATGGTTTTTCCAACGGGGTCTCGGACAAGCAGGGCTGACTTGGTGGTCATGGGTATTATCGGTTCCTGTGGGGAAGAACGGCGGTCTATGAAAAGAGTCTGAAGGCGCGCGCCTGGTTATAAACGGATCTAACTTTAAAAAAATTAATTTTGGTAGCGAGGGGCGGGCTCGAACCGCCGACATCGAAGGTATGAGCTTCGCGCTCTAACCAGCTGAGCTACCTCGCCATCACTTTTCTTAAATCGTATTCGGGAAGGTGAATGGCTCGCGCTTGGGGGCCATTTTCAAAATATTTTAAGGGATTAAGTATAGAATATTACGTACAAGAGTACAAGGATTAATAGAGTGGACAGCATGTAGAAGTTGTTATAGTAAAAAAAATCCCTTATGCGTTCCAAGGCCGAATAAGCGATCTGAAACGTTTCCTTGGTTACGTTGCCCGCATTGCGCAAGTTGAGAACTTCTGTCCGCTTCAGGCGCAGGAACTTGTCGGCGATACGGTACGCCTGGAGCCCCCTCTCCTCGATCAAGTCCATGACTTTTTTCTCGGTGATGGCCAAAAGCTGCGCGGTTTCCCGCACCGAAATAAACTGACTGGTAGCCATTGTTTAATTATTTTCCTGTAATAAGCCGTTAATTCCTGATTCGTCCGGATGCGGCCCAATTGTCGATTTTTGAGCGCTCGAACTTCCAGCTGTCGCCCGTGCGCGTTCCCGGGATTTTTCCGGAATTGGCCAATTGCTCGATTTCGCTGAGGTCGATTTCCAGGTATTTGGCCACCTCGCTGATGTCGAGCAGATCGCTGTCGCTGTTGCCGTCACCCAGCATCTGGCATTTGCCCTGGAACAGTGCCCCCTCCACGATGTTCAGCTTGGGTGTTGTGATATTGCCTTTCAGAATGGCGGTCGGCATCAGGGTAAGCATTTTCTGGGCCCGGATGTCACCGTTGACCCTGCCGGCGATGATGATATTTTCT
>MHGR01000023.1 GCA_001805655.1 Omnitrophica WOR_2 bacterium RIFCSPHIGHO2_02_FULL_52_10
TGAAAGTCAAAAATTGACAGAAAGACTGCGGGAGCGAAAGATAGATGTCAAATTTGTCCGGGAATATTATTTGCCCTATAAACTCAGCGCGGATCGCGTTGACTATATTGAGAAATCTTTGAAGGAGAGGGGGCAGCTGAATACCGACCTAAAGCCCGTGGGCTATTATTATAATCTCGTCCTATGGGCGACGCACTTTACAGAAATCTCTCGTGAAATTTTGAAAAAAACGCAATGGGTAAGACTTAAATATCTTTTATGGATCCCCGTGTTGCTTTTTATTATTTCAATTCCGTTTTGCCGTAGAAATTTGTCGTACGCCGTTACAACCTCGATCATCGCCACGGGATTCTCCGAAATCGTCTTTCAGCTGATCATCATTCTTTCGTTTCAGGTGCTCTACGGGTATGTTTATTATAAACTGAGTTTTATTATGGCCTCGTTTATGATCGGGCTGGCGCTGGGAAGCCTTTGGGCCGGGGGCCTCTTGCGAAAGTATAAATCCAGGGTTGACAAAATACTTACTATCTATCGCTTTACTCAAGCGGGAATATGCCTATATCCTTTTTTATTGCCGGCTGTCTTTCTTTTTTTTCAATCAAACCTCGCCGCCCAAAAACAGAGCGCTTTGATGGCAGCGGTTTACAGCGCTTTGCCTGTGGTGGCGGGGCTTATCGGCGGCCTGCAGTATCCACTGGCAAACTTTTTATTATCATCCGGAAGGTCTTCTCAAAACCGTCAATTTTTCAAGACAGCCGGCCGGCTTTATGCGGCCGACACCTGGGGGGCAACGCTGGGGGCAATACTAACGGGGGTAATTTTTATCCCGATTCTGGGAATTTTGGGTGTTGTGGTTTTGTGCGGAGTTATGAATTCCGCCGTATTATTAATGCTTATGATTTCCCCTTATCCGGCCATGTCATCGCTGCGGGAATAATGCTTTGCCTCTTTAAGATTCGGCCGGGTGTTTTTTTGGGAAAAGATACGGATTATTTCTTGCCAGCGAATTGCAAAAAGCCCGGTGAAAAAAACCGCCAAGAATTTTAAGAGTCTTCTCCGCGACAGATTTCTATCGTTCATTTTAATGCCTCCTCTAGGCCCATAGACCCGGTATATGCGTCCCACAAAATTTGCATTGACCATCGATAATGTTGTTTTCAAGTATCGAGTATCCAATCCTGCGAATTAATAATTTGCCGTCCTTCGGGCAATAGGTATTGTTTCCTTCATGTTCGGGAATGTTACCGACATAAACATAATGCAGCCCCTCCTCCAATCCGATTTCCCGGGCGCGTGTTAAAGTTTTCTCCGGCGTGGGGGGAAGGCTCTTGAGTTGATGCATCGGCCAAAAACGCGAGAAATGCAGAGGAACGTCCGGCCCTAAATTCTCCTTTATCCAGAGGCAAAGATCTCTAATATCTTTTTCTTTGTCGTTCCACGTTGGGACAACGAGATTTGTCAATTCTACCCACACCCCTTGCCGGTGCATAATTTTAACGGCCTGCAGCACCGGTTCTAATTTGGCTGCGCACATCTTCTCATAATATTCTTCGGTGATGCCTTTCAGATCAACGCTGGCCGTTTGAATAAAGGGGCACAATTCCAAAAGAGGCTCTTCCTCAATAAACGCCGCGGTTCGAAAGATATTTATAAGACCGTTTTGTTTCGCCAGTTTTGCGGTATCGAGCATATATTCATAAAAGATAACCGGATCCGAGTAGGTGTACGCAATACTGCGGCAGTGATTCCTTAGGGCCTCCTGCACAACAGATTCGGGCGGCAACTCAATATTTTCTGTCTCTTCCGGAGGGCTCTGCGAAATCTGCCAGTTTTGGCAAAATTTACAACGTAAATTGCACCCGGCCGTCGCCAGTGAAAACGACGCGCTGGCCGGCAGGACATGATAGAGCGGTTTCTTCTCGATAGGGTCAATATGAACACTGCAGGGTTTGCCGTACACCAGCGAATACAGTTTCCCATCCAGGTTAATTCTCACCCGGCACTGGCCCCGTTCGCCTTCATCCAGGCGGCAGCGGTGATGACACAAACGGCATTCAACGATCGGCAACATTTTTATTCAATCCTTCGGCGGTTGTCCGCCCATCATTTCCCAGTATTTAGCCTCATATGGTTTGAGTCCTGCCTGTTGCAGTTGGGCTTTAACTTTATCCACATCCACCCTGGGTTTCGCGCTGCCGGATTGAGCGGCCCGGCGGATGGAAATAACATTTTCTTTCATTATTTGCCCCAACATTAAGACGCTCAGGGCAAGTAAAATAATTAAAAGTTTGTCGCCGGATTTCGCTGTTATTTTAACCATATTTTGTTAACGTGCATTGCCCCGCTGAGCTCGCTGCCGGGTGGATTGAATATGAAAATCTTTTTTAAAAAATAAAATTTCTTTCGGACATTTTTCAATGCATTTATTGCAAAGGATGCATTCAGGATAGTCAATCAGAGGTTTGTCTTCCACCATGTGAATGGCCCCCACAGGGCAGACCTTATCGCAGACGCCGCAGCCGCCACACTCCGGCCCAAATTGGATCTTGTATATGCTTTTGTTAGCCAAAAGACCATTAAACGCCCCGATGGGGCATAAAAACCGACACCAGAAACGGAAATAAAAGACCGAAAGAATTAATATAAAAATAAGGAAAACCCATCCCACATTCGTCGCATGAGCCGTAAAAAGCATGAGGAAAGCTTCAATATTGGCGGCGCTGGAATTGCCGAGCATAAAACTGGCGGCCATGACAATACAGAGAATCCCAAATTTTACATAACGGGCCTGTTGGGTGACTTCCTGAGAAAATTTTAACTCTTTCCATTTTAGTTTTCTGCCTAAATGGAAGAGGATTTCCTGTACACTTGCGAAAGGGCATATCGATCCGCAATAGACCATCCCCAGAATCACCGAGGATAGAAGCGTCAATGCCACTAAACAATACCACAGGGGGTTGGCGACAAAATCAGGAAGTTTCAGCATGCCAATATTGACGAGTTGTACCACGGAGACCATCGTGCTTTTTATTATTCCCAAATAGATAAGTCCT
The DNA here is from genome assembly GCA_001805655.1 of Omnitrophica WOR_2 bacterium RIFCSPHIGHO2_02_FULL_52_10. Classification (GTDB taxonomy): domain Bacteria; phylum Omnitrophota; class Gorgyraeia; order Zapsychrales; family Zapsychraceae; genus 2-02-FULL-52-10. Next base: position 3,054 of record MHGR01000023.1, read on the forward strand.
CCCAAAAGCGCCAGCCATCGCAAAAAGGTATTATGCCGAAGCACTCCCCCTATCGCCACAATAAAGAGCAGGAGGGGCATGATAATATGGATATAGGAAAGCGTTTTAGGCGGATCGCCGGAAGGGGCGGGGATATCCAGTTTTAAAATCTGCCGGCCTATTTTCTTGGCGCTTTTATCTATGGAACGCGCGACAGCCTCGCTGGTCATGGTGGCCCGGGTTATTCCATCGATATCTTTGCCCAATTGAAATGTGCCCGCAACATCTTTCCCTTTGAATTGGGCCATAAATTCATCCATGGTAAAGACATAGGCGGGCGTTTCCGAATGTTTAAGAGCGCGGACGTCTTTGATGATCCCAGCCGTTGATAAAGCCACCACGAGTTTAACGGGGCCGGCATACCCCTTGATTTCAGGGGTAATATCGTGAGTATTAAACGCCACGGCCGTCAGCCCTTCGGGGCCATTGGAATTCGATTGATAAATGCTATAATGCGCCGGAGATCCTGATTTAGGAGAGATCTTTTCGTAATCGGGGAAGATATTTTTCACGGCCGCGCTTTCTAAGTTAATATCGTCGGATTGAGATTGCCGGAAATGATAAAATAATACGCCCGTGCTGAAAATAGCCAGGAAAACGAATGATAAAAATCGATATGCTTTCATGTTTACCGACACAGATGTTTAGAAGCCTTGTTTAGATTATAACGCCAAATTCTTTTTACTTCAACTAAGAGTCTTTTCTTCCGCGAGATGAGCCTGAGCGGACAGGCATGAAAATGGCCAAATCCGATAGGGGGCCGCGCTGGAGGCATGGCCCGAAAAAAGAAAGGGGGATACAGAGCCGCGGAAAAGTTTTGACGACGGCCCTGAACCGTATTACTATAAATCCGTCCATAGAGATTTCGGAAAGGAGGGACGCTTGCGGTATAGTTTACCAATGGCCGCGGCCGCCGGATTGGTCGGCGGGTTTTTCGGGAATGGGGTTTTGGGCGCGCTGTTTTCAAGCCCCTTCAGTCAAAATCACGAAGGAGGAAAAAGATGACATTCCGTTATGCTTTGATGGTATTGCTCCTTGCCGTTTCGGGCCTCGGCGGCGCATTGTCCTTCGCGCAGGCCCCGGACGCGGATTCCCACAAAAAGAAAGCCGCCCTTTTGGCCGGAAGCGGGATGCTCAACCAGGCCGTCAGCGAGTACACCCTGGCCCTGGAGATCGATCCGCAGGATGCGGAGGCCCGCTATTACCGCGCTCTCGCCTACATCAGCAAAGAATTTTTCACGGAGGCCATCGAAGACCTGAACGAGGTCCTCAAACAAAAAACAACGGACGCGGGCGCATATTATTACCGGGGCGTCGCTTATACCCAGACGGGCCAGATAGACCTGGCCCTGAAAGATTTCAACGCGGCCCTTAAGTTAGACCTAAAGCATGCCAAAGCCTTAAAAGCGCGCGGCGACATCTATCTGAATCAGGACCGGCCGGACAGGGCCCTGCAGGATTACGGGGCGGCCCTGAGGACCGACCCGGAGGACCTCAACCTGTACGCCCAGCGTGCCGAGCTCTACATCGCGGACGAGCGGTATAGAGAAGCGGTCGGGGATTATACCGAAATCTTGAAGCGCAGGCCCGACAGCATCGCCGCCTTGTACAAGCGGGGCGATTTGTACATGGTTAATCTGAAGGAGAAAAGCAAGGGCTGCGCGGACTACAAGAAGGCCTGCGAGCTGGGCAAGTGCGCAAATTATAAAAATGCCGTTCTAACCGGCGATTGCTCATGACAGTGAAGCAGCGCAGATAGAAATTCCCCTGCGCCATCCGCCAGCAAGCGCACCGCAAAGCAGAAGTCGGATCGGAGCATTGAACAGTCCAAGCTAATGTGTTATATTAAAGCATGCTGTCCGACATTCTAAAAAAGGATCGCGCCGCTTTGATCCGGCTTTCGAAGGCCATGAAACCGGAAGAGCGGCTGGTCGCTTTTTTAAACCACTCGCGCCTAATCCATCAAATCCATCAAGCCGGAAAAGCCTTCCGTAACCGGCCCGCGGCAGCCAAATAGGATGAAACGACCCACCCTGCACAATGAAAATTAACGGGCCCGGCGAATCAACTATTCTCTTGCTTAAAGTCATTAAAGTGTTGGCGAAACTGCGCATCCCTTACGCCATCGTTGGCGCGTTCGCGGCTTCCTTTTAAGGAGGACCTGATATGATTGTTGCCCTGATAGTTTTAATCCCGCTTCTTGTTGCAGGATTATTTTTTTACGTGTGCTCACGTCCTACTAATCCTACACAAAAGACGACATTAATGATCTTTGATGGAGTAGTCGTGCTGATTATTACCATCGTTGATTTCGGCATCTCAATGTATTTTAAGACAACAACTGGTCAGAGTGTAGATAGCGCCTGGTGGCCTATCTTAGCCGCCCTTTCGTGCCTATTTCTTACGACCATTGTTTTGCTTATGGCTGCTTTGCTACGGAATATGGTAATTTTCAAAAAAAGAGTATGAAAAAACGGTTTCTTCAAACCTTTGGCTGGCAGATGGCTGCGTTATAGGATGACAATGGAGAGGATAGCGAAGGCATTGGTAAATATGAATTTATAATAAAATCATCTTTCCCTAGAAACTATGCATCACGATAATCTTCATTTATGGCAGCATGCCCACTCCTTTGGACAGGAGCATAAACGCTCAGGGGAACACCGGACGACCCTTGTGATCGCCATTACCGCTACGATGATGGCGGTTGAGATTGTTACCGGTATCGTCTTCGGTTCTATGGCCCTGCTGGCCGATGGCCTGCACATGGCTTCCCATACAACTGCCCTTTTCATCAATGTCTTTGCCTACATCTACGCCAGGCGCCATGCCCACGATGCGCGATACAGTTTCGGTACGGGAAAGGTCAATGCTCTGGGAGGATTCACTGGAGCAATTTTGCTTGCCGTTTTTGCTCTCATGATGGCGTGGGGCAGCATTGAACGCCTCATTCATCCTGTCTCTATTGCCTTTAACCAGGCCATTTTTGTAGCCATCATCGGATTGGTGGTTAACGGCGCTTCGGTGTTTATTCTGGGACACGAAGACGAGCCTCATCACGAACATAAACACGATGACCACGACCACAATTTAAAATCAGCGTATTTTCATGTCTTGGCTGATGCGCTCACATCAATTCTGGCGATTATTGCTCTTTTGGCTGCAAAATACTTTGGACTCATCTGGATGGATCCTCTAATGGGCATTGTGGGAGCTATTCTTGTATGCCAATGGTCATTGGGGCTTTTGCGGGCCACGAGTTCCATCTTGCTTGACAGGCAAGGATCAGACGAACTCAAAACAAGAATAAAGGAAAGCATTGAAAATACCGGTGATAACCGGGTTGCCGACCTGCACCTATGGGCGCTAGGCCCGAACATTTACGGTGTCATCATTTCAATTGTTACGCATCATCCCGAGCCTCCCGCATACTATAAAAAACTGCTCCCCTCTGATTTAGGTCTTGCGCACGTGACGGTTGAAGTTCATCAATGCCCTGACAGGGAAGATTCAAAATTGTTAAACCGGTGAATAAAAAAGTAGTAAAAAATATAAATATTTTTCTATGTCTTTTTCATAATGGCAAATTCAAAAGAGCGTTTGGCGAGAAAGTTAAATACTGCTGATGCCGTTGTCATCGGCCTGGGGGCGATGATCGGCTCAGGAATTTTCGTTGCCATCAGCCCGGCTGTTGCCTCGGCAGGGAGCGGCATTCTGCTTGGATTGTTCATTGCCGCCATTATGGCATATTGCAATGCCACTTCCTCAGGACAGCTCGCGGCAGTATATCCTGAATCAGGCGGGACGTATGTTTACGGCCGTGAGCGGCTTGGCAGATTGTGGGGATGGCTTGCCGGATGGGGTTTTGTCATCGGGAAGATTGCCAGCTGCGCCGCTGCCGCACTCACTTTCGGGTATTACGTTTACGCGCCCGCTGCAAAATATTTCGCCCTACTCGCAGTTGCAGGATTGACGGTTGCCAATTACCGGGGCATTGAGAAAACTCTTGCCGTCACGAGAATTATTGTTTTTGTGGTATTGAGCGCTTTGTTTGTTGCTGTTTTTGCCTCGCTGGGAGGCGGGAACATTGACAGTTCCCGTCTTGTGCCGTTTTCAGGGACAGGCGGATTATGGGGCATTCTCCAGGCTGCCGGGATTCTGTTCTTCGCGTTCGCGGGCTATGCGCGCATTGCAACGCTTGGGGAAGAGATCAGGGAACCGCGAAAGGCAATCCCCAAAGCCATGATGGTTGCATTGCTTGTCACGCTCTTCATCTATTTTACAGTCATTGCGGGCGCGCTCCTTGCTGCCGGCCCTGAAGCTATTGCCCAATCACACACTCCTTTGGTAACTGCCGTGGAAGCAGGAAGCCTGGGCTGGATTTCTCCCGTCGTCCGGCTTGGCGCCATCGTGGCGAGTGTCGGTGTCCTTTTGTCTCTCATGCTGGGAATCAGCAGGACACTCTTTTCGATGGCAGGGAACAAGGAGCTTCCTGTTTGGCTGGCAGGAGTTCACCCAAAGTTTAAGGTACCTCATCACGCGGAAGTGACGGTTGCTTTGGTTATCGGAATGGTTGTCATGCTATGGGACGTAAGAAGTGCTATAGGATTCAGCGCCTTCACCATTCTCATTTACTATGCGATTACCAATGCATCGGCATGGACGCTTTCCAAAGAGCAGAGGCTCTGGCCGCGCTGGCTTTCCGTGCTCGGCATGGCAGGGTGCATATTACTGGCATTCAGCTTGCCAAGGTCATCAGTATTGGCTGGCGGCATTGTCATGGCTGCCGGATTTGTCATGTACGGTTTGAGTTCCGGGAGAATGAAGACATGAAGGGCAGAGAGAGCGGCATGCCGGAGAAAAAGATATGGGGAGGACCCTTCAATCCTGAAAGAATTCTGGAAACAATGAATCTGGACAGGCGGGTTGAGAATGTTGCAGAGTTCGGATGCGGTTATGGCACTTTTACCATTCCTGCGGCGAGAATCGCGAAAGGTATTGTGTACGCCATTGACATTGAATCTGAAATGGCCGATGCAACCGAGAAAGAAGCAAAGCAGCAGGGGGTACAGAACGTCAAAACGATACGGCGTGATTTCATGGTGGAAGGGATCGGACTTTTGAGAAGAAAGCGTCGATCATGCGATGATTTTTAATATCCTGCATATCGATAAACCTGAAATAATGTTGAAAGAGGCTTGGCGGATTCTGAAAAAGAAAGGGAAAGTCGGCATTATCCACTGGAACTATGATCCGTTGACACCCAGGGGGCCTTCGATGAACATAAGACCAACGCCCGGACAATGTATTCAATGGGCAAAAGAAGTCGGATTCAGCCATCCGCAACAGTACGATTTAAAGCCATATCATTATGGAATTGTGAGGAAGGAATAGGAAGATGAAAATAGGAGTAATTATCTCAAGTAACGACGCCGAAACATGCTGGAATGCGCTAAGGTATACAAATTTTTGTCTCGGGCAGAAAGACGAAGTGAAAGTGTTTTTCATGGGAAAGGGTGTCGAATATCAAAAGTCAGCACTGATAAATACAACACCATTGAGCAGGCGGATAAATTCTTAAAATCATCCGGCAAAGTTTACGCCTGCGGCACTTGTATCAAATCCAGAGAGCAGGAAGGGTCGCAGATGTGCCCCATTTCGGGTTATCAAAGACGGAAAACTCAAAAGTTTTGAAATGTACAAGCCGTTTCAAAACATGTATGAAGGAGCATGGCTGCAATGGCAAACCAAGATGCAACAACAGGTTCCATCACATCCGGTAAACGTCTCTACATTGAGACTTACGGCTGCCAGATGAATGAATACGATTCTGAACTGGTCAGAGCCATTCTCAAGAAGGAGAACTATACCTTTGTCCCCAGCGAGGATGAGGCAGACATTATCATGCTTAATACCTGCGCCATCCGGGAGCACGCGCACAGGAAGATCTTTGGAAGGATTCATCAAATCCATCATAGCCGGAAATTCGTTGCTGGTTGCTCGGGACTCGTTGCTCGTGCAACGAACAACGAACGCCCTTTAATAGGCATACTTGGCTGTATGGCTACCAATCTTCGCACGGAATTATTAGAGAATAAATCGCTTAAAATTGACTTTATTGCTGGGCCTGATTCATACAAGAGATTACCGCAATTGATTTCTGAAGCCATGTCTAGCGAGCAACAAGCAACCAGCAACGAGCAACGAAAGCCATTTGATATTACATTAAGCGAATTCGAAACCTATTCCGACATTTTCCCCCAGCCCGAGGGCGGGGTGGGGGCGTTTGTTTCGGTGCAGAGGGGCTGCAACAATTTCTGCACGTTCTGTGTGGTGCCCTACACCCGGGGAAGGGAGCGCTCCAGAGCAGTGGACAATGTAGTCGAAGAATGTCAGCGGTTAGCGGACAGCGGATTCCAGCAAATAACATTGCTTGGACAAAACGTCAATTCCTACCGCCATGAAAATAATGATTTCGCGGATCTCATCGAAGCGGTGAGCCAAGTCAAAGGCATCCGGCGCATCCGCTTCACCTCCCCGCACCCCAAGGATTTCCCGGACAAACTGCTGGATATCATCACCAACAATCCCAAGGCCTGCAAGCACATCCCCCTGCCGCTGCAATCGGGCAATGACCGCGTCCTGGAGCTGATGAACCGCACCTACACGCGCCGGGAATTCCTGGCGCTGGTGGACAAAATCCGCGCCAAATGCCCCAAAATGGCGCTGTCGACCGACATCATTGTCGGCTTCTCTTCCGAAACCGACGCGGAATTCGAAGATACCTATAAAGCGATGGAACAGGTCGAATTCGATTCGGCGTTCATCTTCAAATATTCCGAACGCAAGCACACCATCGCCCAGCGCAGCCTTAAAGACGATGTGCCGGACGCCATCAAGACCGAGCGCATCGTGGCCTTAAACGAGCTGCAAAAAGACATTTGTCTCACAAAAAATTCCGCCCACATCGGCGAAACCCACGCAATCCTGATTGAAAACACCAAGGCCGGGAAAACCGGCGACCGCTGTGTGGGCCGCACGGACGGCCACACGCTTGTCACCCTCGCGCAGGGGACATATAATGTAGGTGATTGGGTATCAGCTAAAATAACCGCGGCGAGCCCTAATGGATTGAAGGGAAAGGCTGTTTGATCATCGTTGATCGTTACTCGTTGCTCGTTGCTCGTAAAATTAAAATTCCAATGATTAGAAAGATGCTCCCCCGTCTTTCAAAAATGAGGGGGGTATCTATGAAAATCAAGAGTTTCAGGGAACTTGAAGTATGGAAATTAGGGAAAACAATTGTTGCTGACATCTATAAGACAACGAAAACTTTTCCGGATGATGAGCGATTCGGGTTAACGACTCAAATGAGAAGGTGCTCCGTTTCCATACCCTCAAATATCGCCGAAGGGTTTAACAGGTTTAATAATAATGAATACCGCCGGTTTCTGTATATTTCATTAGGTTCATGCGCTGAACTAGAAACACAAGTCGAAATCGGAAATGACCTGGGATATATTGGACAAAGTGAGAGAGATGCACTGGTTGAAAAATTAGACCATGAATCGCGGATGATCATGAATTTAATCAAAAAAGTGAACGAACAACGAGCAACCAGCAACGAATAACCATAACTGTTATGCCTAATCCATCATCCCTTGCCCTCCTCACCGACCTCTACCAACTCACGATGGCCTATACCTACTGGAAGTCCGGCACGCACAACAAGCAGGCGGTCTTTCATTTGTATTTCCGCGAGAACCCGTTCAAGGGCGGTTTCACCATTGCCTGCGGCCTGCAGACGGCCGTGAATTTTTTGTCGCGGTTCAAATTCGATGACGACGACCTGCGCTACCTGGCCACATTAAGAGAAGGGGAGGACCGGCCGCTTTTTGACGACGCCTTCCTCAAGTTCCTGGGCCGCATGAAATTCGAGTGCGACGTCGCGGCCGTGGAAGAGGGCACGGTGGTCTTTCCCAACGAGCCGCTTGTGCGCGTCACCGGGCCTATTCTGCAGGGCCAATTGCTGGAAACGCCGCTTTTAAACATCATCAATTTCCAGTCGCTGATTGCCACCAAGGCCGCGCGCGTGTGTTTCGCCGCCAAGGGCGATCCGGTGCTGGAATTCGGGCTGCGCCGCGCGCAGGGGTATGACGGCGCGGTCGTGGCGGCGCGCGCGGCGTATATCGGCGGCTGCGCGGCCACGTCCAACGTCCTGGCCGGCAAGCTGTACGGCATACCCGTCAAGGGCACTCACGCCCACAGCTGGATCATGTCCTTCCCCACGGAGCTGGAGGCCTTTGAGGAATACGCCAAGGCCATGCCGCACAACTGCCATTTCCTCGTGGACACCTATGACACGTTAAACGGCGTGCGCAACGCCATCACGGTCGGCAAAAAGCTCAAGGCGCAGGGCAAAAAGCTTCTGGGCGTGCGCATCGATTCCGGCGACCTGGCGTATTTAAGCCAGCAGGCGCGCCGGATGCTGGACGAGGCGGGGTTCAACGACACCCGCATCGTGGCCACCAACGACCTGGATGAAACCATCATCGAAAGCCTCAAGGACCAGGACGCCAAAATTTCGGTGTGGGGTGTCGGGACCAAGCTCGCCACCTGTTACGACCAGCCGGCGCTGGGCGGCATTTACAAGCTCTCGGCGATCAAGACGGCGGGCGGCCAGTGGGAGGACAAGATTAAGCTGTCGGAGAACCAGAGCAAGACCTCCCATCCGGGCATCCTGCAGGTGCGCCGCTTCTCCAAGGACCGCAAAAATGTCGCCGACGCGGTCTTTGACGTGCGCCTGGAAGGCACCTCAGAGTTCACGATCATCGACCCGGCGGACATGACACGCAAAAAGATAATCCCGCCCGGCCTGGAGCATGAGGACCTCCTGGTGCCGGTCTTCGCCAATGGCCAATGCGTGTATAAAAGCCCGGACATCGGCCAGATGCGCGCCCACACCCTTGAATCCTTAAGCCGCTTCGACCAGAGCCTCAAGCGCTTCATCAACCCGCACGCGTATCCCGTAGGTTTCGAGCGCTCCCTGTACGAGCATAAAATCGACTTAATCCTGCAGGCCAGAAACCAAAATGACCGCGCTCATCATCGTTGATGTCCAGAATGATTTTTGCCCCGGCGGCGCTTTGGCCGTCCCCGAAGGCGACGCCGTGGTGCCGGTGATTAACCGGATCGCCGCACTTTTCGATGTCGTGGTCGCCTCCCGGGACTGGCACCCCAAGGACACGGCGCACTTTAAAAAATGGCCCGTACACTGTGTACGCGAAACCAAGGGCGCGGCCTTTCACCCCAGCCTGGATGACGGCAAAATCCAGAAGATTTTTTATAAAGGTACCGGCAGCAAAGACGACGGCTATTCCGCGTTCGAGGCCACCAACTCCGACCTGGCCGAATATTTAAGGAAAAAAAGCGTGACCGACGTGTACGTGGCCGGCCTGGCCACCGATTATTGCGTCAAGGCCACGGCCCTGGACGCGCGCGGCCACGGCTTCAACACCTTTGTGATTGAGGACGCCTGCCGCGCGGTGGACGGAAAGAAGGCCGCCGCCCTGGCCGCCACGGAAATGACCAAACAGGGCATCAGCACCATGACCTCCCAGAAAATTCTCCGCTCAACAAACCCTTGAATATCGTATTATTTTAGTATATAGTTATTGCCAATATCCACATTTAATGTAATGACGTAGGGGCGACCCATCGGGTCGCCCCTGCTCAATAATACGACACAAGGACAAACATGCTCGTTGCCGATCACATCACAGCGCAGGAATTATATGAGCGCCTGAAAAACATCAAGGTGGGGGGGAGCGTGTGCCATTATTCGCTGAAGAAATGCGAAGAACTGGTGCCGCTGATCAATGAAATCAATGAGCTCAAACGCGAAAAAAACGCGGTCATCCTTGTGCATTCCTACGTGTCCCCCGAGATCATCTACGGGGTCGGCGATTACGTGGGCGACTCTTACGCCCTGAGCAAAAACGCCCTGGAAACCGACGCGGGCACGATCGTGTTCGCGGCGGTGCGCTTCATGGGCGAAACGGCCAAGATCCTCAATCCCGAAAAGGAAGTCCTGATCCCCGCGAGCCTGGACGGCTGCACCCTGGCCGATTCCATCAACGCCAAGCAGGTGCGCACGCTGCGCAAGGCCTACCCGGAATTCACGTTTGTCTGCTACATCAACACGACCGCGGAAGTCAAGGCCGAATGCGATGTGTGCGTGACCTCCGCCAACGTCTATGACATCGTCGAGAACATCCCGAACGACAAAATCTATTTTCTGCCCGATCAGCTGATGGGGCGCAATTTGGTCAAGGAGATGATCCGCCGCAAGGCCGACAAGCACGTCCGTTATTACAACGGGACCTGCTACGTGCACGAGGAATACGATCCGGACCAGATCTTCAAAATCCGCCTCGAATACCCGGATGTCAAGGTCGTCAGCCACCCGGAATGCAAGCCGGAAATCTGCGACCAGTCTGACTTTGTCGGCAGCACCTCGCAAATGCTCGATTATATGCTCACCACGACCGCCAAAGAATTTTTGATGCTGACCGAATGCGGCCTGTCCGCCCGGCTGCAGCAAGAATTCCCGGACAAGCGGCTGGTGGGCTCCTGCACCCTGTGCCGCTACATGAAGTCGAACACGCTGGAAAACATCCTGCGCGTCCTCAAGAACCCCATGCCGATCGATTATGTGCATATCGGTGAAGAAACGCGCCAAAAGGCCCAGAAGTGCATTGAGGCCATGTTCCACTACACCAATTCGTAAAACCTCTTGAAATGACCCCAGAGCCTACCGACTTTGTCGAAACACAATACGCCACGTTCTGCGCACCGCCCAACGAGCTCGTCCTCAAAAGCGGGGCCAGGCTGGGGCCGATCACGCTGGCCTACGAGACCTACGGGAATTTGAACGAGGACAAGTCCAACGCGATCATGGTCTACCATACCCTGACCAGTGACGCCCACGCCGCCGGCTGGCATAAAGACGCCAAAAAGCCGGGCTGGTGGGACCCCATGATCGGGCCGGGCAAGGCCTTCGACACCGATAAATATTTCGTCATCTGCTCCAACGTGATCGGCAGCTGCATGGGCAGCACCGGCCCCGCGTCCATCAACCCCAAGACGAACAAGCGCTACGGCCTGAGCTTTCCCGTCGTGACCATTGAAGACATGGTCTTGACGCAAAAACTGCTGCTGGACCATCTCGGCATCCCCCGGCTGCTGTGCGCCGCCGGCGGTTCCATGGGCGGCCTGCAGGCGCTGGAGTGGGCGGTGACGTACCCGCAGGCCGTGCGGTCGGTGATCTGCATCGCGGCCAACACACGCCACAGCGCCCAGCAGATTGCCCTGCATGAGGTCTCCCGCCAGGCCATTATGTCCGACCCCGACTGGCAGGGCGGCGATTATTACGGCAAGTCGGTGCCCGCGCGCGGCCTGGCAGTCTCGCGCATGATCGGGCACATCACCTACATGAGCGAAAAATCGATGGAGGAAAAATTCGGCCGCAAGCTCATCAGCAAGGAAAAGCTCGGCTACGACTTCACTCATGATTTTGAGGTGGAAAACTACCTCAAATACCGCTCGGACAGCTTTGTCCAGCGTTTCGACGCGAATTCGTACCTGTACCTTTCCAAGGCGCTGGACTATTTCGACCTGGCCGAGGATGGCAAACTTGTCGACGCCTTCGCGCCGGCCACGGCGAGCTTTCTGATCGTTTCCTTTACGTCGGACTGGCTTTACCCGTCGTACCAATCCAAACAGATAGTCAAGGCCCTCAAGGCCAACGACATCGACGTTTCGGACATCGAAATCAACAGCTCCTACGGCCACGACGCCTTTTTGGTGGAGGTGGAGGGGCAGTCCAATCTCATCACCCACTTTTTGAACCGGATACGGAAGGCCGCGCATGTCGGAGCAGGATAAAAATAAGGAAGCCGCGCCGGCCACCGGCCGGTCGCCGCAGTTGCGCTTTGACCACAAGGTCATCATGGGGCTGATCGAGCCCAACTCCAAGGTCTTGGACCTAGGCTGCGGGGACGGAACTCTGCTGTCGCGCCTGATTCAGGAAAAAGGCTGCCACGGAACCGGTATCGAGATCGACGAAAAGGCGATTTACCAATGCGTCGCCAAAGGGCTGACGGTCTCGCACGGCGACATCGATTCCGGCCTCGCAGACTATTCAAATAAACGGTTCGATTACGTGATCCTGCACGAGAGCCTGCAGCAGGTGCTCAACCCGCGCCGCGTGATCCTCGAATCCCTGCGCGTGGGCAAAAAGGTCATCGTCGGCATCCCTAATTTCTGCCATTCGTGGGCGCGGCTGCAGATCTTTTTTTGGGGCAGGGTCCCGGTCACCAAGGAGCTGCCCTATCAGTGGTACGACACGCCCAACCTGCGCTTTTTAAGCCTCAAGGACTTCCGTTATTTCTGCCGGGGGGAGAAGATTAAGATTCTCAAAGAGGTCGGGATTGTCGGCAACCGGGCCGTCCGGTTCCGGCGGAATCTGTTTTCGAATGTGGGGATATATTTACTAGAGAAATGAACGTAGGGAACGCACACTGTGCGTTCCCTACAAGTCTTGAATTTCGACTAAAGGAGGTTCAATATGCCTTATATCAATTTAAAAGTCGTGGGCACATTAACCAAAAAGCAAAAAGAAGAGATCGCCAAGCAGTTTTCGGACACCCTGCTGAAGGTAGCCGGGAAGGCGAAAGACCACACCTATTTGGTCATTGACGAGGTCCAGGGGTCGAACTGGGCGGTGGGGGATAAGTTCTTCGGATAGTCGTTGTTCGTTGCTGGTCGCTCGTTGCTCGTGACCCGATATTGCCCACCCTTAGCACGAGCGGTCGAAGACCGCATTGAAGGGCCGAACAGTTCGTCGCTCGAGAAACGAGCGACGAGTTCCGAGCAACAAAAATCATCCAAGACTCTTATGCATCCCGTCGCAAAACGGCGCGTGCTCGCTGCATTTACACCCGCACCACGCCACCTGTTTCTCCTCCTCGATGACCGTAAGGACGGGATACATCCCCGTGTCGCTGTGTGAGCCGTCGCAGAACGGCTGTTTTTTCGATTGCCCGCAGGAGCACCAGGCATACTTCCCCGGCTTCACGGTCATCACAAACGGGGCATTCCGGGCGTAAGGAAATTTTTTCATCAGCGCCTGCCGGCAGCGCTCAAAGGCGCGCCCGCACTCCAAAGTCGTCCCTTCGTCATTAATTTTAGTCAAACGCAAACTTTCCGTCAATTTATTATCCGCTTTTTACGATTTATTGTACAATGGCGCTATGAAGACCAAATACAACTATGTGATCATCGGCGCGGGCATCATCGGCATGGCGGTGGCGCGCGCCCTGC